>NZ_JAAFYZ010000163.1 GCF_018274385.1 Catenulispora pinistramenti | reverse complement strand
GGGCGTTGGGGGCTGCGGCGGCGGTGCCCGCGGGGTATCTGGCGTGGCCTCGGGCCGCGGCTAAGGCGCAGCACCGGTTTCGGATGCTGGATGCCGACGCGCCGCCGCATGTGCTGCAGATCGTGGCGCATCAGGATGATGACTTGCTGTTCCTGAATCCGGACGTCGATCTGATCAAGCAGGGCATCGCCACCACGACCGTGTACCTCACCGCCGGTGAGGCGAACGGGGCGGTGGACGGGTCGCTGACCCGGACCCAGTTCGCGGCCGGGCGGCAGGCCGGGTCGCGGGCGGCGTACGCGGCGTTGATGGGGGTGGCCGACCAGTGGCAGCGGGAGGTGTACACGTCCTCGACCGGGCAGCACGCGGAGTTGGCCACGCTGGTGGGTACGCCGGGGGTACGGCTGATCTTCCTGAGCCTGCCCGATTCCGGGGACACGGCGTACGGCGCGCAGGGCCAGGCGCTGCCGGGGCTGCTGCTCGACCGGTTCCCGACGATCCCCACGCTGGTGCCGGACAGCGGTCCGGTGACGTCAGTGTCCGAATACAGTAAGGACGCGTTGGTCCAGACGCTCACCGAGCTGATGGAGCAGTTCCAGCCGAGCCTGATACGCACCCTGGATCCGCAGTACGCCGAGCAGTCCTGGCGTGGTGCGCGCAACAGCGGCGGTGACAACCTCGACCACGAGGCCGCCGCCCGGGTCACCGACCTGGCGTTGCGCGGCTACCTCGGTATCGGGACTGGAACGGGAACGGGAACCGCAACGAAGCCCGGGACCGCCGCCGGCAAGAGCTCCGGCCCCGGCTCCGGTTCGAGCACCGGCAGTCCTGGCAGCGCCGGCAGCACCGGCCCCAAGCCGATCACCGCCGCCTCCCCCGGCCTGGCCGTCGTCAACTACGTCGGCTACGGCATCGCGAGCCTGCCCTCCAACCTGGACGACGCCGTGCTCGCGACGAAGACCTCCGTCTTCAGCACCTACACGACCCAGGACCGCAACGTCCAGATCTTCCGCAAGAACTACAACGTCTACCTCCCCTCCCAGCGCTACCGCTGGGCCCCGCCCTCGCCGGTCCTGCTCCCCGACGGCCCCGGGGCCACCTCGGCCTTCGCCATCTTGAACCGTCAGGTGATCCGCTGGTACCGCGCGGCGCCGGAGTGGGGCGGGCCGGAGGCGCTGGGACCGGGCGGGGACGACGGTGTGGTGGCGATGGCGGCGATCTCGCAGCCGGACGGCCGGATCCGGTTGTTCGCGTTGGTCATCGACGTCACGACCAACACCGGTGAGATCACCACCACGGTGCAGGGGCAGCCCGGGGGCGAGTTCGAGCCCTGGCAGAGCCTCGGCGCGCCGGGGCCGGACGCCGGGACCAAGACCGACGAGCCGTGGCGGGAGGCGTTCCCGGGCCCGCCGTTCGCCGCCGTGACGTCCGCGAACACCGTGCAGGTCGGCACCCAGGCCAGCGACGGCTTCCTCTACGCCCGCACCCTGGACAAGGACGCTTGGCAGCCGTGGACCCAGGTCGGGCAGGCCGACCTGGTCGACGTGCCCTCGGCGATCGCCACCAAGGACCGGGGCGCGGAGATGTTCGCCGCGACGATGGTGTCGCCGGACGGTCCGGCCGGTACGGCGCCGGCGGTGTGCCAGCTGGTGCGCTGGCCGCAGGTGACCTCGGGTGGTCCGCTGGTGGCGGACCCGCAGCTGCCGAACGTGCAGGTGGTGTCGGCGCCGGTGGCGGTCCGCGACACCGCGGGCATCGCAGTGTTCTGTCAGACCCCGGGTGCCGGTGTCACGATGCTCAGATCGCAGACCAAGGGCGTGTGGAGCACGGCGACCGGGCTGGGCGGGGCGGACTTCGTCGCCACCCCGACCGCGCACCTGAAGGACCCGGCGGCCGGCGGCACGCTGATCCTGGCCGGGCGCGGGTTCGACGGGTCGGTGAGCATTCTGGAGGAGGCGCCGGACAAGAGTTTCGCGCCGTCCTGGACGCGGATCGGCGGGAACGCCATCGGATCGGCGGGGATCGCCTCGGACTCCACCGGGCGGACCGACGTCGCGGTCATCGACGTCCACGGCCGGCTGTCGGTGGCCACCCGGCCCGGACCGGACCAGCCGTTCCAGCCGTGGCAGACCGCGGGGCCGTGAGCGAGGCTGTGAACCGGGACATGCACCGGGCCGTGAACCGGGCCTATCGGACAACCGGTCCGGACCGAGACCGAGTCGTGACGGGACCGAAAGGACCCCGGATCAGGGCGTCCGGCGAAATGGTCCATACTCTGTGTTGTTCATACGCGATCGCATAGGTTTGACAGGCCGTCAGCACTGGCGGAAGACTGCTGCGTTCACTTGTCGACGGTAGGGGGAACAGTGAGGACATCAGCACAGCGGCGGGCTCTCACGCTGGGGGCCGTCGGCTCGATCATGGGCGCCGGGGTCGGGCTGGTCCCCGCGATCTCCGCCCACGCCGACACGCCGACCATGTCCTCCGGCAACCTGCGGGACGGCTGGGACTCCAACGAGCCCGGACTCAGTCCCTACAACGTCGCGACGAACTTCGGCCAGACCTTCGCCACCCAGCTCACCAACGCCGACGGCACCCCGGACACCGGCCACATATTCGCCGAGCCGGCGGTCATCAACGGCACCCTGATCGTGGCCAACGAGAACAACAACGTCTACGGCCTGGACCCGGTGACCGGCGCCATCAAGTGGCGCCGCAACGTCGGCCCGGCCTGGCCGGCACCGCAGGCGATCGGCTGCAACGACCTGACCCCCACGGTCGGCATCACGAGTTCCCCGGTGTACGACCCGGCGACCAACGCGCTGTACTTCACCGACAAGCAGAACGACCCGGACATGCAGCACCCGAGTTGGTTCATGCACGCGGTCGACCCGGCCACCGGCGCGGAGAAGCCGGGCTTCCCGGTCAAGATCGGCGGCTCGCCGACCAACGACCCGAGCAACACCTTCAACTCCGAGTACCAGATGCAGCGCCCCGGCCTGCTCCTGCTGGACGGCGTCGTCTACGCCGGCTTCGGCGACCACTGCGCCCTGAACCCGCCGGCTCCGGCCCAGGGCTACCGCGGCTACGTCGTCGGGATCGACACCGCGACCGCGAAGCAGACCACCATGTGGACCGACAGCATGGAGAGCTCCGACAATCCCAAGATCGGCGCCGGCATCTGGGCCAGCGGCGGCGCCCTGATGTCGGACGGGGACGGCAACATCCTGCTCACCTCGGGCAACGGCGACGCCCCGGCCCTCGGCCCGGGCAACAACCCGCCGGCCACCCTCGGCGACTCCGTGATCCGGCTGCATGTGAACGCCGACAAGAGCCTGACTCCGGTGGACTTCTTCAGCCCCGCCAACGCCGACGTGCTCGGCACGACCGACGCCGACCTGGGCAGCGGCTCGCCGACCGGGCTGCCCGACGGCTTCTTCGGCCCCAAGTCGACCGTGCAGCGCACGCTGGTGCAGCAGGGCAAGGACGGCCGGCTGTTCCTGCTCAACCGGGACAACCTGGGCGGTCGGACGACCGACGACTCCGGCGCGCTCCAGGTCCTGAACCTGCCGACCCGGCAGTGGGGCCGCGAGGCGGTCTACGGCGGCGACGGCGGCTACGTCTACGACATCGGACTCAACAGCCCGCTGCGAGCGCTGAAGGCGGGCGTCGACAGCACCGGCAAGCCCCAGCTGACCCAGACCGGCACCAGCTCGAACACCTTCGGGTACTTCGCCGCCTCGCCGGTCGTCACCTCCGACGGCACCGCTTCGGGCAGCGGTGTGGTGTGGACGGTCGACCCGACCACCGAGGGCACCACCGGCGCGCCGGCCCAGCTGACTGCGTACAACGCCGTTCCGGACGCCAACGGGAACCTGCAGAAGCTCTACAGCGCGCCGGTCGGCAGCGCGACCAAGTTCTCCACCCCGGTCACCGACGGCAACCGGGTGTACGTCGGCAACTACACCGGCGTGGTCTACGGATTCGGCGTGTACCCGCCGGTGGTCGGTCACGCCGTGGTGTCCCGCGAGTCCGGCGCCGACCGGTACGCCACCGGCGTCGCGGTGTCCCAGTCGGTGTGGGCCGACGCCGGCGGCGACAAGACCGGGCGCAAGCGCGCGCAGGCCGTCGTGCTGGCCCGCGGCGACGCCTTCCCCGACGCGCTGGCCGGAGTGCCGCTGGCTTCCAAGGCCAACGGCCCGCTGCTGCTGACGCAGCCGAAGACGCTGCCGAGCGAGACGCTGAACGAGATCCGGCGGGTGCTGCCGGCCGGCGGCACGGTGTATGTGCTCGGAGGTACGGACGCGATCTCGGCCCCGGTGGCGCAGAAGCTGGTCCAGCTCGGCTACCACGTCACCCGCTACGGCGGCGCGGACCGGTACGCCACCGCGCTGCAGATCGCACAGCAGGGCCTGGGCAATCCGGCGAAGGTCATGCTGGCCACCGGGCTGGACTACGCCGACGCGCTGGCCGCCGGACCGTTCGCGGCCACCGGCCCGGCCTCCTCCGGCGGGAGCCCGGCGGCGATCCTGCTGACCGACGGCAAGAAGATGGACCCGGCGACCGCCGCGTACGTCGCGGGCAAGGCGCGGTCCTCGACCGCCGCGGCCCCGACGGTTTACGCGGTGGGCGGGCCGGCGGCGACCGCCGCCAAGTCGCTGCCCGGCTACATCCGGACCTTCAGCGGCTACGACCGCTACGCCACCGACGCGCAGCTGGTGCAGGCCCAGAGCGGGGTGCCGTTCGTCGGCGTCGCGGTCGGCACGAACTTCGCCGACGCGCTCACCGGTGGCGCGGCGACCGCGGAGAAGAAGGGCGCGCTGGTCACGGTGCCCTCCACGCTCCCGGCCCCGACCGCGCACCTGCTGACCTCGCTCGCGCCGGCGTTGCAGGCCCTGGACGTCTTCGGCGGCCCGGTGGTCATCCCGGACCCGGAGCTGACCGCGATCACCCGGGCGGTCGGCGGGCATCCGGCCTGATAAGGCCGGTATCGGGTTTCGCCGGGCGAGGCCGGATCGATAAAATCCCCACGGGGGGATCTCGTTGAGATTCCGGTGGCCTCGCGGGGGGTGTCTGGTGGGCGTCGGTGTGCGGGCTCTGATGAAGCCCGCCCCGCGCGCCCCCGGCCGGCAACGGTTCCCACTTACCTGGAACGTCTCAAGTAGGGACTCGACGATATGAGCACACCGCAGGACGAGCAAGGCGGTCGGCCGAACCCGTTCTCGCCGCCGCCGCAGGACGAGGCACCGTACGACTCCTCGCCTCCGCCCGCGCCGCCGATGATGCACTCGCCGTATCGGCCGGACGAGCAGCTGCCCGGGCAGGAGCCGCAACGGCGGCAGCCGCCGCGGTTCCCGGCGCTGCATCACGGGCCCGGGCACGGTCAGGGGCCAGAGCAACCGCCCGCACCGCAGGCGCCGCAACAGCAGGTACCGCAGCAGCAACAACAGCAGCAGCAGGCGCCGCCGCCGTTCGAGCAGCGGGCGTCGCAGAGTTCTGCTTCTGGGTGGGGTACCGGCGCGACCGGAGCGGCCGGCGGCGGCAACCAGCCCTACATCCAGCCGCCGCAGTTCTCCTATCGGCCGGAAATGCAGCCTGCTCCCCCGCCGCCGGCGCCGCCGGCCGGTAACGACCGGCGCAAGATGCTGATCGGCGTGTCGGCGGCCGTGGTGTTGGTGATCGCCGCGGTCGGGGCCGGGGTGTCGGTGTTCGGGGGCGGCAGCTCGAAGCAGCCCGCGACGGCCGGCGGCCTGGGCCAGGACTCGCGGTCCGGCTCCTCAGCCACGTCCGCCGCGGACAAGAGCGTGCCCGCGGCGTGGTCGGCGCCCGCCGCCGGGGACGCGGCGACGGTCGTCGGCAGCTGGCTGGTGGACAACCACTCGATCGTGCGTGGCGACACCGGCGCGGTGAAAGCCTATGACTCGGAGAGCGGGAAGGCCCTGTGGACCTTCCCGGTTCCGGGTCAGGGTTCTTCGATCTGTGCCATGAGCCAGCTCGCGATCCGCAAGATCGGGCTGGTGCAGTACGGGCCCGACGGGAACTGCGACACGATCGCCGCGGTCGGGACCGACGACGGCAAGCCGGTGTGGACCCAGCCGCTCGCGGTCGCCCCGGGCGCGCCGGCCGGGACCGTGCCGCTGATGTCGTTCGGCGGGGACGTGGTGGCCGGGCAGGCCGGGACGTCGGTGACGGTGTGGGGCGCGGCCGACGGCAAGCAGCTGTGGACCTCGGACCTGTCGAAGCTGAAGCCGGCGTGCCGGCTGGAGCAGCTGGGTGTCAAGGGCGCCTACGTCACGCTGATCCAGGACTGCGGGGCCGGTCCGGTCGTGACGATGAAGGACTCGCACAAGGGCACCGACCTGTGGAGCACCCCGCTGCCGCCGGACGGCCTCAACGGGGCCCAGATCACGTTGGTGCAGGCGGCGTTCCCGACGATCGTGCACGTCGCCTCGCCGGGCGGCCAGCCGGTCGACCGCTACTACTCCTTCGACCCCAAGGGCAAGGCGCAGGCGCCGATCAACGGCTCCGGCGACTTCGGCGCCCTGGACCTGAACGTCGGCCCGCAGGGGCAGCAGCACCCGCTGCCGCACATCCAGGACAACACCTTCGTCGCCCCCACCGCGGACAAGGACCCGACCGCCTCGCTGGTCGCGTTCGACCTGGTCTCCGGGAACAAGCTGTGGCAGGGGGCCGCGACCCCGAGCGGCCCGGTGACCATCGCCGCGGTCGACCCGAACAAGGTGACGGTGTTCGACGGCGGCGCCGCGGACGCGCCCGCGCGGCTGCTGGCGTTCGCCACGAAGGACGGCTCACCGATGGCTTCGGGGATCAGCGGGACGCTGGGGACGGACTGGAGCGGGCCCGCGGCGGCGGCTTACATCGCCGGGGACCGGCTGATCGTGTTGCCGGCGGCGCCGGAGAAGAACGCTGATGTGCTGGCCTTCGCGCTGAGCTGATTCTTCGCCGGGTACGACCGGCGCCGATCCTGGTGGATCGGCGCCGGTCGTACTCAGAAGGGATGAGTATGAATACGGATGCTGATGTAAGCCAGGGCCGCGAGGCTGAGGTTGTGACTCAGCCGGTATACCAGCGCCCACGAGATCCCAACCAGCACCGCTTTTGGATGATCGCTCCCGCGGTGTCCCTGTCGATCACCCTATTCCTGATTCCCGTCGCCCTCTTCATTTACGGCATTTCGGGGATCGCCCTCGACGCGTGCGACTCCAAGGCCGACTGCCCCAAGGCTTATGCCGCGATGGGCCACACCGGATGGCTCATCGCCATCTCGGCGATTCTGGCGATTGTCCAGTGGCTGCCCGCCGCGTTCCTGCCCCGCGCCGGTCGACTGGTGCTCGCCGCCGCGCCGCCCTTGATCGCCGTGGCAGCGATGGTCAACGCCTTGGGCACTCCTGCGGGCCGGTGACCGGCGCCGCGACGGCGACGATCGAGCTCGTGGACTTCTGAACACCAGGACCCCGGGGCGGGGCATCGTCCTGAGCAGCTACCAGTCCAGCACCCACGAGCCGGCGGGGAACCGATGAGGCGCCCGAGACCGAATCGGCGGCGGGACTCCGGCCGAAGCCGGTCTAATGCTCTGCCCGATTGAGCTACCGCCTCCGGTGAGGGAGGCGTGCCGGACTCGAACCGGCAACCCTTAGAACCAGAAGTATCCGCTGCCTGCGCACCGGGCGCCGAGCTCCACGGTAGCCGGGTGCGGGGCTCGGCGGCGAGTGGTTTCGCAGGGGACCTGATTCATGACCCTGACATATGCCGCACACCGTAAAAACCCTGACTCGGCCCATCATCGAGCTTTGATTCACGAGAACCAGGGAAAGTGCCATGGGACCCCTTTCACCCGCATTCGAGAGGATCAGCCATGGCGAGAATGCGCACTTTCACCGCCGCCCTCACGGCGCTGACCTGCACGGCCCTCACGCTGGCGGGATGCAGCTCCGGGGGTGGGGGCGGCGGGCAGGCCAGGAGTGGGCCGATCAAGATCTGGTATTCCAACAACGCGCAGGAAGTCTCGTGGGGGAAGGCGACGGTGGCGTTGTGGAACAAGGCGCATCCCAGTGAGCAGGTCAGCGGTGAGCAGATCCCGGCGGGCAGCAGCTCGGAGGAGGTCATCACGGCGGCGATCGCGGCCGGGAACGCGCCGTGTCTGGTGTTCAACGGTTCCCCGTCGGCGATCTCGGGGTGGGTGAAGCAGGGCGGTCTGGTGCCGCTGAACGACTTCCCCGACGGGGTCTCGTACATCCAGGGGCGGACCGGGGCCACGGTGGCCAGCGAGTATAAGAGCTCTGATGGGAAGTACTACCAGCTGCCGTGGAAGAGCAATCCGGTGATGATCTTCTACAACAAGGACATGTTCAAGGCCGCCGGGCTGGATCCGGACCACCCGGCGCTGTCCACGTACGCCGACTTCGAGGCCGCCGCGCAGAAGCTCGTCGGGTCCGGGGTCGCGCAGTACGCCATCGCCCCGGCGCCAACCAACGAGTTCTACCAGAACTGGTACGACTACTACCCGCTCTACATAGCCCAGAGCGGTGGCCAGCCCCTGGTGGCGAACGGCAAGGCCACGTTCGACGACGCCGCGGGGCAGGCCGTCGCCGACTTCTGGGCCGGCGTCTACGCGAAGAACCAGGCGCCGAAGGAGAAGTACAACGGCGACGCCTTCGTGGATAAGAAGGCCGCGATGGCGATCGTCGGTCCGTGGGCGATCGCGACCTACGCGGGCAAGGTGAACTGGGGCGCGGTGCCGGTGCCGACGTCCACCGGGATGCCGGCCGACCAGATCCACACCTTCGCCGACTCCAAGACCGTGTCGGTCTTCACCGCGTGCAAGAACCGGCAGAGCGCCTGGGACTTCCTGAAGTTCGCCACCGACCAGGCCAACGACGGCACCCTGCTCAGCATGACCGGCCAGATGCCGCTGCGCACCGACCTGCCGACCACGTACGCGTCCTACTTCAGCGCCAACCCCGAGTACACGCTGTTCGCGCAGCAGGCGAGCCGCACGGTCGAGGTGCCGAACGTCGCCAACGGGGTGACCATGTGGCAGGACTTCCGCAACGGCTATCTGAAGTCGGTGGTCTTCGGCCAACAGCCGACCAGCCAGTGGCTGCACAGCGCGGCGAGCACCGTCGTCTCCGACATCGGCAAGTAGGCCGCGCCGATGTCAGCCATGGAACACGGGGAGCCCGCGGAACCCGCGGCACCCGCGGAACCCGCGGAACCCGCGGCACCCGCGAGTCCTGCGAAACCCGCGAGACGCGGGCGCGGAGGGCCGCGGTCGAAGACCATGATCGGGCTTTACCTGGCGGCGCCGTACGTGGTCTACCTGATCATCGTCTACGCCGTACCGATCATCCAGGGCTTCCGGATCTCCGTCCTGGACTACGTATACGCGGCACCCGGCGCGTCGGTCCCGCAGCCGTTCGTCGGCCTGAAGAACTACCGCGAGGCGCTGTCCGATCCGCTGCTGCGCCGCTCCTTCCTGAACATCCTGGAGTTCCTGGCCATCAACGTGCCGCTGACCGTGATCCTGGGCATGACGCTGGCCGCGGTGCTGGCGAAGCTGAGCCGGATGAAGACGTTCTTCCGCTCGGCGTTCTTCGTCCCCTACGTCACCGCCAGCATCGCGGTCATCGGCGTCTGGTACTTCCTGTTCAGCCAGGGCGGCCTGATGGACCACGTGCTGGGCAGCTGGGCCCCGAACCCGTCCTGGCTGGTCAACTCCAAGCTGGCGATGGTCGTGATCGCGTTGGAGGTGACCTGGAAGCAGCTCGGCTTCTACGTCCTGCTCTACCTCGCCGGGGTGTTGTTGATCCCTGATTCGCTGTACGAGGCGGCGAGCATCGACGGGGCCGGGCCGGTCCGGCAGTTCCGGGCGATCACCATGCCGGCTCTGCGCAACATCACCATCCTGGTCACCACGCTGGCGCTGATCGTCGGCGCCAACCTGTTCGCCGAGCCCTACCTGCTCACCGGGGGCGGCGGCCCGAACGGCGCGACCATGTCGCCGGCGCTGCTGATCTACCAGAAGGGCGTGGAGCAGGGCGAGCCGGGCGTCGGCGCGGCCATCGGCATCCTGCTGACGCTGTTCATCCTGCTGGTCGCCGGGGCCGGGGCCGGCGCGCGCCGGCTGGTCCAGGCCAGGGAGGCGGCATGAGGAGCGGGCAGTACGGCAGGACCCTGCGACGGTTGACGACGTACGGCTTCGTCACCCTGGGCGCGCTGGCGAGCATCTTCCCGCTCTACTACATGGTGGTCGGCTCGTTGCAGCTGCGGGCGGACAGCGCTTTCAGTGGTCTGATACCGAAGGCCGGCAACCTGGGGTTGCAGAACTACCGCGACGTCAACCGGGCGATCTCGCTGCTGCCGTCGCTGGGGAACTCGGCGATCTTCACGCTCGGCACGGTGGTGCTGACCATCGTGGTCGGGCTGCCGGCCGGCTACGCGCTGGCCCGGCTGCGGTTCCCGGGCAAGCCGGCGGTGGCCGGCGGGCTGATCCTGGTGCTGGTGCTGCCGTTCCAGGTGCTGATGATCCCGCTGTACATCCTGGCGGTCCGGGACTACGGGCTGGCCGACAACTACCTCGGGATGATCCTGCCGTTCGCGGTGAATCCGGCGGCGGTGCTGATCTTCCGGCAGTTCTTCATCTCGCTGCCGGACGAGCTGTTCGACGCCGCGCACATCGACGGCGCCGGGGAGGTGCGCACGCTGCTGTTGGTCGCGGCGCCGCTGACCAAGCCGGCCATCCTGACCGCGACGGTGATCACGTTCATCGGGCCGTGGAACGAGTTCCTGTGGCCGTTCCTGATCACCAAGAAGCACTCGATGCAGCCGCTGGCGGTCTCGCTCGGCGAGTACGTGTCGACGAACGCGGCCACCGCGGCCAATCCGTACGGCGTGATCCTGGCCGGCGCGTGCGTGTTGGCGGTGCCGGTGATCGCGCTGTTCCTGGTGGCTCAGCGGTACTTCACGTCGGCGGCCCTGGGGAGCGGGGTGAAGGAGTGAGATGGACCCGGTACGTTTCCGGGCATGGCTGACGACGAGAGCGAGCCCGAGGACGCGCTGGCGGCGGCCGGGTGGACGGCGCGATGGGCGGCCGGCGGCCCGGTCGACCCCCGGCTCCGGTGCGTCTTCGCCGATCCTGTCGGTGACGTGAGCGCCGTCGCGACGGCGGTGGTCGACGGCCGCCCGATCGCGGTGACCGGGGGCTGGTACGGCGTGGTGCGCCGATGGGACCTGGCGACCGGCGCGCAGATCGGCGCGCCGCTGACCGGCCACACCGCGGCGGTGCGCGCGGTGGCGACGACGGTGATCGACGGCCGCGCGGTCGCCGTCACCGGCAGCGCGGACGAGACGGTGCGCAGGTGGGACCTGGCTACCGGCAAGCAGATCGGCGAGCCGCTGACGGGCCACCGCGCCGAGCCGTATGCGGTGTCGATGCCGGTGGCGACGGCGATCGTGAACGGTTCGCCGATAGCCGTCGTCGCCTACGGCGCCGACAACTCGCGAGTGCGGGCCTGGGACCTGGCCACCGGTCGGCAGTTGTGGGAGCCCGAGTCCGGTCCCTACATAGTGCGGGGCCTGGCGACAGCGGTGGCGGCGGGCCGCCCGATCGCCGTGGGTGCCGACGACAGCGACCCGATCTCCGTGTGGGATCTGACGACCGGTCAGATGATTGACCGGTTCTGGGTGGCGAACCGGGAAGACAGTGTGCGCGCGGTGGCCACGGCGGTGGTGGACGGCTGGCCGATCGCGGTCACCGGCAGCGCCGACGGGGTGGTGCGCAGGTGGGATCTGATCATGGCCGAGCAGATCGGGGAGCCCGCCGAGGGCCACACCGCAGGCGTGTGGGCGATGGCGACGGCGGTGGTGGACGGCCGCCCGGTCGCCGTCACCGGCGGCCTGGACGGGACGGTGCGGGTGTGGGATCTGGCCACCGGCCGTCCGGTCGGGGAACCCGTCGAGGGCCACCTCGACGGGGTGACGGGCGTGGCCACGGCAGTGGTGGACGGCTCACCGGTCGCCGTCACCGTGACCGGTGGCGAAAAGCGGGCCGTGGGGGTGTGGAGTCTGACCGCCGACCGATCGCCGTGACCGGCGGCGACTACTCACCACCCCCGCTGGGCAACGGCGCGGCGCAGGCCCAGTGCTCGACCAGCAGGCCGTCGACGACGCGCACCATGTCGATGCCGGTGATCTCGAAACGCTCGCCGGTCGCGGCGACGCCGAAGAGGTCACCGGTGTGGGTGCCGCGGATCGTGTAGCGGTTGGCGACCCACTCGCCGCTCTCCACGCTCTGCTCGGTGATCACTTCCAGGTCCGGGCAGCCCGCGCGCATCGCTGCCCATTTGCGCCGCCAGTCCTCGCGGGTGGCCGCGCTCGCGGCGGCGCAGGACGCCGGCACGGTCCGCCGGGACCTCGACATCGTCGAGTTGATGTCCCTCACCACGGCCGTCGCGCGCGCCGGAAGCCCGGCTCAGGCCGACCGCTTTCTCAGCGTTCTGCTGGACGGCGTCGTGCCGCGCTGACGCCGCGGCGGCGCCGGCCCTGCGCCGCCCCTGAATCAGCCTTCGAACTTCTGCTTCGACCTGGTCCTTCAGTCCGAAGCCGAACTCTCAGAATCCTGAAGAAGATGGGCAAGCGCTGTCCTTGACGAAACGTTCAATTTTCTGTAGATGCGCGCCAGGTGGGTCTCCACCGTGCGATGGCTGAGGAACAGTTCCTCGGCGATCGCGCGGCTGCGGCGGCCGGTGGCGACCAGGGCCGCTATCTCCTGTTCGCGGCGGGTCAGCAGGCCGCGGACGTCGGACTGGAGCGATGGCGCGGGCAGCGGCGTCAGGGTCGGGGCGGGGGTGCCGGTGAGGATCGGCCTGCGCTCCGGGGCCGGGGCGCCGAGCAGCTTGGCGCGGATGTCGGTGATCTCCTCCTCGATCCGCAGCGCGCCGTGGATGCGGGCCACTTCCTCGGCGGAGTCCAGCCAGGAGCTCGCGACCACCGGGCCCAGGGCCAGGGCGGCCGAGCCGCTCCCGGCGGCCAGGGTCCAGGCGTGCTGCACCGGGCGGTTGGCGCGGCGGAAGCCGAGGGCGGACTGCTCGAAGAGCTTGGCCGCGGTGTCGTGGTCGCCTTCGGCGGCGTGCAGGGCGGCCTGGGCCCGGATCACGTACGCACGTTGCACCGACAGCCCCGAGGCCTCGGCCGCCTCGTCGGCGTCCAGCGCCGCCTGCCGGGCCAGTTCGGCCCGGCCGGAGCGCAGGGCGGCCGTGGACAGCATCGACAGCAGCATCGGGCGGTAGGCCGGCTGCAGCTGGCGCAGTTCGGGGCCGCCGCCGCCTTCCAGCAGCGCGTCGACGCAGCCGGCGGCGTCGCCGCTGACCATCCGGACCAGGGCCAGCTGCATCGCCGCCGAGCCGGACCACCAGCCGTTGCCGGGGCGGGCGGTGCGGACCGCGCGCTCGGCGGCGGCGACCACCTCCTGCGCCTCGGCGCGTGGCCGGGACCAGATCATCGCGCCGACCCGCAGTGCCTCGCTCATGCTGACGCCGTCACCGGCGCCGGTGGCGCGCGCGACCCGGCCGGCTTCCTCGGCGCGTTGCTCGGCGCGCAGCAAGTTGCCGGTCTGCTGGTCGATGAAGGCCAGGCCGAGCAGGACGTTGAGTTTCATCTGCTGCGGGCCGCCCTTGCGGGCGATGGTCAGGCAGCGGCGCAGGTGCCGGGCGGCGGCGGTGTAGCCCTCCATGAACATCTCGCCGCAGCCGAGCATGGCCAGCAGTTCCGGGTTGCGGGCGGCCGTGGCGTCCGGGAGGCCGTCGACCAGCCGGGCGCTCTCGACGAGCGCCGGGATCGCGGCGGCGGTCTGGCCGAGGAAGGCGTCGCCGAAGGCGGCCAGGACCCGGACCGCCGCGGCGGCGCGGGCTTCGGGGGCTGACGGTATATCGATCAGATAGGTGTCGACGTCGTGTGATGCTCCGAGTGATCCGGCCGCAGATGGGGCGGCTGCGGCGGATCGGCTGGAGTCGGCGGGGACCGCGGGCAGCCCGGGATCGGCCAGGGCCGCGGACGACCCGGGATCGGCGGAGGCCGCCTCGGCGGCGGCCTTCACCGCTGCGGCGACCTCCTGCACGACCGGGCGCGCCAAGGCGAACGTGCCGCGATACAGGTGCAGCACCCCGTACTCGAAGGCGAGCTCGGCGGCGTCGGCGGTGAGCGGCCGGGGCAGCGCCTCGACCGCGGCGCTGGCCACGGCCGAGGCCTCGTCGTAGCGGCCCAGCTGGCGTTCGGCGGCGACCCGCATCGCGTAGGCGCGCTGGCGCAGCGGGCCGGTCAGCCAGGTGTCGTCGCGCAGCACGTCGTGGGCCAGCGCGCGGGCCTCCTCGAAGCGGCCGGCGGCGGACAGCGCGCGGCAGCATTCGAGCATCAGCGCGTCGCGCTCGGCGCTGGGCCGCTCCCCCACCGGGGTCTGGAGCGCCAGGCGCAGCCAGCGCACGGCGGTCTCCGGCGCGTCGGGCAGGATCTCGCTGGCGCCGCGGGCCAGCAGCGGGGCGGCGACCGCGGCGTCGGTGCCGATCAGGTGCTCGGCGTGCCGGGCCAGGTCGACGGCGGCCGCGCCGCGCGCCTTGAGCAGGTCCAGCGCGCGCTGGTGGGCGGCGAGCAGGGTGGGCAGCGGCGCGCGTTCGTGGGCGACGTGGCCGAGCAGCGGGTGCCGGAAGGCGAAGCGCGCGCCGGGGGCGACGTGCCGGATCACGTCGGCGCGCACCAGATCGTCCAGCGCGTCCAGGATCCCGGCGAGTTCGAGCCCGGGAGGGGCGGACGCGCACAGCGCGGCGACCTCTTCGGGGCGGAACGGACCGCCGAGTACCGCGGCCGCGCTGACCACGGCGGTCTCGGCGGGGCTGAGCGCGTCCAGTTCGGCGGCCATCGAGGCGCCCTCGCGCAGCAGCGCGCCGGTGTCCTCGCCGGGGCTGTCCGGCCACAGTTCGGGACGCCAGCCGGCGGCGGTGAGCACGCGCAGGTTGCGCGGGTTGCCGTCGGCTGCGGCGCGGATCTGTTCCAGGTAGGCGGGATCCAGCGCGTTGTTGCCGGACCAGGCGGACAGCAGTTGGTTGACCGCCGTGATGTCGAGCGCGTCCAGCTCGACCCGGACCACGGTGCCGGTGCGGGAGCCGTCGTCGAGCGCTTCCAGCAGGACCGAGCCGGTGCGCCGCGGGCAGTGCCCGATGGCCATCAGCAGCGGACCGGGGACCGGGGTGCGGATCAGCCGGGCGAGCAGCCGGGTGGAGTCCTCGTCGGCGAGGTGGACGTCGTCGAAGATAACGGCGCCGCCGACCCCGACCGGGTCCGCGGCCCAGTCGGCCAGCCCGGCACGGATCCGGCGGAAGACCTCGTCGTCGTCGCTCGCGGTCAGGTCCGGGGCCGGCACGTCGGCCCAGGCGTCCCGGAACAGCTGACGGGCGATGGTGTTGCCGCGCAGTCCGTTGGACCGGGCCACGCGGGCGCCCTGGCCCGAGGCGAGCTGGGCGATCCGCCCGAGCAGCCGGGTCTTGCCCATGCCCGGGTCGCCGGCGATCTCCAGCACCGCGCCCCGGCCGGACGCGAGCGCGGCGACGGCCTCGGCCATCCGCTCGGCCTGGGCTTCCCGCCCGACCAAGGCCTGCCAGGCCTGTGGCGACCCGATGGCCAGCACGTGTACCTCCCCCAAGGTGGTCGACCCCTGACGCTCCGAGGGACAACAGAGCATTTTTTACTTCACAAGGTCTTCGGTGAGACTGTACCCAGCCCCGGTGACGGAGACCTTTCATTCTGTTTTATTTGTCGCTGACGACGCCAGTCGGCTCACCAGCAGAGATGAACGGGCATGGCCGCGACGTGCTCTCGGACGGAGGTGGCGCGGGGTCTCGAGTGTAGGTACTACTGACGCGTAGGGGTAGGTAGTACTGACGTCTCGGCGTAGGTACCGGCATCTCAAGAGGCAGTAGCGGGTTACGTAGTTTTACCGACGACGCGTCGTCTAAGGGTGATGACACTTGGTGCTGCGTCGGCGTCGGCGTGGTTCTCACAGCGGGCCGACGCCGGCGACGACGGCCCCCACCGCCCTCGCGATCCGGTCTATACCACCGGGCCGCATCCGCCCCCGAGCACCTTGAGAGGCGAGCCATGGAACCCACGCGCGTCCGCGCCGAGCAGGAATCGGCCCGTATCCCCGTCAGCGTCGTGGAGGACCACCCCTTGTACCGCGACGCCCTCACCCGGCTGTTCAGCGAGGCCGGGGACATGGACGTGGACGTGGTCGCCGGCAGCGTCGGCAAGTTCGTCGCCTGCCGGCCGCGCCGGGACGGGATCGTGATCCTGGACCTGACGCTGCCCGGCGTGAAGGGCGCGGCGGCGGTGCTGCAGATCAACGGCATGGGCAACCGGGTGCTGGTGGTGTCCGGCGAGGCCGGGAAGTCCGACGTGCTCGGCGCGATCTCGGCCGGCGCGCGCGGCTTCCTGTCGAAGGAGTCCGAGGGCGCCGAGATCCTGCGCGCGGTGCGGGAGATAGCGGCCGGCAACAGCTACGTCTCCCCGACCCTGGCCTCGATCGTGCTCACCACCGAGCAGAACCGGCAGGCCGGTCCGCGCCTGGAGCTGTCCGGCCAGGAGAAGCAGGTGCTGCGGCTGGTCGCGGCCGGCGAGCGGGACCGGGACATCGCGATGGCGATGGGGATCAGCGTGCGGACCGTGCGCTCCTACCTGGACCGGATCCGCGACAAGATCGGCGCGCGCCGCCGCGCGGACATGACGCGGGCCGCGATCGAGCTCGGCGTGCTCGCCGAGTCGGCGGCGTGCTGAGGGTCGCGCAGGCGGCGGGAAGGGTTGCGGGGCTTGGGGGGATCCGGGAACTGGCGGCGCGCGGTTGGCGGCGCGAGGACAGAGCCGAATATGTCATAGCGATTCCCCTGGCGTTCCAGATCGGTGTGCTTCCCGCTGCCGCGCTGGTGTATGTGGGGAGCTTCGGGGGTTCGGGGAGCGCGGCGGTGCTGGGGCTGGCGGCGGCCCTGGTCCTCGCCACGATCGGCCTCGGGTTCGGCGCGGTGCGCGGGGTCCCGGTGCGGGTGTTGGCGCTGGCGGACACCGTCGCGGCGATCGCGGGCAATCTGGCGATGAGCGCGGTTCCGGGTTCTTCGGCCCGGGCGGTCGAGGTGTCCTGGCAGTACTTCGCGGGCTGCGTCGCCTTGTGGACGCTGCTCCGGGGCGTCTCGGGCGGGCTGGTCGCGGCCGCCCTCGGGACCGCACTGCGGTTGGCGATGTTCGCGGGCGCGGGTGCGCCGGTGGCGACCGCCACGCTGCTCGGCGATGTCGCGGTGCTGCTGGTCGCCATGGCGGTGTCGGCCGGGGTGCTGTTGGTGCTGGACCACGACGCCGAGCGGTTGCGGACCGGGGTGCGCAGGTCGTTGCACGACACGGTGTTGCAGACGCTGGAAGCGATCGCGTTGACGCTGCCGGGCGACGCGGACAACGCCGCGCGGCGGCTTCGCGAAGTGCGCGCGGTCGCGCACGCCGAGGCGGTCGCGCTGCGGCGGGAGCTGTCGCGGCGCTACGAGGCGCGCACGACGCCGGGCGTCGTGGAGGGCCTGATCGGGCTCGGCGCCGAACTGGCTCGGGACGGGCTGCGCATGCGCCTGGACGCGGCCGAGGGCGTGGACGGTGTGGACGGCGGCGACGGGCTGACGGCGCAGCGCCGGGCCGCGGTGCTGGCTGCGGCGCGCGAGGCCCTTCGCAATGTCCTGAAACACTCCGGGGCCGGCGAGGCGCTGGTCCGGGTCTGGGACGAACCGGACGGGCTGACCGTGGTGGTGCGCGACTTCGGGGTCGGATTCGACCCGGCGGCGCACCGGCCCGGGTTCGGTCTGAGCCAGTCGATCTCGGCCCGGATGGCCGAGGTCGGCGGGACCGCGACGGTCGGTTCGCGAGTGGGCAACGGCACGTCGGTGACGCTGTGGGTGCCCGTAGCGGGCGAAGCGGCGCACAGCTGAGATGAAGCAAGACCCCTGGAGTATCCATCAGAGCTGATATAAGATCAGCCCATGAAGCAGGTCATTTTGCGACCCGCCGGGGGCTTGGGGTACTTGAAGGCGATCATCGTCTTCGCTGACCTGGCATTCCTCGGCCTCCCCTTCCTGGTCGCCTCCACCCACCAGAGCGCCATCATCGTCGCGGTCATCGCCGTGGTGTCCGTGGTGTGTATAGCCGCGGGCACGTTCCTCGGCTGGCTGGCCCTGGACATGCGGATCGAGGTCGAGCCGGACGCCGTGCGGATCTACTACTTCTGGCCGGTGCCCGGTGTCATCGCGCGCGAGGCCATCCTGGACGCGCGGATCACGCGGATGAACACCGGCAGGTCCTACGCTCCGAGCCTGGCGCTGGTCGGCAATCGGTACCGCCTTCTCCTCCCGCTGAGCGTGCGGAGCGAGTATCAGGCGCAGGAGCAGCTTGAGAAGCTCAAGCAGGCGCTGCGGGACGTCGCCCCGGTTGACCTGAGCGCTCGGTAGGGTTGGGTCGGCGGAGTTCCCACGCCGCCGATCGGGCCCGGGTGCGAGGAGGACGCCATGGTGGCTGTGGTGACGTGGTAACTGTGGTGACGCGGTGACCGTCGTCGAGCGCGAGCTGTCCGAGCCGTGGGAAGCAGTGTGCTGCGAACCGGACGGCGGGAGCGAGGCCGGCGTGGTGGTCCTGGCCGGTTCCAGCGGCCGGGTGCTGCGGGAGCGGGCCCGGATCCTGGCGCAGCAGGGGATGTCGGCGCTGGCGATCCGGTGGTTCGGCGGGCCGGGACAGCCGGCGGCGATCCGTGAGGTGCCGCTGGAGACGTTCACGGCTGCCGTCGATTATCTGAAGGCGCGCGGGGCCCGGCGAATCGGCGTCATGGGGACGTCCAAGGGTGCGGAGGCCGCGCTGCTGACCGCGATCCGGGATCCCCGGATCGACGTGGTGGTCGGGAACTCGCCCACGGCGTTGGTGTGGGGCGGTGTCGGGCCCGGGCCGGATGGTTCGTTCACGCCGTATCGGTCGTCGTGGTCCTGGCAAGGCGAGCCGGTGCCGTTCATGCCTTATGACGACAGCTGGTGGGATACGGCTCCCGCGCGGCCGAGGGCGATCCGGGGGCTGTATGAACTCAGTGAGCGGACGTTCGCCGAACACGTCGACGCCGCCGCGATCCCGGTGGAGCAAGCGCGGGCGGACCTGCTGTTGGTGGCCGGGGGCGAGGACCGGATGTGGCCGTCGATGACGTACACGCTGCGGCTCGCCGAGCGGCGGCGGGCGGCCGGGCGCACGGTCCGCCTGATCAGCCACGGCGATGCCGGGCACGGGTTGCTGTTCCCGGGCGAGACGGCGGGTCCGGCGTCGGCGGAGTTCGACTACGGCGGGAGCGAGGTCGCCGACACTCTGTTGGGGAAGCAGGCGTGGCCGCATGTGCTCAGCGCGCTGCGCGGAGACTGAACCAGAATCAGCGTGCTTGCTCGGCGCGTGGCGCGTGACGCGTGACGTGCAGCGCGCGGCGGGAAGTCTGACCGGAGTCAGGCCGCCGCCCGCATCAGCTCAGCTCCCGGACGCCAGCGGCTTCTGCGCATCCGCCTCGTCCAACGCGGGACCGGTGGGCAGCAGGCCCAACGCGGTCGGCAGCAGCGTCGAGGTCGGAGCGTTCGAGTAGCCGAGCGCCGAGCGGGCCGAGCCGTCGGTGAGCGGGTACTTCGTGCCGGCGTCGGTGATGAGGTAGACCATGCCGGCCTGGGCGCCGGGCGGGGTCGGGGCGGTCGCCAGCGCGGCGGTGCCGGGTGCGAGGTAGACCTCGTCGGCGGTGGTGCCGCCTTGCGCGACGCCGGTGGGGACCGTGCGGGCCCCGGCCGGGAGGGGCAGGGCTGTGCCCAGGCCTATTTGCGAGGGGTCCTTGCCGTCGCCGACCGCGCAGACCACTGCCAGACCGCCTTCGGCCGCGGCCGGGCTGGGCACGCCCGCGGGGTAGCCGGTGGCGTCGTCGCCGGTCGGGACGCTGGGGGTGGCCGCGACATCGGCCACTGACACCTGCCTGGCCGCCTGCATGCCGTCGGTGTAGGCGGCGGCGTTCGCGGTGTTCGCCAGGACCAGGGCCGCCTCGATCTGGGAGATCGGCTCCAGGCCGCCGGCCCGGACCAGGTAGTAGCCGGTCTTGCCGGCCACGGCGTTGTCGGCGGTGATGACCTCGCCGACCTTCGTCTTCGCCCCGGCGACGCGCGGCCCCGCGGTGCCGGCGTCCGGGACCGCCACCAGAGCCAGGTCGCGGCCGGAGGGGACGGCGGTGAGCCAGCTCGCCGCGACCGGCAGGACCGGGACGTTCTGGTAGCCCAGGGCGATCAGGGTGTGGTCGTCGGCGAGCTTGTACTTCAGGCCCGCGGTGAGCAGGTAGCGGTCGCCCTTGGGGGTCTGGACCACCAGGCCGTGGCCGTCCGGGATGGGAGTCATGCCGGTGAGGGTCGCCGCCGGGTCGGTGGTGTGGACCAGCAGCACCGCGCCGACCGGCCCGGTCTGCTTCGGGAGGTCGGAGGTGGCGCGGGAGCAGGCCACGGGGTCCGGGTCGGCGATCACGCTGGTCGGGTCCGGGAGCGTGTCCGGGGCGTTGGGGATGCCCATGACGGCGCCGCGCGGGGCCTTGCTGAGCAGGTTCGAGGCGACCGTCACGGACTTGGTGCTGTTCGCCAGCAGCCGGGCCGAGGCCAGGTTGGTCACCGGGTGCAGGACGCCGTTGTTGTCCAGCACGTAGCGGCCTCCGCCGTCCTGTTCCAGGATCACCAGGCCGGTGTGCTGCCAGTCCGGGGGCGGGCTCGGCGCCATCATGCCGGACACGCCGAAGCCCGCGGCGGTCAGCAGGGTCGCCACACTGCCCAGGACCGTGCCCATCACCAGCCGGCGATGCGGCGGGGTCGGGTGGTTGGGGTCGGAGGTGACCAAGGCGGACACCAGCCGCCGTCGGAGGAACTGGTACGCCTGGATCTGGTCCCGCTCAGTCCACACTGCGCGCCCCGGTATTTCTCGTGATCGGCAATCGTCGGCCCGGTTCGCCGATGGCGATTTCCGCCACTTTCCGAGGGCGGGGCGCTGTACGAACCAGAGCCAGTATACGTATGATAAGCGAGCGCCAAAAGCATATGCGGGGACCGGTTCGCCGTCGAATTCCAGACGCCGCGTCCGGTGGGCGCCCGACACACATTGTCGTCCGATCCCGCCGGCTCGAAGAAATATGGTGTCCGCGATGAGCAGTCACGCCGCGCCGGCGGCCGAGATCATGGCCCCCCCGCCCCCTGTCCCGGCCGCGACCAGCCGCGCGGCGGCCCCCGACGCGGCCACGGTGCCGCGCGGCGCGGCCGCCCTGGACTGGATCGCGCCGGTGCGCGGCTGGCAGACGGTGGCCTGGGAGGCCGCCGCGCTGGCCGCGGCCGCCGGCTACGGCCACTCCGCCACCACCGAGGGCATCGCCTACGCCGGCGCGGGCGCGCTGGTCGGCATGACCTCGGTGCGCTTCCGGGGCCGGCACCTGGCGCAGTGGACCGACACCCAGGGCCGCTACCGCTACCGCCGGGTCGCCACCCGCCGCAAGGGCCAGGCCGCCGAGGCCAACCTGGAACCGCTCGCCACCCTGCTGCCGGACCTGGGCCTGGGCGAGTACGTCGACCGGGCCGGCAACCGCGTGGGCCTGGCGGCCACCGACGGCGGCTGGGTCTCGGCGGTGCGGCTGCGCACGACCGAGGGCCCGCACATCGGCGCGCTGCTGGAGGTGCTGCGCGAGGTGTACACGGGCACGACGATCCCGCTGGCCAGCGCGCAGCTGGTGGTGTGGACGGCGCCGCCGCCGGAGGCCGCGCCCCGGCAGCAGGCCCAGCAGGCCCGGCAACCGTCGGGGCCGGTCTCGCCGGACCAGGTGTCGACCAGGACGCTGGCGACGATGCCCGCGCCGATCTCGCCGGACTTGTCCGAGACGATGAGCTTGCCGGCGATGCCCTCGCCGGACCTGTCGGAGACCATGACCATGCAGGCCATGACCGGGTATCAGGGGCATGGCCCGGGACCTGCGCCGCAGTCGCAGCCCCCAGGCCAGCCCCAGGTCCAACCCCAGCCCCAGAACCTCGCGCCGATGCGCGTGACCTGGCTCGCCCTGCGCTACCGCCCGCGTCAGGCCCCGTACGCGGCCATGGCCCGCGGCGGCGGCGAACTCGGAGCGGCGCGCGCCGTGGCCAGCGCCTCCCTGGGCCTGGTCTCCCGGCTGGACGAGGCCGGCTACGCCGCCGACGCCCTGGACCAGGCCGAACTCGGCCAGGAACTGATGGTCGCGGTCCACGGCGCGGACCCGGCCCCGCCGACCGTCCAGGAGACCTGGCGCGACTGGTCGGCGGGCAGCCTGCGCCAGGTCTGCTACGAACCGCACCACGCCCTGGACCCGGCCGCCCTCCTCGACCGCTGGACCCCCGGCGCGGCCTTCACCTGCGCCTCGTACACCCTGAGCCGCACCGCGCGCGGCCGAGTGCGTGCCGAAGCGGCATTGCGCATCGCCGGGCTGGACGGCGCGATCCTGGAGCCGCCGTTCCCCGCGGTGCGAGCCAACGGGCGGCACCAGGAGTTCGTGCTGCGGACGATGCCGTTGGCGGTGCACCGGTGAGGTGCCGGCCCGAAGTACTCGAACAGGTGCCAACATCTGTATCCCAGCCGCCGCTCGGCCTGGCTGGCACTGCCTGAGATGGGCGAGAGCATCCACATCGTGCTGGACGAGACCGCGATGGTCGCCGCGATGCCGACCCCGGAGCTGCCGAACGGCGCCGTCGTCGCCACCACCGACATCAGCCGCTGGGACCACCGGCCGGTCCGCCTGCTCGACCTGAATCCCTGAAGCCCCGGGCGCCCCGGCGCGCCGACAGCCCGCCCCCGCCCTCGCACAAAACAAAGGACCCTGATCAGGAGGAATATCCCGATCAGGGCCCCGAGCCTTGGGTGGCCGGGCCGCCCGACGACCCGGCCACCGTCCCCGTCAATCAGTGCTTGATGTGCCCCAGGTGCTCGTAGACCCCGAGGGCGACCCCGGCGATGGGTAGCAGGGCCACCACGCTGAGGAATTCGGATACGTCCATGAAGCGGGTCCAGTACGGGGAGTGCCTGCCCTGGCCAGCGTGCCGGGCGTAGACGAAGCAGCCCAGGCCTGCCACCGCCAGGACCGAGACGCCGGCCAGGAGCAGTGATTGCTCGTGCCGGACCACCAGGGAGCCGGCGAGCCAGGTCAGGGCGGCCAGGCCGCTGCCGACCAGGAGGACCCGTTGGACGGTGTCGGTGTAGGAGCGTGAGCGCAGCATCCAGACCACGCTCAGCAGGCTGACGAACACCACCGGCCAGGTCCCGGGGGCCCGTAGTGCGGAGACGGCGCCGGCGACCGCGGACAGGCCCAGGGCCGCCAGCAGGCCGGTGAGCATGCGCTGCGCGGTCGTGGTCTGGTGCAGGACGTCGGGGCCGAGGGTCGGCTCCTCGTTCTCCCGGAACGCCGTGATGTCCGAGGGCACCCGGGGCAGCGGGAGGCGGCCCAGGCGCATCGAGAGCATCGGGGCGCCGGCGGCCAGCGCGGTGGCGAACACGGCCAGTACCACGCCGGCGTGCGCGGCGGTGGTGTGCGCCATGCCGACCACCGCGGCCGTGCCGCCGCCGAGGACCGCGGCCCCGGCCAGCGCCCCGAACCAGGCCGAGTAGTGCTTCACCGTGACGATGGCCAGGCCGCTGTAGGCGGCCAGGACGGCCAGCCCCAGGGCCGCCGCGCCGCCGTGCAGCGGCCACAGCTTGTGCGGCGGGACCGCTGAGACGCCGGCCAGGACGGCCGCCGGCAGACCGGCCGCCACGCAGGCGATGGCCGCGCGGCGGTCGTGCTGCACCCGGGCCAGCAGGCCGCCGACCGCCAGCAGCACGACCAGCGCGCCGCCGACCGCGGCCGGGGCCGCGACCTTGCCGGACAGCAGCGCGAACAGCAGGCCGGTGGCGCCGGCCAGGGCCACGGCGCCGCCGGCCACGCCGACCCGGTGCGCGGTGCTCGGCCGCCAGGCGCCGTCGGAGTTCTCCGAGGCGCTGGCGATCGCGTCCACGACGTCGTCGAACAGCAGCGGGGCGCCCTGACGCTCGCGCGGGACCAGGTAGAGCACGTCGCCGTCGCGCAGCCCGGAGCCGGCGACGGTGAGCTCGGCCGGCAGCGGGGCGCCGCCGAGCCGGGTCAGGACCCAGCCGGTGTGGCCGGGGCCGACGTGCCGCTGCGCGTCGGAGAGCCGGACCAGTTCCGGGACCAGCTCGGCGAAGGTGCTCTGCACCGGCAGCGCGACGTCGACCCGGGCCCGCGGGCTGACCACGGTGGCGCGCCGGGCCCAGGTCATCCGGTTCGGCACGGCCGCCTGTTCCGGGGCCGCGGACCCGGCCATGGTCAGGCCGCCGCCGGCGGCGTGGCTTCCGGCCACGGTCAGCTCCCCGGTGCGGCCTGGGCCGCGTCGATCATCGGCTGGAACTTGCGGCTGCCGGTCTCGGCGACCCGGCGCAGGCCGTCGTTGACGGCCTCCTTGACCAGCTCGCCGAGCTCGTAGGCGTCGTTCTCGCGCATCGCCTGCTCGTCGATGTCGACGCCGATCACCTGGCCGTTGCCGCGCACGGTGACCCGCACCTCGTCCTCGCGGCTGGCGCCGACGACCTCCATCACCTCCAGCTCGCGCTGAATGCGTTCGATATCCGCCTGCTGGTCCCGGATGCGCTCCATGAGCGCATTCACATTCGTCGAGAAATCGATGCTTTCCATTTACCTTCCACTCCGCCTCCGACGCGACCGGATCGCGATTATCAGGAAACGCCGGCCGCGATGTGCTCGTGAACCTGGCTGCCATTTGTCGGGTCGACGAGGGTGACATCCGTCTGGGTGCCGACCGGCATTGTCACGGTGGTGCTGACGCCGTCATAAGTGGTGGTGACGGTGATGTCGCCGGGCGGGGTGGCCGAGGAGGCC
>NZ_JAAFYZ010000162.1 GCF_018274385.1 Catenulispora pinistramenti | reverse complement strand
GACGCGACCGAGGGGAACGGACCGCACCACCCCACAAACCGCAGCCGCTGAGACTCACCCAGCCACCCTAGGGAACCGCGCAAGTTTCCCTGAGGTTGCCGAGGCCCGCCGGAGGCCCGGCCCTTCACCACAGCCCTTGATTTTGATCTTGCTTGTGGCTCTTGATCTTGCTCTTGATCTGGCCTGTGCCCGTGCTCTGACTTGCCGGAGTTGAAGAGGCCTGAGGTGCGGCGGGGTTGTGAACGCGAAAACCGGCAGCCGATAGACAGACTCGCCGACCCGAACCCCGAACCGGCACAACTATGACCGAAGGCCGTAAAAAGCTTTGAAACCACAACCCAACCGCAACCCGGCCAGCAAACCCTAGCTCCAGCAAGAAGATCCGATCCCCGAACCACCCCAGTTGCAAGACTTGCCGCGCCCCGCACCCGCACCCCGCACCCGCACCCCGCACCCGCCAAGGCCGCACCGACCATCGGAGCCACAAGCAGCAAGGCAAACGCCGCCTGCCAAGGAGGCACTAGCTCTGGTCGTCGAGCAGTTCCAGGTCCTGCGCGCTGAGCGTCACCGTCTTGACCAGCTCCCGGATCAGGTTCACGCTCAGCGTCGAGCCGACCGGCTCCCCCACCTCGTCGCGCATCAGTCCGCGGACGCCGCGCCGGTGCAGGCGTTCGCGCACCTCCTCGACGGTGTTGGCGACCGTGCGGAAGTTCCAGACCTTGGTGGTGAACGGCGAGGCGTTGGCGGTCTGCGCGGTGTCCTCCCACGTCAGCGGGAGCGGGAAGGCCTCCGCGCCTTCCAGGTAGCGGCGGGCGAGTGCGGTGAGGACCAGGCGTTCCTGCGGAGACAGCTCGTACACGGTCTCCGGGTCGACCGTCTCCTCCTTGGTCGTGGAGCGCGGGTGCTGGTCGTCGTCGTCGACCAGCCGAACCTCAACGAGGTGTGAGCGCTGCTTTGAGGAGTTGATGACCAGCGGGGTGTAGCCGGGCTCGATGAAGCGGCGGTGGCCGGTGAGCATCAGCGCGCCGTTGGGGAGTTCGATCGGCAGGTGCCCGGTGTTGGTCAGCCACCAGCCGCCGTCCGGGCCGGTGCAGGTGAAGACCCCGTGCCGGCGGCTGACGGTCGGGTCGTCCACGCCGACCGGCACGTGCACGTCCTCCCGGTCACGCCCGAACAGCAGCGTGTACCGGCGCGCTGGCACCGCGTAGCCGCCCTCCGGGCCCAGCACGAAGATGGTGCCGGGCGGCGCCGAGGGGACCCCCTCGGACGGGCTGCCCGGGGGCAGCATCAACGGGCGGAAGTTCGTGTTCGGCATGGTTTGGGTCGCCTCCGTTCAGCCGTGAGCCAGTGTAGAAGCCCGCGCGGAGGACCGGTCCTCAACGATCATGACAAATTGCACGCGCCCGCCGGTGCTCGATAACCTACGCGGCGTGAGTGCACGCAGCGGGGGACGGCGCGCCCATGGACAGTGACGTCGCCGAGCCGCTGGGCCCGGGCGACCCCCGCGAGATCGGCCAGTTCACCGTCATCGGGCTGCTCGGCGCCGGCGGGATGGGCGAGGTCTACCTGGCCACCCGCGAGGGCCGCTATGTCGCCGTCAAGCGCGTCCGGCCGCGGCTGGTCTCCGGCGAGCGGTTCAACCGCGAGGTCGCGATCCTGCACCGGGTGCCCTTCGGCGTCGCCCCCACCCTGCTGGCCAGCGACAGCACCGCGCCGGAGCCGTGGTTCGCCACCGAATACGTGCCGGGCCTGACCGTGGACGACGCGGTCCGCTCCTTCGGCCCGCTGCCCGCCGACGCCCTGTGGCTGCTGCTGGCCGACACCGCGGCGCACCTGCGCTCCGTGCACGAGGCCGGGATCGTGCACCGCGATCTCAAGCCCGCCAACATCATGCTGATCCGCGACGGGGTCAAGCTCATCGACTTCGGCATCGCGCTGGCCTACGACCAGTCGCGGCTGACCCGCACCGGCTCGAGTTCGGGAACGCGCGGGTTCACCGCGCCGGAGCAGGAGGCCGGGGACCGGGAGGTCTCGGCGCCCTCCGACATCTACTCGCTGGCCGCCACACTCGTGTTCGCGGCCTCGGTCCGGCCGCCGAGCGCGATGCCCGATCTGCGGCCGATCCGCTCGCTGGACGCCGGGCTGGCCACGGTCGTGGAGGCGTGTCTGGCCGCCGAGCCCTCGGCCCGGCCGACGGCCGCCGATCTGGTCGCCGCGGCGCGCGAGCACGCGGCGGCGGGCCCGTCCTGGCCGGCCGACGTGATGGAGCGGATCGCGAAGCGGCGGGACTTCGCCGCGACCCCGGTGAGCGTGATCGAGACGGTGCTGCCGCCGGCGCCGGAGACGCTGCTGCCTCCGGAGCTCGTGGTGGAGACGGACCCTGCGGTGGAGACGGAGCCGCAGTCCGGTCCCACGCTGGCCCTGGCCGACCGCGACAAGCGGCAGACGCGGCGCCGGCTCCTCGTTCCGCTCGCGACGGTCGTGGCGCTGGGCGCCGTGACGGCCGGGGTGGCCACGGCGTTGTCGATGTCGCACGGCGGTGGGAACCATCCGTCTTCCGCGGCCTCGGGTATCGGCGTGCTGCCCATAGCCGGCACGGGATCGTCGTCGGCGAAAGCCGGGGGCTCGACCTCGAACGCCACCCCGACCGGTCCCCTGCCGACGTCCGCGGGTTCCGGCGCCAACTCCAACCAGCCGAACGGGTCCGCCTCGAACGGGGCGAACGGGGCTAGCGGGGCTACCGGGCCGGGTTCCGGGACCGCCGGTCACACCGGTTCCACGTCCTCATCGCGAAACGGCGGCGGCACCTCGCCGAGCCGGTCCGGCGGTTCCAACCCGCCGACGAGCTCGGCCTCGAACCCGCCGCCGAGCTCCGCGCCCGGCGATTCCGGCCCCAGCCCGACCGCGTCGTCGATCGCCGGGATCGACAGCGCGAAGGATCCGGCGCGCGTCACGAACTCCGAGGCCGACACCTCGTGGTTCGGCAACGACGCGGCCTGCTCGGCGTGGCTGGACACCGATGGTTCGGGCAAGCTGGCGGGGGTGCTCAACACCTCGCTTGAGCAATCCTGCGTCGCCGAGGTGATCCGGAGCGACGGGCTGGCGTACACGTTCAGCGCTTCACAGGGTGCTGAGAAGACGAACTTCCTCACGATGCCGGGCGCGGCCACGATGCAGGTGTGCGTCTGGCACGCGGACGAGAAGAGCGGCCAGGCCTGCTCGCCGCAGTTCACCATGAACGGCAGCACGCCGGTTCAGAAGTAGTCCCGTAGTCGCTCCGCGCCTGTTCGTCCTCACATCTTCGTCTTCACATATTCGAACTCTGATTTACCCCGCTCCGCTCGCCGTGACGACGCGCTCAGGACCGGTCCTCCGCGCGCTTGCCTAGCCTTCTGCTCAGCACGACGGCTGTTCGCGGAAAGGGAGGCGATCTGGATGCCCGAGGCGAGAGGTGTGCTGCTGCCGACGTATGTGTTGGTCGACGAGTCGGCGTCGATGGGTCCCTACGTGGACGAGCTCACCACCGGCCTGGCCTCGCTGTGCGAGGAGTTGCGGACGGCTCCGGCGTTGGCCTCGAAGCTGCGGCTGGCCGTGTTGGGGTTCTCCGACGACGTCCGGGTGTACCTGACCGTGGCCGACATGCGGGTGCAGGCCAGCCTGCCCCAGGTGTCGGCGCGCGGCCGTACCGACTACGGCGCGGCGTTCGCCGACCTGACCGCGCGCATCCCGACCGACGTGCGGTATCTGCGGAGCGAGGGCTACAAGGTGCACCGTCCGGTGGTGTTCTTCCTCAGCGACGGCCAGCCCACCGACTCCGGCTGGAAGCGGGCGCTGCTCAAGCTGACCGACCGGCGGCGGACCCCGGCCGCGCCGAACATCATCGCCTGCGGCATGGGCTCGGCCGAGCGGCGGACCATCGCCGAGGTGGCGACCCGGCCGGAGTTCGGGTTCGTGGCCAAGCGCGGCACCGATCTCGGCCAGGCCGTCTCAGAGTTCTTCCAAGCCCTGACCAGCAGTCTGATCGCCTCCAGCCAGGCGCTCAGCTCCGACGAACCGACGCTCGTGGTGACCCGGCCTGAGGGCTTCACCATCGCGCTGGACGAGGTGATGTCATGAACCAGAGCCCTGATCATCGAGGCACGGCCCTGGCCGCCGTCCCGGACGACACCGCGCCGTGGCCCCGGATCACCGTGGACAGCGGCCGGCCCGGCGCCGAGTTCGAGCCGCGGCCGCAGCCGCCCGGCCAGTCCGCATTCGACGTGCCGGACACAGAGTGCGACGGATGGTCGACTGCTGATTTCACTGTGCGCTACGCGTCGGTGCGCGGGGCCGGCCCTCGCTTCTACCGCGAGGCGCGCCGGGAGTGTGCGCGCGTCGCCTGGCACGAGCCGTCGGGGGCGGTGGTGTTCGCTGTCGCCGACGAGCCGCAGCAAGGTGCGGCTCAAGCCTGCCGAGCGGCCATAGATCAGCTGCTGTGTTTGCTGGCGCAAGGCAGCGGGACACTGGACTTCGACAGCTTCGCGCACCACACCGCCGAGCGGTTGCGGCGGCTGGCGCCGCCGGCCGGGATGGCAGCCGGGACGCTGGCGGCGGACTGGTACGCGACGACGCTGGTCGCCGGTGTCGTCCAGCCGGAGCCGGGTGGGCCGAGGATCCAGGTGTGCCGGATCGGGGATTCCGGCGCGTGGTTGCTGGACCGCACTACGGGTTCCTACCACGCGCTGTTCAAGGCGAGGAAGGGTGCTGATTCACACACCGAGCCGGTCGAGCACGCCGTGGAACACCTGACCGACTCCGAGATACTGCTGGTCGGCAGCAACGGGTTCGGCGATCCGCTGGGCGACGGGGACGGCGAGGTCGGCGAGTTGTTCGCCCGTCACCTCGCGGTGCCCCCGACGCCGCTCCGGCTCGCACACGTCCTGGACTTCGCCGGCGAGCGGTTCGACGATGACCGGACGCTGGTCGCGGTCTGGCCCGCGGATCGCTGATCGGCTCTGGTCTGCCCTGCTCTGCCATGGCCGGCCCGGCCCGGCCCAGTGACGGAAGCGGCCCCGCTTCCTCAGCCGGCGACCGGCTTTCGCGCCAGCACCCCGAGACACGGCGCCATCCCGGTGTGGCTCACGTTCAGGCTCGGCACCCACACCCGGATGTCCTCCACTCCCGGCGGCTGGATGTCCAGACCCGACAGCCACGGCGTGATCTGCTCGGCGGTGCGCGGCGTGAACGGCACGCCGGTGCGCGCCGCGTAGTCCCGGGCCGCGTTCTGCTGGGCTTCCAGCGCGGCGTGGTCCGGGGCACCGTGCGACAGCGCCAGGTAGCTGCCGGGGGCGCACGGCTCGGTGAAGGCGCGGACGATCCGCTCGGCCTGGTCGTCGTCCGGGATGAAGTGCAGCACCGCGAACAGCAGCACGGCCACCGGCTTGGTCCAGTCGATGCTGTCGCGGACCACCGGGTGCTCCAGCACGACGCCCGGATCGCGGACGTCGGCAAGGGCCGCGTGCGCCGAGGGGTTGTCGGCGAGCAATGACCGGGCGTGGGCGATCGCGACCGGATCGATGTCGATGTAGACGACCGTGGCCCCGGGATCGACGGCCTGAGCCGCCTCGTGCACATTGCCGGCCGTGGGAACGCCGGAGCCCAGGTCCAGGAACTGGGTGATACCCCGCTCGGTGACCAGGTCCTCGATGACATGCCGGAGGAAGACCCGGTTCGCCTGGGCCGAAACCGGCAGGTTCGGCATCGCCTGAGCCGCGCGCCGACCCGCCTCGCGGTCTGCTTCGAAGTTCTGCGAACCACCCAGCCAGAAGTCGTAGATCCGCGCCGGGCTCGGGCGTTCCGGGTCGACTTCGGGCAGGCTCAGGGCCAGTTCGGCCGCGTCGATCGAATCCATGGCTTGATTGTGGCATCCGGTCGGTGTCGGGGACGGGAGATCGCGGCGGCCGGACGGCTCCTGGTGCGGGCTTCGGGAGTGGGCTCCTAGAGTGGCGGCATGACCAGTGAGATGCCGACCTTCGCGCTCAGTTACGCCACGCCGTTCTTCGGCCCGGACCCGGATCGCCTGGTGGCGGTGGCGAAACAGGCCGAGGCTTGCGGCTTCGAGGGTTTCTACGTGCCCGAACACGTGGCGCTCTATCGTGGTGCCCGGATCGGCGCCTGGGAGATGCCGACGGACCTTCAGTACCTCGACCCGCTGGACATCCTGACCTTCGTCGCCGCCCACACCGAGCGGCTGTTGCTGGGCACGTCCGTCCTGCTGCTTCCGTACCACCATCCCGTCACGCTGGCCAAGCGACTGGCGACCATCGACACCCTGTCCCGCGGCCGGATGCGCCTGCTCACCATCGGCGTCGGCGGGCTGCCGGGCGAGGCCGCGGCGGTCGGCGTCGACTACACCACCCGCGGGCGGCGCGCCGATGAGGCGATCGAGGTGCTGCGGCGGCTGTGGACCGAAGACGAGAACGGCGCGACCTTCCACGGCGAGTTCTTCGATTTCGACAGCATCTTCAGCTACCCCAAGCCCCTCATCGAGTCCGGACTCCCGATCCACGTCGGCGGGTCGAGCCCGGCGGCGGCTCGGCGGGCGGGCCGGGTCGGCGACGGCTGGCTGCCCGGCGGCACTCTCAAGGAGGACGAGCGCCAAGCGTTGTGGGAGCTGGTGAAGTCGACGGCCCGGGAGGCCGGGCGGGATCCGGAGGCGATCGCGTACGCGCGCATGGGATCGATGGAGATGACGGCGGAGGGGGTGGAGAAGATGGTGGCGCAGGGGGTCACGCGCATCATCGTGGCCGCGCCGGCGGGTGAGCCAGAGGAGCAGTGTGCTGAGCTGGCGGAGTTCGCGTCGCGCTTCGGGCTTCGCTAAGTCACGGATGAGGTCAAAGGCTGGCGGCGGGGAGCGGGAAGAGGTTCCGGACGAAGGTGTTGCGGAACTTTCCGTCCGGGTCGTGCCGGCCGAGCAGTGCCTGGAAGGCGGCGGCCTTGTCATACGTGGCCAGCGCGGCCTTCGGGCCGCCGAGGAAGACCTTGCCCCAGTGCGGTCGCGCGCCGAGTGGCAGTAGCACGCGCTCGACCTCGGCGAGGGCGGGTTCCACCGCTGAGCGGTCGGGGAGCCAGGTGAAGTGGATGGTGAGGCTGTCGCGGTGGTGGGCCGGGCTGAGCCAGAGGTTGTCGGCGGCCACGGTGCGGAACTCGGAGATCTGCACCACCGGGGCGATGAGCGGGCCGAGGTCGCGGACGGCGGCGATCGCCTCGGCGGCACGCGAGCGGGGGACGAAGAACTCTGATTGCAGCTCGGCGCCCGCGCTGGGGGTGAACTCGGGCCGGAAGTGCGGCAGTCGCTCGTGCCAGGGCCCCGGGACGCCCAGCTGCTCGGTGCAGTTCTCGGCGGACATGCCGGGGATCGGGTGCGCGGGGCGGTCCGCGAGGCGGCCGCCGAGCCAGCCGGATTCGGGTCGGGAGGGCTGCGTCCCGTCCGGCGACACCTTCACCTTCAGCCACACCGATGCCTCGCCGCGCCAGCCGGTGAAGACGCTGACGCTGTACGCGGCCGAGAACACCTCATCGAGCCGGGTGATCACTTCTTGCAGCGGCACCGCCTGATACACGTACTGCGCGACGTCGAAAGCGGGCACGACGTCCACCGTCATCCGCGTGACCGCGCCGAGCGCACCGAGGCCGACCACGGCACCGTCGAAGTCGGGTGACTCGCCCCGCGTCAGTTCGGCGACGTCACCGCTCGGCCCGACGAACCGCATCCCGCGAACCAGCCCCGCGAGGCCCTGGTTGCCGTCCCCCGACCCGTGGGTCCCGGTCGCGCAGGCGCCGGCCAGCGAGATGTGCGGCAGCGAGGGCAGCGCGGCCAGCGCGAACCCGGCGGCGTGGAGGCGGGATGCGAGGTCGGCCAGGCGCAGGCCGGCGGTGACGGTCGCGGTGCGCGCGTCCGGATCGACGCGCACCTCCGGCGGGAGCCGGTCGAGCGTGACGAGGTCGCCCGCGGTGTCGGCGAGGCGGTTGAAGGAGTGCCCGGTGCCGAGCACCCGCACCGACGTGGCCTCGCCGATCAGACGCCGGAGTTCGTCGAGCGAGCCGGGATGGTGACTGCGAACGGGTCGGAATTCGACGTTGCCGGCCCAGTTGCGGATCTGTTCGGTCATGGTCGGGGTCTCCCGGTGCTCGCTGTCGACGCTGACCATCGAGTCATGGTGCGGGGGCAGATGTCAACGACGCGACATACTCGAGCCCTGAGTCTCACCCCGCGTTCTACGGTACTCAGTGGGAGACAGAGAGGCACGGGTGCGCGGGTGCGCGGGCCGGCTCAGGGCTCGGTGGGTATGCGGGTGGGGTCGGCGGCGGCTGTCAGCGGCGCGGCGCTCCCGGTGGCCATCGATGCGCGGACGTCGGGAATCACCCTGTCCAGCGACCCCACGCGTTCCAGTTCCAGCGCCCAGACCGGTTCTGGGCCGGCGGCTGCGGCGAGCGCGGCGTAGCCGAGCAAGAGGTGGCCCGGGTCGACGGTGCCGAGGACTGCTTGTAAGGCGGCGTGCAGCGCGGTCGCATCGCCGGAAGCCAGGAGCCGAGTGAGGGGCTCGGTGCCGGGCGCCCGGCTTTCCAAGAGCTTCAAGAGCGAAGGGTGCAGGCCACCGGCGCTGTAGGAGCGGATGACGACTGCCGTGCGCAGTTCGTAGGAGGCGCCAGGATGCCTATAGAGGGCGGAGAGCGCATGCGGCTCAGCCGGGTCCCACGCCGCGATCCGCCAAAGCATCGCCAGATCGGCGCCCGGATTGTGAGCCAATCTGTGCCGCATCGACGCGGTCCCCTGCGGTCCCAACGCGAGCTCGGCCAGATCCGGCACCAGGGGTTCGCGCTCCAGGAGCCGAGCCACGTCCTGGACGGCGGCCGGATCCCAGCCTTCGAGGTGTGCGGCCAACGTGCTCGCGAAGACCGGCCGCGGCATGAGCGACGCCACCACGGCGATCGGGTCCGCGGTGCCCAAGCAGTCGCCTGAGTCATCCGCAGCGCCAGCGTCACCCGCATCCTCCGGCGCGCGCCTCGGGAACCCGACGGGCGGCGGGCCCGCGTTCCCAGCCGCGCCGCGCGCTATCTCGGCGACCAGCTCGGGCAGCGTCCCCGGCCAGGTCGTGGCTCGGTGCAGGAACCAGGCCCAGGCCGCAGGATCCTGACTCAGCACCGGAGCCAACACCGCTTCCGCCTCGTCTCGCATCGTCGCGGCCAGCCATCGCCGCGCGTCGTCCGGAAACGCAAGCGAGCGCAAGGCCAAGCGGTCGTCCCACAAGCGCCTGGTCGGCGCCAGGAACGCGAGCAGCGCCGCGACCGGCCGTACTGTCGCGACCACCTCGGCCGCGTCGAGCGACCCGCCGGCCAGGCCGCGCCGCAGCAGCACGCCGAGCGCGAACCGGCCGGCCGGCGTCGTCGGCTCGATGCCGGCCAGCGCCCGCCGCACCGCCTCGACGTCCGGCCTGGGCACCAGCCAGTGTGCGGCGGGGTGGATCGCTTCGAGGGCGGCGCGGATGGCGGCGGGCAGATCGGCGCGCCGGGCCAGCAGTCCCCGGGCGTGTTCAGGCTGGGAATGGCTCTCGGCCTTGGCGAGCAGGGCCTCCCAGTCCGGGGCGAAGCGGCGGAAGTCGAGGTCGTCGTCCTTATCGGGCTTGAAACCACGGCCGGCGATGGCCTGGGCGATCTGCGGGTCGTCGGCGACGGCCGCCGCTGCCCGGAGTTCGGCTTCGATACGGCCGGGGCGGCGTCGGCTCTCGATCTGTTCCAGCAGGCGTTTGCGGATTTCGTCGTCGATGATCGGGCGGCCGTCCGGCCCGCGCCGGTCCGCCAGGACGGCGTAGCGGGCCGGTTGGGTCCCGTCGGAACGCTCGCGGTGGAAGAACAGGACAGCGTCGGCCATCCGGTTGGGCATGCGAAGCAGATCCCTGATGACGTCGTCGGGGTCGGCCACGGTGCGCCCCTTCAGCGCCGCCTTGGCCAGTCCGAAGGCCGAGGCCCGCGCGTCGGGGCGGGTCGGGATGTGGTCGCTGACCGCCATCGCGATGTTCAGCCGGCAGTGGCCGAGGCTGCGGGCGAGGTCCTGGTCGGTCATCGACGCGGCTCGGGCCAGGGCCTCGGTGTAGGGCATCGCGTGCATCACGTCCAGCTGACGGCCGACCGCCTCCCTGGTCGCCGCGTCCATCCCGATTACCGGCACCGCATCCGCTCCCTCGATCCGCTCCTCGCGTTATTCTCTTCCCTCCCCGCGACCGAGGTGCGCGCGGTAGAACTCGGCGAGCTTGGCGACGGCCGGCGTGACGTATTCGTCCTTGTCGTAGAGGTCGTTGTGCACGGCGCCGTCGATCCAATGCAGTTCCTTCGGACCGCGCGCGCCCTGGAACGCCTGGACGCTCATCCACGACGTGACGGCCTCGCGACCGGCGATCAGCAGCAGCGGACGCGGTGCGATCAGGCCGACCGCGGCGAAGGCGTCGAACGCCGCCATTCGGTCGACGCTGGACCAGGTCAGCGCCTTGGCCGAGCGCGGGTGTGCGGCGCGCGGGGTGCAGTAGTACTCCCATCCTTCGTACGTATGCGGGCCGCCGAGGCGCGCCTCCTGCTCCGACGCCGGGAAGAGGTCGAAGCGCTGGACGCCCTCCCCCCGTGCCTCAGCGGTGCGGGCGGACGCGGCGGCGTCGAGCATGCTGTGGAACACCGCCGGGTCCTGGGTGCCGTCGGCACCGACCTTGAACTGCCGCGCGATGTCGACGCCGCTGACCGTGGCGACGGCGCGGATGCGATGGTCCCCCGCTGCGGCGGCCAGGCTGTAGCCGCCGGAGGCGCAGATGCCCAGGACGCCGATGCGGTTCGGATCGACCGCCGGGTGTGTGGTCAGGAACGACACGGCCGACTTCAGATCCTCGATCCGCTGGGCCGGGTCCTCCAGACCGCGCGGCTCGCCCTCGCTCTCGCCCTGGTAGGCGGCATCGAAGGCCAGGGTGACGTAGCCGGCCTCTTCGGCCAGGCGGCGTGCGTACAGACCGGCGGCCTGTTCCTTCACACCGCTACCGGGGTGGCCGACGACTATCGCGGGCCTTGGGGCCGCGTCGGCGTTGTCCCGGGCTTCGTCCTGGCCCTCGTCCTGGAGGTGAAGACAGCCCGCGATCTTCAGGCCATTGCTGGAAAACGTGACATCGGTCCTCATCGGTACCGGACTCCCATCGTGGGTCGTGCCGCGGATCGGTCTCGATCTCCACGGTGGCCCGACCCCGAGCCCGCGACCAGGGACGATCTCGCCTATGCAAGCCAGTACCAGGCACGGCGTCCGCAGCCGGTGGAGACTGAGGACATGGCCTGCGCACAACCCGCCCGCGGCGACACCGGACTCGGCGACTTCCTGCGCTCCCGCCGCGCGGCCGTCGATCCGCGCGAGGCCGGGATGCCCGACGACGGGCGGCTCCGCCGCGTCCCGGGGCTGCGGCGCGAGGAGCTGGCGATGCTGGCGCACGTGAGCGTGGACTACATCGTGCGGCTGGAGCAGGGACGCACGACCCGGGTCTCCGGCTCGGTGCTCGACGCCCTCGCCGACGCCCTGCGGCTCAAGCCCGACGAACGCGACTACCTGTTCACGGTCGCCGACGTCACGCCCGGCGCCCCGACCCGCCGCCCGAGCCAGTCCGAACCGGCCCCGCGATTGCGGCAGCTGCTGGACACCATGCCGGACGTCCCGGCGATCGTGGTCAACCACCGGATGGACGTGCTGGCCTGGAATCGCGGGGCCGCGGGGCTGTTGACCGATTTCAGTGCCCTGCCGCCGGCGCACCGGAACCTGATCCGGCTCACCTTCCTCGACCAGAGTTTCCGCGCGCTTTACGGCGACTGGCAGCGTGCGGCGAAGGACTGTGTCGCGACGCTGCGGATGGAGGCTGCGCGCCGGACCGATGATGCGGCGCTGAACGCGCTGGTCGGGGAGTTGAGCGTGCGGGATCAGGATTTCCGGACGTGGTGGGCCACGCATCAGGTGCGGGGGCCCAGTCAGCTGGTCAAGACGTATCGGCATCCGATCGCCGGGACTATGGATCTGGACGTGCAGCAGTTCTCTGTGGACACACATCCTGATCAGAAGCTGATCGCTTTCACAGCGGAGCCGGGATCCCCTTCGGAAAAGGCACTTCACTTCCTGCTTCAGTGGTCGAATACCCATGTGATGGCAGATGATTGACATCAAGGCGGTTCCACGCCTGCTTCACACGGGGAAAGGATCCAGAAGTGCAGCATGTCAAAACGCTGTCTGCCTTGATGCTGGCATCGGCGCTGGGTATTACTTTGACTGCCGCCGGCCAGGCGCCGAGTAGCGCTACCGATTCGCTTCAACAACAGGCCAACGCGATCGTCGCGGGCGGGGCGGTGGGTGCGCTGGCCGAGGTCAGTACGCCGGATGGGCGGCATTCGGTGAGTGCCGGGACGGCTGAGGAGGGCACCGGCGCGCCGGTTCCGAAGGACGGGGAGTTCCGGATCGGCAGTGCCACGAAGACCTTCGTCGCCACGGTCATCCTGCAACTCGTCGACGAGGGACGGCTGTCGCTGGACGACACGGTCGCGCACTGGCTGCCCGGCGTGGTCGCCGGGAACGGGAACGACGGCGGCGAGATCACCGTCCGGGAGCTGCTGAACCACACCAGCGGGATCTATGACTACACGCAGGATCTAGCCGAGATGACGAACGCCGCGGCGTTCCAGCAAGACAGGTTCCGTACATACTCCCCGGAGCAGCTGGTCGCGATGGCCATGCGGCACGCGCCGATGGCCGCGCCGGGCACGGCGTTCGCGTACTCGGACACCGACTACGTGCTGGCCGGGATGATCGTCCAGCGCGTGACCGGCCGCTCCTGGGCCGACGAAGTCAATGCCCGGATCATCGCGCCGCTCGGTCTGGACCACACCGTCGCCCCGGGCACGTTCCCCTTCATCATCGGCCCGCATGCGGAGGGCTACATGAGCTTCGGAACCGGCAAGCTGCTGGACGTGACGGCCTTCAACCCGAGCGCCGCCGACGCGTCCGGCTCGATCATCAGCACCGCGGACGACCTGACCCGCTTCTACACGGCGCTGGTCGGCGGGCGGCTGTTGAGCCCGGCGCAGCTCGCCCAGATGGAGACGACGGTGCCCGCCTCCGCGCTGGGCCCCGGTGTCCGCTACGGCCTGGGGCTGGGCTGGGTCCCGCTGTCGTGCGGCGGCGGCTACTACGGCCATCCCGGCGGGATCTTCGGGTACAACACCTGGGGCGGCGTCACCGCGGACGCCCGGCGTGCCGTGGTGGTGTCGGACACCGGTGACGGCGGTGACGCGAGTCAGCAGGCTGTCATCGGACTGGTAGACCGGCAGTTGTGCGGGTGAGGTGGGGCAGCTGAGCTGAGCTGGGCCTACTGAAGCTGACCTGAGCTGACCTGACTTACCGTTCCCGACCCGCCCCGCTGGAAGCCCGGACCACAAGCTCGGGCGCGAACCGCTCCACCCGCTCCTCGCGCGCCGCCGCATCGCCGTGCAGCAGCGCTATGGCCCGGTCGGCCATCGCGTCGAGCGGATGGCGGATCGAGGTCAGGGGCGGGTCGAGGACTTCCAGGATCGCGGTGTCGTCGAATGCTGTCACCGCGACATCATCGGGTACTGCGACGCCTGCCCGGTTCAGGGTGGTGACCAGCCCGATCGCCAACACGTCGGCGGCGCACACCACCGCGTCGACGTCTGCGCGCATGCGGATCAGCCGCCGCCCCGCCTTGCGGCCGGCGTCGGTGGTGATCGAGGGCAGCACGATGGCGCGGCCGGCCTCGCCGAGGCGGTCGCGGAAGGCCGCTGAGCGCTCGGCGCCGGAGGACGAGCTCTGCTCGGCGGCGACCAGGGCGATCTTCTCCCGGCCCAGGCCGCGCAGGTGGTCGATCAGCATGCTGATGGCCGCGTGGTTGTCCATGGTGACGGCGACCGTGCCGGCGCCTTCGGACCAGCGGTCGAACTGCACGATGGGCCGGATCGCCGCCGCCGCCTTGATGGCCGCGCCGGATTCGGCGGTGGTCACCGGGACCACGATCAGGCCGTCCACCTTGCCGTTGACCAGGGTGTCGATCTCGCGGGCCTCGATGTCCGGGGTGTTGGCCGCGTCGGAGACGACCAGGACTCCGCCGTCGGCGCGGACCCGGCGGGACAGGGCCTCGATGAGCTGGACGAAGTAGGGGTTGGCCAGGGAGGGGACCACTACGCCGAAGGTGCCGGTGGTACCGGTGCGCAGGGCCCGGGCCGACTGGTTCGTGCGGTAGCCCAGTTCCCGGGCGGCGCGCTCGACCCGCTCGACGAGTTCCGGCGCGACGTTGCGGGGTGTCCCGGCGATGACGCGGGAGGCGGTAGCGCGGGAGACGCCCGCCAGCTGTGCGACATCGACCAGACGAGCCGTCACGCCACGTCCCTTCCCGATCCGGGCACCGATCCGTATGCCGGCGCGCCGCGGCGCCGGCCGGGGCCGCGCCGAAGTTCCGGCTCGATGGTACTTGACGGTGTGGTGAACATCATGCAGGGTATGGGAAATCGATCTCCCAGGAGGTGAAGATGGCTTCGGTCACAGTGGTCGGCTCCGTGAACCGCGACGTGGTCCTGCAGGTGCGGGCCCTACCGCGGCCCGGGGAGACCGTGCACGCGGTCGGCTCGCGCGAGGGCATGGGCGGCAAGGGCGCGAACCAGGCCGTGGCCGCGGCGCGGCTGGGCAGCGCGGTCCGGCTGGTCGCCAAAGTAGGCGGCGACGCGCGGGACATCCTGGCCTCGCTGGCGCAAGACGGCGTCGACACCGGCTGGATCACCACCGCCGACCGCACCCGCACCGGCCTGGCCCTGATCACCGTCGACGAGCCCGGCGAGAACACCATCGTGCTGGAGGGCGGGGCCAACCGGGAGCTGACCGTCGCCGACCTTCCCGAGGTACTCACGAGCGCCGGCGATGTGCTGATGGCGCAAGGGGAGATCCCGCCGGAGGTGACCGGCGCGGCCATCACCCGGGCCGCGAACCAGGGCGCGACCGTGATCCTCAACCCGGCCCCGGCGTACGCGTTCGACGATGACGTGCTCAAGCGCGTGGACGTGCTCGTCCCGAACCTCGGCGAGCTGTGCACGCTGCTCGGCGTGCCGGTCCCGGCGACGTCCGGCGAGGTCGGGAAACTGTTGGCGCGGCATCCGCTGCCGGTCGCGGCGCTGGTCGTGACATTGGGCGCGGATGGTGCGATCGTTCATGATCAGGATGGAACGGTCCATATCCCCGCCCCGCGCGTCGCGGCCGTCGACACCGTCGGCGCCGGGGACACCTTCTGCGGCGCCCTCGCCGACTCGCTCGTCCGGGGCCGATCGCTCCGCGCGGCCGCCGAACGCGCCGTCCTGGCCGCGGCTCTGTCCGTGACCGGCGTGGGAGCGCAGAGCGCGATGCCCACCGCCGAAGAGGTTGACCTATTCGCACAGCAGCAGGAGAAAACCCGATGAAGACCCTCAAACTCGGACTGTTCGAGAACGCCCAGACCAACGCCGGCGGCACCGCCACCTGGCGGCACCAGGACAGCGAACGGCACATGTTCGACACCCTGGACTACTGGAAGCGGGTCGCGGCGCTGTGCGAGGACGCGAAGTTCGACTTCCTGTTCCTGGCCGACGCCTGGGGCTGGTCGGAGGTGCGCGGCACCCGGCCGGCGATCGCCACCGAGGAGAGCCTGGACCTGCCCCGCCTGGACCCGGCGATAGTCGCGGCCGCGCTGCTGTCCGCGACCTCCGAGCTCGGCCTGGTCATCACCGGCTCGGTGCTGGTCGAGCCGCCGTACTCGTTCGCGCGCCGGATGGCCACCCTGGACCAGCTCTCGCAGGGCCGGCTGGGCTGGAACATCGTCACCACCGGCACCGCCGACACCGCGGTCAAGGCGTTCGGCATGGACATGGTCGCGCACGACGAGCGCTACGCGATGGCCGAGGAGTTCCTCGAAGTCGTCTACAAGTACTGGGAAGGCGCGTGGGAGCCGGGCGCGCTGGAGAAGGACAAACACGGCCGGTTCGCCGACCCCGAGCGCGTGCACCTGGTCAAGCACGCCGGCAAGTACTTCCGCTCCGAGGGCTACGGCAACACCGCCTACTCCCCGCAGGGCACGCCGGTGCTGTTCCAGGCCGGCGCCTCCCCCGCGGGCCGCCGGGTGGCCGGCCGGCACGGCGAGTGCGTCTTCATCGGCGACGGCTCGGTCGAGCAGTTGGCCGGGCACACCTCGGCGATCCGGGCCGAGGCGGTGAACGCCGGACGCGGGGCCGGGGACGTGAAGATCATGTCGGCCCTGGCCTGCGTGGTCGGCGCCACGACTTCCGACGCCGAGCGCCGCTACCAGCGCATCCTTGACGCGCAGCGGCCCGAGGTCACCGTCGCCAGCTACGCGATGTTCACCGGGATCGACCTGTCCTCCTACTCCCACGACACCCCGATGTCCGAGCTGAGCACCGAGATCTCGCAGACCCAGCTCGCGCGGTTCGCCGACAAGACGGTCGGCGACGTGCTGCGGGACTGGCACACGCACGGCGTCGGCGCCAAGCCGATCGTCGGCACCGCCGAGGAGATCGCCGACCGGATCTGCACGCTGGCCGAGGGCGCGGACCTGGACGGGTTCCTGCTCGCCCCGACCGTGCAGCTGGCCTCGACCACCGACTTCATCGAGTCGGTGCTGCCGGTCCTGCGCCGGCGCGGCGTCGTGGCCACGGAGTACCGGGACGGCGAATCGCTGCGCGAGCGGCTCACCGGCTCGGCGCGGCCGACGCTCCCGGCGAACCACCCGGCGGCCGGGCACCGGCACGGGACTGAAGCGAACTGACATGACCGTCCAGGGCGCCGGGGGATGGCTGGGCAAGGTGGTCGGCACCGTCGTCCACGGCGCCGGGCGCGGACGCGGGCTGGGATTCCCGACCGCGAACGTGGCTCCGGACCCGGCCGCCCCGGTACCGCCGGCGGCGATCTACGCCGGCCTGATGGCGCGGCCCACCCACGGCTCGCTCCATCCCGTCACGGTGAGCATCGGCACCAATCCGACGTTCTGTGACGGGAACGAGGTCCACATCGAGGTCTACTGCCACGATCTGCACGACCAGCTCTACGGCGAGCATGTGGTGGTCTGGCTCGTCACCCGCATCCGCGACACGGTGCGGTTCGGCTCCGTCCAGGCCCTGGTGGCCGCGGCGGCCGAGGACGTCGAGACCACCACCGCCACCCTCACCGAGGAACACCGGGCCCGCGCACTGGCCGAACTGTGCGCGAGCCCATCGCACGGAACGCAACAGCCGGCTCCCTGAGCAGGCAGTACATCGAACGGGGAACAACCACCACCCACGGAACACTGGAGATACGTATGCACGCGTTCGATTGGCTCAACCACCAATTCAGCTTCTTCGGGCTCCCCGTCTACTGGTCGGACTTCCTTGGCAACATCTTCGCCCTGGCCACCGTGGTCCTGGCGCTGCGGCGGCTGGTCATCTCCTGGCCGGTGCAGATCCTCGGCTCGATCTGTCTGCTGGTCGCCAGCCTGAACGTGCACCTCACCGGGAACGCCGGCCGGCAGATCATCATCATCGTCGCGGCCACCTGGGGCTGGGCCACCTGGCGCCGGAACAAGGCGAGCGAGGGCTCGGTGGTGGTCGGCTGGGCCTCCTGGCCGGTCCGGCTGACGCTGATCGTGGCGATGGTCGTCGGGACCGGGGCGCTGGGCGCGTTCCTGAAGGCGATGAACTGGTCCTTCTACCCCGGCGCGCCGTGGTGGATGGTGCTGTGCGACGCCTGGATCTTCACCGGGACGGTCATCGCGATGTACACGCAGGCCCGGCGCTACGTCGAGTTCTGGTTCGCGTGGCTGGCCGTGGACCTGGTCGGCGTGCCGCTGGCCGTGCACTCGCACCTGTACTTCTCCGGGATCGTCTACGGGATCTTCTTCTTCATGGTGCTGGCCGGTATCCGGGACTGGGCCTCGCGCAGCCAGACCCAGGTCTCCTCGCCGGTGCGGTCCGCGGTGACCGTCGAGCCGCACGTCGACAATCTGGCCGCCGAGCCTTCGGCCTGAGCACTGAACAGGATCCGCCATGACTGACGAGTTCATCGACTTCATCGACGACGCCCACGACATCCGCAGGGTCTTCGGCGACATCCCGTCGACGGTGGCGGCGGTCGGCGCCGTCGTCGACGGCACGCCGGTCACCATGGTCGTGTCCTCGTTCACCGTCGGCGTCTCGCACGAACCGCCCATGGTGTCGGTCGCCATCCAGCGCACCTCCACCACCTGGCCGGTGCTGGCCCGGGCGGCCCGCCTCGGGGTGTCGGTCCTGGGCGAGAGCCACGCCTCGAAGACCCGGCAGCTGGCCTCGCGCGACAGCGCGGGGCGGCTGGCCGACATCGCATGGCACCAGAACGAGAACGGGGCGATATTCCTGGAGGGGTCGCCGATCTGGCTGGAGTGCTTCACCCAGCACGAGTATCCGGCCGGGGACCACGCGATCATCGTGCTGCGGGTGGAGCGGGTGCATCGGGAGGCACGGAACCGGGCGCTGGTGTGGACCCGCGACCGCGCCAGTTGCTGAGTGCCCGCTACCCGTGCCCACCCCTGGCGCTCGTCGCCGATATCCAGCGAATGGTTCACGCCCACTGATCTGTTCGCTACTCTCCACCCCAGACGGCGACGCAACAAATCTCCCAGCGGCTGCCGCGCACACCGGTCAGGCCGGGGAGAGGAACGCACTCGGGGATGAACCAGCTCGGGGGCTCGGCGCCGACGGGACGGGACCGGGTCGGCGCCGTCGTCCGCGCCGTCCTCCGCACCGTCCTCCGCGCGCCGGCTGATCCCCTTCGCTCGCGCTCGTTCCCGCGCACCGGCTCCAACGGCCCGGAAGTCGAGCTGTGATAGCCGCGCTCATCCTGGGTTCCTACGCCTTGCTCCTGGCCCTGCTCGGCCCCCGGCTGCTCAGCCGCTGGCCGACCGAGCGGCTGCCGCGGCTGACGGTCGTGATGCTCCAGGTGGTGACCTGCTCGTTCCTGACAGCGGCGACGACCGCTGGGCTGGCGCTCGGGCTGACCCTGCTCGACACGCTCTCGCACCTGGATCCGGAGATCGACCGCTGCGCCGACCAGCTGCCGATCAACGACGACTCCCCCGTCGGCCCGTTCCTGGGCTGGTTCGGTCTGATCGCCGCCGGGACGCTGCTACTGCGGGTCGCATTCTGTATGACGGCCACGTTCTACTCAGCCTGGCGGACCCGGCGCAAACACATCGAGATCCTGCGGATCCTGGCCCGGGCCGACGAGGAGTTGGGGGTCCTGGTCCTGGACCACGACGAGCCGGGCTGCTACTGCCTGCCCGGCCGGCCCGGCACGATCGTCATCACCAGCAGTGCCCTGACCCGGCTGTCGCCGTCGCAGCTCGGCGCGGTGCTGGCGCATGAGCGCGCGCACCTGGCCGGCCGGCACCATTTCGCCGTCGCCTTCGCCCGCGCGATCCACCGCACCGCGCCGCGGATCCGGTTGCTGGGGCTGGCCGAGGAGGAGACCCGGCGGCTGGTGGAGTTCATCGCCGACGACGCCGCGGTGAAGCGCAGCGGGACGGCGGCGCTGGTCTCCGCGCTCGCGGTGCTGGGGGCCGGGGCCGGGAGTGCGCCGGGGTTCGCGCTCGGCATCGGGATCGACCGGCGGCCGGCGGCCTCCTCGCGGGTGACCCGCCTTTACCCGCAACGCAAAATCGGCCGGCGCGGACTGGCTCTGGGCGCACTCGGCTCGTTGCTGCTGATCATCATCCCGGTGCTGCTGGCCGCGATCTCGGTGGTGTCGGTGGTCCACGGCTGCCCGCCGGACCCCGACGGCGACGCGCTCGGGTTGTCGGTTTCCGCCGTTTCCTTCCGGTAAGTCCGGTAAATCAGCGCCGCTATATCGGTTTCGTATTCGCGATCCGGGTACTAGCCCTCATCGGCGCTGACAACGGGACGAAACCCCACTTCATCACCGTTTACCGGGGTTCGGCAAGGGTTTTCCCTATTCGGGCTTTACTAAAGCTTTGCCGCTGTCGCCCTTTATGAACGTTACTACGGTCAGCGATAGTACTAACACGGATCAAGGTGTTGTGAACTCTCGCGCCGCCTGGTCCGTACCGCCACCACACTCGCCCTACTTCGACAAGGAGCAAGAGTGTTCCACCTCACACGGAACAAGCGGGGACACGCAGTGCCGCGTGTCGCCGCCGCCCTCCTGGGTGCCAGCGCGCTGATAGCCGGGGGCGCGGTCGCCGCCGAGGCCGCGCCCGCGCCGGCGGCGTCCGGCCCGACCTCTGCGCACGTCTGCAGCCAGGCCGTGCACCCGGGCTACGCGACGTGCTTCGCCTTGAAGCGCACGGACAAGAAGGCGCGCGCCATGTCGGCGAACGACACGCCTTCCGGCTACGGACCGTCGGACCTGCAGAGCGCCTACAACCTGCCGACCAACGGCGGTTCGGGCCAGACGGTCGCGATCGTGGACGCCCAGGACGACCCGAACGCCGAGTCGGACCTGGCGACCTACCGCTCGACCTACGGCCTTCCGGAGTGCAGCACCGCCAACGGCTGCTTCTCCAAGATCGCCCAGGACGGCAGCACCAACTACCCCACCGGCGACACCGGCTGGGCCGGCGAGATCTCGCTGGACCTGGACATGGTCTCGGCGACCTGCCCGGGCTGCCACATCCTGCTGGTCGAGGCCAACTCGGCGAGCATGTCCGACCTGGGCACCGCGGTGAACCAGGCCGTGAGCCAGGGCGCGAAGTACGTCTCGAACAGCTACGGCGGCAACGAGGACGGCACCGAGGCGCAGTCCGACTCGAGCTACTTCAACCACCCCGGCGTGGCGATCACCGCGTCCTCCGGTGACGGCGCCTACGCGGCCGGCACCGAGTACCCGGCGTCCTCGCCGTTCGTGACCGCGGTCGGCGGCACCTCGCTGACCAAGGACTCGAGCAGCCGCGGCTGGAGCGAGTCGGTCTGGGACACCAGCAGCAGCGAGGGCGCGGGCTCCGGCTGCTCCTCGGACGAGACCAAGCCCACCTGGCAGACCGACACCGGCTGCACCAACCGCATGGTGGCGGACGTCGCCGCGGTCGCGGACCCGGCCACCGGTGTGGCCGTGTACCAGACCTACGGCGGCAGCGGCTGGGCGGTCTACGGCGGCACCTCGGCGGCCTCGCCGATCATCGCCTCGGTCTACGCGCTGGCCGGCACCCCCGGTGCCAACGACGTCCCGGCGTCGTACCCGTACGCGCACACCAGCAACCTGAACGACGTGACGACCGGCAACAACGGTACGTGCTCGCCGTCGTACTACTGCACCGCCGGACCGGGGTATGACGGTCCGACTGGTCTGGGCACGCCGAATGGGCTGGCGGCTTTCACCGCCGGTAGCTGATCGGTGCGTACGTGCCGGTCGACAGCCGGCACAGGCACTGCTGAAGACTGGTGTTGCCGAAGGCGGGTACCGCTGCGGATGGTACTGCTGAAGGCAGCAGGTATTGCTGACTGAGAACAGCGCTGAGGGAGCGGCCCCGCCTTTTGGGCGGGGCCGCTTTCGTGTAACGCTCCCCGCCCCGCGTCGTCCGATACCCTCGTCCGATGACCACGACCGCAGCCCCGCCCCGGCGGGCGCATCGTCGGCTCCGGCTCGCGGACGGGGCGGGGCGGTTGCGGCTGATGGCGCTGGCCGGGATCGCCACCGTGCTGATCACGCGGGCGTATTTGGCGGCTACCGGGTATCCGCGCATCGGGGGCGGCGGGATCCACATCGGGCATGTGGTGTGGGGCGGGCTGTTGATGATCGCCGCGCTGACCGTGGCGCTGGTGTGGGCCGGGGAGCGGGCGCGGGTGTGGACCGCGTTGCTCGGCGGGGTCGGGATCGGGTTGTTCGTGGACGAGGTCGGGAAGTACCTGACCACCACCAATGACTATTTCTATCGGCCGGCTGCCGCGATCATCTACTTGGTGTTCGCCGCGTTGTTGGTGGTGGCCTCGTTGTTGGGGCGGGACACGGTCGCCGACGCCGGTGACGTGGGCACGCGGCTGGCCGGCGCGGCACAGATCGCGGCCGGCGGGTTGGTCAGTGGCCTGACATCGGATGAGCGCGGGCGGGCGGCGCGGCTGCTCGACGGGTGCCCCGCGCAGGACAGCGCCGCCGTTCTGAGGCTGCTGGACCTGGCTCGGGTGCGCGAGCCGAGTGTGCTCGCCAGGGTCATCGCCTGCATCCGTCGCTGGGCGTATCGGGTGGCCGAGCTCCGCTGGTCCGAGACGGTCGCGTACGCGATCCTGATCCTGTCCCGCGTCATCGTCGCGATCATCTTCGTCGCGCAGGCCGCCACCGAGACCCCGCACAGCGAGGACAACGTGTCCATCACGGCCAGCGCCATCACGCGAAGTGTGTCGGCGGTCCTGGTCGTGGCCGCCCTGGCCCTGCGGCTCTGGGGACGGAAGCTGGCGTCCTACCAGCTCGCCAAGACCTCGCTCCTGCTCGACCTGCTCGTCACCGAGATCTTCAACTTCCACGACAGCCAGTTCGGGGCGACCACCGAGCTGCCGCAGCTGCTGGTGGGCTTCGCGTTCTTCAGCATCCGGCAGCGGCAGGCGGGTCAGGAGCCGGAGTAGGGCGGGTTCGGCCGCCGGCATCGCAGACCTCGATGTCGGTCGGGGGGCGCACGGAGTGTTTTCAGGCGTGCGCGCAGCGCATAGGATCGCGCAAATCGGGTATCCCGACGGATTCGGCAGAAAGGAGCCTGATCCGATGACGATCGACGACCATCTCGACACCCGGCCGTCCGACCAGGAACTGCAGCGGCTGCTCTCCGGGAAGACCCCGGAGCCGTCGTTCGCGCACCTGGTGCGGATGAGCGACGACACCGGGTTGTTCGAGCACGCCAGGGGACCGATCCCGAAACGATGGCACGGGTACTGCGTGGACGATGTGACGCGCGGGCTGATCGTGGTGTGCCGCGAACCCGAACCGTCGGAGCAGCTGGTGCGGCTGGCGGAGGTCTACCTGGCGTTCCTGCTGCACGCGCAGGACCGCGAACGCGGCTTCCACAACCGGATGGGACTGGACCGGGTGTGGCACGACGAGCCGGAGACCGGCGAGTGGTGGGGGCGCGGGGTGTGGGCGCTCGGCACCGCCGCCAATCGCGGGCCCACACCGTGGATCCGCGCGGTGGCCCTGGAACGCTTCGACGACGGCGCCAAGCTGCGCGCGGGTCTGGGTCCCCAGAGCCGCCTCAACCACGCGATGGCCTACGCCGCCCTCGGCGCCGCGGAAGTCGCCGAAGCCCACCCCGGCCACCCGGCGGCGCTCAGCGTGCTCGCCGACGCGGCCGTCACCATCGGCCGGCCGGGACCGGACCCCGCCTGGCCCTGGCCCGAACCGCGCCTGGAGTACGGAGACGCGGCCCTGCCCGAGGCCCTGATAGCCGCCGGCCAACACATCGGCGACGAAGCCCTGCTGCGTGACGGCTTGGCGCTGCTGGAATGGCTGCTCACCCTGTCGACGCGCGAGAGGCACCTGTCACCGACCCCGGCCGGCGGCTGGTCCCCCGGCGACCCGAGACCGGCCTACCACCAGCAGCCGATCGAGGCCGCGGCCTACGCCGACGCGTGCGCCCGCGCGTACGCGGTGACCCGCGACCGCAAGTGGCTGACCGGCGTCCGCATGTCGATCGACTGGTTCCTCGGCGTGAACGACAGCGGCATCCCGCTGATCGACAAGGCCACCGGCGGCGGCTACGACGGACTCGGGCTGGACTGGCGCAACCCGAATCAGGGTGCGGAGTCGACCATCGCGCTGATCTCGACGTTGCAGCACGCGCGCTGGCTGGACCGGATTCCGACAGTGGCGACGTGAAAGCCGGCTGGCGACGTGAGCGGCGGGTGGCGACTGCGCGAAGTTCACGAGCGGCGGTGGCGGCTGGGCGAGCGGTAGCGGTTTCACAAGCGGCGGCTGCGCGAGCGGCGGCATAGCAAGCGGCGGTGGCGTGACGAGGAGATGCGCGATGCGGTGAGGCGGCGGGGTCTCATCGGAAGTGATCGGGTCGCGGCGGCAACGGCGCCGGGCGACCCGATTGTTGTTTTCGGGGGCGGTTCACGGGCGTTCACATCGGTGGAGTCGGACGCCACGTGGCTTGGATCGCCGCATAGAGATCGCTGACGGGCGTCCACTGTGCCAGCTCAGTGTCCGCAAGCGGGATGTGGCGCTGATACGCGGCGAGGAAGCGATCGCCTGCGGCATCCGTGGCATCGCGAGTCTCAGGAGCACAGCCTGCCGTCACGAACAGATGCCACGTGACGACGTCGAAAAGCAACGGGCCACGGCTCGGAGTGCCCCAGTCGATGAGCGCCGCGGTGTCGGCGGCCGGGGCGATGAGGATCTCAGGGGCCGGATCGCCGTAGAGAGTTCCTTCTCGCAGCGGACCAGCCGCGAACAGCACCGAGAGCGCCGCGCCCAAAGGCGAGCCGGGCAACCGTTCCGCCTCGGAGGCGTAGTACTCCAGGAGACTCCCGGCGGGCTTCGGCGCATGGGGCGACGCCAGGGTTCGATGAACCCGGCCGAGAAGGTCACCGGCGATGACCGGTGCATCCGCCGCGCGAAGGTCCAATGGCTCGCCGGTGACGTAATGAAGGACCGCGAGAGTCCAGTCGCCGTCCACCGGCAGGCACCACCGCCGGTCGTTCGTCAGCAGCGGCGCGCCGGACGGGATCCCGGCTGCGTCCAAGAACCCTGCGATCCTAAGACCGGGTTCGACGTGTTCGGGTCCGTCGAAGGTCAGCTTCGCCACGTACCGACCGTCCGCCGTGCCGATGAGCCAGGCCAAGGCCCGGTCGCCGATGTCCGTCAGATCGGCGTCGATTCGCGGTGCGCGCAGCGGCCATTCGCGGAGCATGGCGAGAACGCGTGCGCGCCAGGTCGCCTCCTCTATCGCCCTCACGTGCCCCGCAACTCCCCCACGGCGGCCTCGTACGCGAGGAGCGTGTCGATGACCGTGCGGCGTTGGGCGGGGGTCAGGGGGCTGAGGGCGCGGCGCCAGGC
>NZ_JAAFYZ010000161.1 GCF_018274385.1 Catenulispora pinistramenti | reverse complement strand
GAACTTGACCCCCGGCCACCGGCACTGTAGGCGAAGCCCTGCCGACGCGACCGAGGGGAACGAACCGAAAACCAGCCGGAAGAATAGCAATCGCAAGGAACGAGGACACGGCTTGGTGACGCAGCTGTCGGTGAGGCTATGGCGGCAGGTCGCTGGTCAGTTGGTCGAGAACATGCCCGGGTGCGGTGCAGCCGTGCCACAGCAACCAACCGCGACTGATATCCCCGGCAGGCCTTGCTGTCCGCAGCATCGGCTTTGGTGGCGAGGCCAATCCGCTATCCGCCTGTGTCTGTCTTGGTAGTCGGCGCGATCCGCACCCGCCAGCCGGGAATGTGCACCTCGGGGCTGGTGCGCTGCCAGGCGCTGAACCGGCGGCCGAATTCGGCGAGTCGCCGGTACCGAACCACCGGGCTTTGCCATTCTTCCGGCTGGTTTTCGGTTCGTTCCCCTCGGTCGCGTCGGCAGGGCTTCGCCTACAGTGCCGGTGGCCGGGGGTCAAGTTCGCGCTGCACAAAACCGCAGCTCAGGCACCCAACCGCCGCGCGCGGACTTGACCCCCGGACACCGGTGCTGTACCCCCCGGGCTGACGACGCGACCGAGGGGAACGGACCGCACCACCTCACAAACCGCAGCCGCTGAGCCCTGACCCAGCCACCCTAGGGAACCGCGCTAGTTTCCCTGAGGTTGCCGAGGCCCGCCGGAGGCCCGGCCCTTCACCACAGCTCTTGACCTTGATCTTGCTTGTGGCTCTTGATCTTGCTCTTGATCTGGCCTGTGCTGTTGACCTTGCCTGTGTCCTTGCTCTGACTTGCCGGAGTTGAAGAGGCCTGAGGTGGGGCGGGGTTGTGAACGCGGGAACCGGCAGCCGACAAACACGACTCGCCGACCCGAACCCCGAACCGGCACAACTATGACCGAAGGCCGTAAAAAGCTTTGAAAACCACACCCCAACCGCACCCGGCCCGCAGCAACAGCCACCACCAGATCCCGCCCGACGACCGGCGCATCGCGGACTACGTCCCGAAAACTACATCACGAACTACGTCACGAACTCCCGAGCAAAGGTTGCCTGACGCGGCACTAGCCCTGCGCGGACGCAGACGCAGGCGCAGGCGCGCAAACAGTCGGCTGTTCGAGCGGCTCGAGCGAACCGTCGGCGAGCAGGTCGGCCACCGAGCGCTCCAGCACGTACACGGTGCCGCCGCCCGCCTCGTCGTACCAGGCGATCGGTGAGGCGACGATGCCGCGGACCGGGCGGAGTAGCCGGTAGATGTGGTACTCGTGGTCGCGGACTTCTGGCGGCTGGGAGCGGTGCGTCCAGTCGGTGCCCACGGCGTACAGCGTGTTGCCCGACGGTTCGCCGTAGCGGTCCATCTCGGTGCCCGGTGGCAGGGTGAGGATTCGCTTGCCGCTGTAGATCTGGAGTCCCGCGTCGTCGCCGAGTGGCTGGATCGGCCACTCGTCGGTGCGCCGTTTGGCGTCTGGTGCCAGCTCGTCCCGGAAGGCGGAACGGTTCAGGTACAGGTGCCCGACGAAGTACCGGACCGCGTGCTGCACGGTCGCGAACTCCGCGCGCTGAAAGCGTTGCCCGCCCACGGCGAGGAACACCGCCCAGGCGTCCGCTTCGGGCACCAGGCACCAGGCCCCGTCGGCGACGTCGCCGATCCGGTAGCGGGTGGGGTCCAGGGCCAGTTCCGCGGCGGCGTCCTCGGCTGCGCGCAATGCCTCGGTCTCGGCCGTCTTCGGGTCGGTCGCGGCGGCCAGGGTCGCCGCGGCCGCCGCGCCGACGCGTTCGGCGAGCCACTCCGGCAGGTTCGCGCCGGTGCGGGGGAACAGTTCCAGCTCGCGCGCGAGTGCCGTGGTCGGCGGGGCTTCGTCCCAGGACGGTTCGGCATCCCAGACGTAGGTGAACTCCGTGTGCGACTTCATGTCGATCGTCCCGCCGGCCTGGAACCAGGTGCCGCGGCCCTCCCGGTACATCCCGGCCCGCAGCTTCGCCAGCAGTTCGGCGACCTCCGCGGGCGGCTCCCAAAGGTACGAGCCGCCGTCGGTGGCTCGGCGGACCATCACGGGCAGCTCGACGTGGTCGCCGACGACACGGTAGGTCAGGAACACCTGCTGCCAGTCGGTCGGCACGGTCAGCACGATACGGTTCGAAAGATCCTGCCAGATCTGGTTCTGGCCCTCGGGATCCAGTGGCAACTCCACCACTTCGGGCGGCGTCGGCGGGACTTCGGCCCCGGCCTCGGCGAGTTTCTCCCGTAGCCACGGCGGAAGGTGGAACGCGTCGCGCGGGTAGCGCTCCAGGTCGCGCAGCCAGGCGGAGGGGTCCACGTTCGGGTCCCACTCCGGGTCCCAGTCCAGGTTGTACAGCAGGTAGAGCTTGCTCGGCGCCTCGATCAGGAACCGCATCGAGAACCAGGTGCCTTCGCCCTGGACGTAATAAGCGTCGCGGATGCCGAGCACCGCTGGGATCGCCGCGGCCGGGAGCTCGACCTCGGCCCGTTCACCGTCGGCCATCAGCACGGTGAGCGTGAAGTCCTGCAGCTCGGCGGTGACCCGGCTGAACAGCTCGATCTGCCGCCAGCCCTCCGGGGCCGCGTCGACGAGTGCGTAACCCACCTCGTAGGTGAGCGCTTGCCACTGGTCGTGGTCACGTGCCATCGGTGAGGTTTCCTTTCAGCTGCAGTGCGGACTGCCCGAGTCCCAAGCCGAGACCCCGTACGCGTTCACCGCGCGGACGGAGTAGCAATATCCCGTCGGGTAGGCCTGCCAGCCGGACACCTGGTAGCTGGTGTCGGCGGTGTGGTAGGTCGTGTCCGTGGTCGTGCCGCCGGTCGACGTGCCGTTGTTCGTGTAGTGGATGTCGTAGCCGGTCGCGCCGCTGACCGGCTGCCAGGCGATGGTCACCACGAAGCCGCTGAAGCCGCTCGCCGTCCCGACCGTGGCGGTCGCGCCGGTCGGTGGCTGGGGTGCGCTTCCGCGGGGCTGGCTGCTGGTCGGCGGCGGGGGAACGGGCTTGCTGGTCGACGGCGGGGAAGGCGGTGGTTTCCGGGTCGAAGAGGTCGGTGTCGTCTGGTTCGGCGCCGACTGTGAGGTGGTGATCGAGGTGTCGGGCCCTGGGCCGGGTCCCGCCCCCTGGATGCTGGTGGTCCCCGAGACGGTCGTGGTGCCGAGCGTCGGCGGCGGGGCGGCCGAGTGCGATCCCGGGGATCCCGACGTGGCGGCCTGCGCATCGGGGCTGGTGGCGCCAGGTGCCGGCGAACTGGACGAAGAAGATGCCCCTGCCGCCGCACCGGGGTATTCGCCGCCGCCGAGCGCCGCCTTGCCGGAATCGCCCGGCCGTTTGCTGCCGCCCAGGCCCGCCCCGAGTATTCCGGCACTGATGACCAGGACCGCGGCCGTCGCCAAGGCGACCATGGTCCAGCGTCGGCGACGTTGTCCCGTGGGAGGCAGGGATTCGGTCGGGGTCTGGGCGAGGGTCCGCGGTTCGGCGCCGTCGATCACCACCGTATCCTCCGAGGCGCCCCCGTTCCCCTCCGGCCCCGCGAGCGCGCTGAGCCGTGCTTGGACCTGGCCGGCCGTCGGCCGGTCCTCGGGGTTCTTGGCCAGGCACGCCAGGATCAGGGCCTTGACGATCTGGTCCTCGACCCCGTCGAGGTCCGGTTCCTCGTGCACGATGCGGTAGGCCAGCGACGTGTTGTCGCCCTCGCCGAACGGATGCCGCCCGGTGGTGGCGTAGGCGAGCACGCCGCCGAGCGCGAAGATGTCCGCCGGCGGCCCCAGCGTCCGGCGCCCGCGGATCTGCTCCGGCGCCATGAACGGCGGCGTGCCGACGACCGTCCCGGTGCGCGTGATGGTGCTGGCGGCGGCCTCGCGGGCGATACCGAAGTCGATGAGGTAGGCCCCGTCCGGACCGAGCAGGACGTTGGCCGGCTTGACGTCTCGGTGCACCACCCCGGCCGCGTGGATGGTGTCCAGCGCCTCGGCCAGACTCGCGGCGATCTCCTGCGCCCGGCTCGGCGACAGCGCGCCGCCCTGCTTGGCCACCGCATCGTGCAGCGACGGGCCGTCGATGTACTCCGTGGCCAGCCACGGCGGCGTGGCTTCGAGGTCTGAGGCGACGACCTGGGCGATGAACCGTCCGCTCACGCGCGCGGTCGCGGACGCCTCGCGCGTGAAGCGCTTGCGGAAGTCCTCGTCACGGACGAGGTCGGCGTAGACGACCTTCACAGCGGCCTGATGGCCGTCGGCGTCGACACCGAGATAGACGCGGCCCATGCCGCCCGCGCCCAGTACACCCAGGGATTGGTAGGGACCGATACTCCGGGGATCAGAGTCCTGCAAAGGCTTCATCCCGGCTCCCCCTGTATACGCTCGCCCCGTCGCCTGGCCCGCGTCGGACCTTAACAGAGCGGATGATCAGGCTGGAGGGAAAACGCCGGGACCGGTCCCCGTGCTCTCGTGGACGGCCTCAAGCCCGAGCAGTGGTAGTCCGCGAGACGGGGTAGTTACATCGCGTTAATTAAACTAAAGTAACTACTTGTGGACGAGATCATTCGGCACGCGCCTGACGCGGAAGAGCTCGCAGCCGAGTTACAGCTGGTCGTGGGCCGTATCTCGCGCAGTGTGCGGCACGCCCACGCCGTGGGGAACGTGGCGCTCTCCGAGCTGTCCGTCCTGTCCCGGCTGGATCGGGAGGGCCCGGACTCCCCCAGCTCGCTCGCCGAGTCCGAGCGGGTGCGCCCGCAGGCCATGGCGGCGACCTTGGCGAACCTGGAGCAGCGCGGCTTGGTGAGCCGGCGGCAGCACGCCGGCGACGGCCGCCGCGTGGTCATCGCCGTGACGGACGCGGGCCGGGCCCTGCTGGCGGACCGCCGGTCAGAGTCGGTGCAGCGAATAGCGGCGGCCCTCGACACAGAGTTCACGCCGGCGGAACGGCACGCGATGCTCGCCGTGCTGCCGCTGCTGGACCGGCTCGCGGAGCGGCTGTGAGATCCGCGCCGAAGGACCGGTCCGGCGTCCGTGCCGCGGACGACGGCTCCAAAGGCGACCGCACCACGGACGACCGCTACAAGTGGGTCGTGCTGTCCAACACGACGCTGGGCGTGCTGATCTCCGCCGTCGACGGTTCGATCGTCATCATCTCGCTGCCCGCGATCTTCCGCGGCATCCACCTGGACCCGCTCGCGCCCGGCAACATCGGCTACCTGCTCTGGATGATCCTGGGCTACCTGCTGGTCTCCGCGGTCCTGGTGGTCGCCCTCGGCCGCCTCGGCGACATGTTCGGCCGGGTCCGGATGTACAACATGGGCTTCGCGATCTTCGCCTGCGCCTCGCTGGCCCTGTCGGTCGACCCGCTGAAGGGCGGCAGCGGCGCGCTGTGGCTGATCGGGTTCCGCGTCGTCCAGGCGGTCGGCGGATCGATGCTGACGGCGAACTCGGCGGCGATCCTCACCGACGCCTTCCCGGCCCGACAGCGCGGCATGGCGCTCGGCGTCAACCAGATCACCGCGCTGGCCGGGATGTTCCTCGGCCTGCTGGCCGGCGGTCTGCTCGCGGCCATCGACTGGCGCGCGGTCTTCTGGGTCAGCGTCCCGATCGGCGTCATCGGCACCATCTGGTCCTACCGCAGCCTGCGGGAGGTCGGAACCCGCAAGCCCGGCCGCATCGACTGGGTCGGCAACATCACCTTCACCGCCGGGGCCGGTTCGCTGCTCGCCGCCATCACCTACGGCATCCAGCCCTACGGCGGCCACTCGACGGGCTGGACGAACCCCTGGGTCCTGGGCGGCCTGATCGGCGGGGTGCTGCTCCTGGTCGTGTTCTGCGTCGCCGAGACACGCATCGCCGAGCCGATGTTCAACATCGGGCTGTTCCGCATCCGCGCCTTCGCCGCCGGGAACCTGGCGGCGCTGCTCATCGCGATCGCCCGCGGCGGGCTGCAGTTCATGCTGATCATCTGGCTGCAGGGCATCTGGCTGCCGCTGCACGGCTACGACTTCGAACGCACCCCGCTGTGGGCCGGCATCTTCATGCTCCCGCTGACCGTCGGATTCCTCATCGCCGGACCACTGTCCGGCTACCTGTCGGACCGATTCGGCGCGCGGTTGTTCTCCACCACCGGCCTGATATTGGTCGCCGCCGCGTTCGTCGGCCTGCTGCTGTTGCCGGTGGACTTCGCATACCCGGCGTTCGCGGCCCTGCTTCTGCTCAGCGGAATCGGCCAGGGGATGTTCTCGGCCCCGAACACCTCGGCGATCATGGGCAGCGTGCCGCCGAATCAGCGCGGTGTCGCCTCCGGGATGCGCGCGACGTTCCAGAACTCCGGCACCGCGTTGTCGATCGGCCTGTTCTTCTCCCTGATGATCGCGGGGCTGGCCAGCTCGCTGCCGCACACCCTGAGCACCGGCCTGCAGGCCCAGGGAGTGCCGGCGGACACCGCCCACCAGGTCGCGGGGCTGCCACCGGTGAGCACGCTGTTCGCCACGTTCCTCGGCAAGAACCCGATCGCCCAGCTCCTCGCGCCCAGCGGTGTCCTGCACACCCTGCCGGCCCACAGCGTCCAGACCCTGACCGGCAACCGGTTCTTCCCCGAACTGGTCTCCGGACCCTTCCACCACGGACTGGTCACCGTCTTCAGCGCGGCCGCGGCGATGTCACTGATCGGGGCGCTCGCCTCGGTGCTCCGCGGCCGCCACCACCAGGCCGGACCGGAGCAGCCGGCCGCCTCGACGAAAGAAGGATGAGCAAGCATGCCGGAGACCGCCCTGCTCGTGATGGACGTCCAGCAGGCCATCGTGGACCGCCACCCGGACGCCGACTATCTGCCGCGCCTGCGGGGCGCGATCGACGCCGCCCGGGCGGCCGGCGTCCCGGTCGTCTACGTGGTGGTCGGGTTCCGCCCCGGACACCCGGACATCAGCCCCCGCAACAAGACGTTCGGCGCGCTGGCACAGAGCGGCAGGTTCGTCGAAGGCGATCTCAGTGCCCGGATCCACCCGGACGTCGCGCCGCTGCCCGGCGAAGTCGTCGTCACGAAGAAGCGGGTGAGCGCGTTCGCCGGCAGCGACCTGGACGTCGTGCTCCGGGCCGGCGACGTCCGGCACCTGGTGCTCACCGGCATCGCCACCAGCGGCGTCGTGCTGTCCACCCTGCGCCAGGCCGCCGACCTGGACTTCGGCCTCACCGTCCTGGCTGACGGCTGCCTGGACGGCGACCTGGAGGTGCACCGGGTGCTCACCGAGAAGGTGTTCCCGCGGCAGGCCGACGTCGCCACCGTAGAGGAGTGGGCCGGGGCCGTCGGCAGGTGAGGCGGTTGATCCGCTTCGGTGCGGCTAGTTGCTGAACCGCTCGTTCGGAGAGACGACCTCCTCCGACTGGCCGCCCGTCCTGGAGGTGTATTCGATGTAGGTGGTGTAGCCGGTCCCGTTGGAACCGGTCAGATGCCAGGGGCCGTAGTGACCGGTCTTGCAGGGGAGCCCGGTCTGCCAGACCAGGTCTCCGGTGTTGTCGTTCATCACGTACATGAGGATCGAGGAGCACCCGCCGGGCAGGGCGTTGATGTAGGCGTCCGGCTTCACACCCGTGCTGTCGGCACTGATGCAGGCCTCGACGCCGTTGCGCGAGGTGCAGCCGCCGCCGCTGGACGCGAACGCGGCGGCCGGAACGCCGATGGTGATCGTGGCCGCGGTGAGCCCGGTCGCGGCGATGGCCAGAATGCTTCGAGTGCGCATGGTTTCCCTTCCCGTTCTGGTTCGAGGACGTCCCCGAGCCTAGGGAGACGTCAGATTGTTGGCCCGGCGTGCAAAAATCTTGAAACAACTCACTGACGCGTCAAGGGATGCCGCCGCGATGGGACGCAGGGAAAGGCCTCTGAGGGAGGCGGACAGCCCGCTTTCAGCGTTCGCGGCGGGACTGCGCAGCGTGCGCATGGCCGCCGGATCGCCGTCCTACCAGACCCTGGCCGCCCGGACGCATTTCTCGATCGCCACCTTGTCGCGGGCCGCGGCCGGAAACACCCTGCCCAGCCGCGAGGTCACCGCGGCGTTCGTCACGGCGTGCGGCGGGGACGTCGCCTACTGGCTGGCCGAGCATGAGCAAGTCCGCAGTCTGCTGGGCTACTACAGCCCGGCTCCAGGCGCCGGACGTGCTCTTTCGAACCCGAATCGGAACCTGAGCACGAACCCGAACCCGAGCCCGACGCCAGCACCAGCACCAGCACCAGCACCAGCACCAGCCGCCGGCATCGCACAACTCCCCGCGGACATCGGCGACTTCAGTGGGCGTGCCGAGCAGATCGCCTTCCTTCGCAGTGCCCTGATCGGCGGCGCCGACCGGCCCGGTCAGGCAGCGATCGCGATGGTGACCGGGAGCGGCGGGGTGGGCAAGACCTCGCTGGCCGTGGCCGTCGCCCATCAGCTCGCCGACCGGTTTCCCGACGGTCAGTTGTTCGTCGACCTGCACGGCATGGGCCCCCTCCCGCGCGACCCCGCCGACGTCCTGCGCACCTGGCTCAGCGAACTCGGCACCCCGACCGACACGCAGCCGGCCGGAACCGACGCCCTCGCCGCCCGTTTCCGCGGCCAGCTGGTCGGAAAGCGGATGCTGATCGTCATCGACAACGCCAAAGACAGCTCCCACCTGTCCCGGCTGCTCCCGGCGACCGCCGGCTGCGCGGTCCTGGTCACCAGCCGCAATCGCCTCGCCGAGTTGCCCGGCGGCGTCCGGCTCGACTTGGAGCCGCTGTCGGAGTTCGACGCGCTGACGATGTTGGGGGAGGTCGTCGGGGCCGAACGGCTGCGCGCGGAACCGTCGGCCACGGCCCAGATCCTGCACGCCTGCGCCGGTCTGCCGCTCGCGCTGCGCATCGCCGGCGCGCGCCTGCGGGCCCGGCCGTCGTGGTCGGTCGCGACCCTGGCCACGCGGCTCGCCGACCAGAGCCGCCGGCTGGACGAACTGCGGATCGGCGACCTGGCGGTCCGGACGAGCTTCGAGGTCAGCCTCGCCGCGCTCCCGCCCGGCGCGATCGCCGGCGCTGATCCCGATGCCGGGCCTTCCCCTTCCCCTTCTCCCTCTCGTCTGTTCGCTCTGCTGGGTTTGCTGACCGGGCCGAGCATCAGCGCCGCGGCAGCCGCCGCACTTGCCGGCATCGATGAGGACCAGGCGCAGGAGACATTGGAGACCCTGGTCGACTCGTACTTGATCCAGACCTCGGGGCCCGGCCGCTACCACCTTCACGACCTGCTGCGGGGCTTCGCGGCCGAACTCGCCGTCCAGGAACTCTCACCGGAGGAACAGACTGCGGCCGTCACTCGATGCCTCCGCTGGTACATCCACGCGGCGGCGGCAGCGGCCGACCACCTCCCGTACCGCACGCCACGTGCACTGCAACGGGCGCTGCCCAAGATCCCGCCGTACGAGGCGATACCGGCCTTCGCCGATCTGGACGCCGCCAAACGCTGGTTCCGTGACGAACGCCCCAACCTGCTCGCGGCCGTCACCCTGGCCGATGCCGCCCTCCCCGGGCCGGAGGCACATGCGCTGGCCCTGCAGACCTCTGAGTACCTCTTCGCGGAGATGCTGTGGTCCGACCAGGCCGAGTTGTGCCGCGTCATCGAACAGCGCACCCGACGTATCGGGGACATAGCGGGCAACGCGCAAGCCTTGAGCACCCTGGCCTTCGCCCTGGGACGGCTGCATCTCCAAGACGAGGCCCTGGACGCCGGACAGCGTTGTGTGGCAGCCGCCGAGCACCTCCAGGATCCCCGGATCCTCAACAACGCCTACACCGCCTACGGTGCGGCACTGGTGAAAGCCGACCGCCCGCTGGAAGCCGCGAGTCTCATCGAGCGGGCACTGGAGATCTCCCGCGGCATCGGCGAACCGGGTCTCATCGCCAAGGACCTCATCAACCTGGGTCTGATACTCCGGCAGTTCGCCGGGCCCGCCGAAGGCGACCGCCACCTCATCGAAGCCGTGCGGATCGCCCGGGCCGCCGACGAGCTCTACACCGTCGCCTACGCCACCAACGAACTGGGCACCTCGCAGCGCGACCAGGGCAACAGCCGCGAAGCCGTCAGACTCCTGACTCAGGCCGCGAACCTGCGCCGAACCATCGGCGACCACACCGGCCGTGCCGAGAGTCTGCTGGTCCTCAGCAGCGCCCTGCTCGCTCTCGGTCAGCACGCCGACGCGCGCGCGGCCTGGGAGGAGGCGTCGCTCATCGTGGACGACGTCGATGACGCCTATCTTCGGAGACTTCGGGCTGACCTCAACGCGATGTTCACCGCTTCCGCACCGTCGGACAGCACCTGACCGGCACAGTTCCCGCCGCCGCAGCCGGTGGGGTGAGCGCCGTCGGTAGTCTGGCACCGTGAATCGGCGCACGTCGGAGGTTGAACAGCAGGCTGGTGTCTCGCACGTTGCCCGGATCGGCACACCGCGCTTCGTCGGCCGCGAGGCCGAGCTGACTCAAGTCGTCCGCGCGCTCTTCGCCTCTTCCGCGCTGGTCCTCGTTGAAGGCGAGGCCGGCATCGGCAAGAGCCGGCTGGTCCGTGAAACGCTGGCCGCCCTCCGGACGCACACGGCCGGTGCGGCCGACCCGGGCGCCGCACCAGTCACCGAGCCGCTGGTCGCCTTGTGCCCGCCGTTCCGCGAGCCGCTCACGCTCGGGCCGATCGTCGATGCCGCGCGGCAACGGCGCTCCGACGTCTCCGGGCTGAGACTCAGCGCGCTGGCCGGGACACTGCGTCCGTTGTTCCCGGAGTGGGGCGATGCGCTGCCGCCCGCGCCGGAGCCGCTGAGCGATCCGGGGGCGGCGCGGCACCGGCTGATCCGCGCGCTGGCCGAACTGCTGGACCGGCTCGGGGTGCGCGTGCTCGTGGTCGAGGATGTGCACTGGGCCGATGAGGCGACCATGGACTTCCTGCTCTTCCTCGCCACGCGCCCCACGCAGCGAATCAGCCTCCTGCTGACTTACCGGGCCGAGGACCTTCCCGCCGACTCGCTGTTACCGCGGCTGTCGGCCAGCGCGCGGCAGGTCGCGGACTCCTCGGGCGGCCAGGGGAACGTCCGCGTCACGCTCGGCGGGCTGGAGCCGCCGGAGGTCGCGCAGCTGGTTTCCTCGATGCTGGACGACGAGCTGGTCTCCCCGGCCTTCGCCGAGCTGCTGCACTCGCGCACCGAAGGCGTGCCGCTGGCGCTCGAGGAATCGGTGAGGCTGCTGCACGCCCGCTCCGACCTGGTCCGGCGGGACGGCGAGTGGATCCGGCGCACCCTGGACGAGATCGACGTGCCGCCTTCGATCCGGGACGCGGTCACCGATCGCGTCGGCCGGCTCGGCGCCGAGGCACAACAGATGCTGCTGGCCGCGGCGGTGCTCGTGGACGCCGAGGCGGAGCCGGTGCTGGCCCAGGTGAGCGGTCTGACTCCGGACGAGGTCGGGCCCGCGCTGCGCGAGGCGGTCCTCAGCGGCCTGATCGATGAGGACGAGGCCGGACGCATAGCTTTCCGGCATGCCCTGGCCGCGCGCGCCGTCTACCGCCGGGCCGCCGGACCGGATCGCCGTGCGGCACATCGGCGGGCCGCGGCGACGCTCGAGGACAAGCGTCCGGTACCCGTCGCGCGGCTGGCCTACCACTACCGGGCCGCGAACGAGATGACGCAGTGGCGTCGGTACGCCGAGCAGGCCGCCGATCTCGCGCTGGCCGCCGGCGACCACCCGACCGCGGTGTCCTTGCTGCACGAACTGCTCGCCGAGGGCGGGCTGCCCGCGAGCGACGTCGCGCGCATCGCGCAGAAGTTCCCGCTGCTCTCAGTCACCGGCTACCTGCGCCGTGCCGACGTCGTCAGCACCTTGCGTTCGGTGCTGGACGACGAGCGGATCCAGCAGGCCGACCGGGGCCGCATCCGCGAGCAGCTCGGCAGAATGCTGATCCACCTCGGCGAGCACGCGGGCGGCGTCGAGCAGCTCCAGCGGGCCATCCCGGACCTGGCGGACAGCCCGTCCGACCTGGCGCGGGCGATGGCCACCCTCGGCGGCCGGATCGGGATCGGCTCGCTGCCCGCCGCCGAACTCCGGCGCTGGATCGACCGGGCCGCGTCGGTCGCCGAGTCCCGGCTGCCGGAGGCCGAACGGCGCATTCTGCTGATCGACCGGATCACCGCTCTGCTCGACCTCGGCGACCCGGCCGGCTGGGACCTGGCCGCGGGCTTTCCCACTGAGCAGACCTCGTCACAAGGCACGTTGGACCTGGCCCGGCTCGCGATGAACACCGGCGACGCCGCGATGCAGTGGGGCCACTACCAGGACGCCCGGCGGCGGCTGGCGATCGCCGGCGACCTCTCGCGCCGTCACCGCCATCAGCGGCTGCGCGACATGACGCTGGTGACGATCGCGCACCTGGACTGGTTCACCGGCGCGTGGAGCGGTCTGGCGGACCGCGCCCGGCACTGGGTGCGGCTCGATGACGAACCCGTCATGCAGCTCGACAGCCGACTGGTCCTCGGGCTGCTCGGCGCGGCCGCGGGCGACGACCCGACCGCCGAGGACGCGGTGCGCTCGGTCCGTGACGACGCCGCCCGGCGCGGCATCGCCGAGATGTCGATGGAATCGACCGGCGCGCTCGCCCGGCTCCGCCTGGCCGCCGGCGATGTCCAGGAGGCTCTGTCGCTCACTGACGACGCCGTCGAAGTGGTCATGGGCAAGGAGATGTGGCTGTGGGCCACAGAGACCGTGCCGGTGCGGGTGGCGGCGCTGATCGCGGCCGAACGCCTCAGCGAGGCCGAGGATCTGGTGTCCGCGTTCGCCGGGGGCTTCGACGATCGGGCCATCCCCTCGACCCGTGCGGCACTGGAGACCTGCCGCGCCCTCCTCGCCCAGGGCCGTGACGAACATGCCGAGGCCGCCGCCGCGTGGGATGTCGCCGCCGCCGCGTGGCAGGCGCTGCCGCGACCGTACTCTGCGCTGCTGGCCCGTGAGCAGAAGTCCTTTTGCCTGGTGAAGGCTGGCGAGGGCGAAGCCGCGCTGTCGCAGTGGACTGAGGTCGCGCAGGGGCTGGCCGTACTCGGAGCCAAGAAGGATGCCGAACGTGTAGCCGGCACGATTCAGGAGCATGGCGGCAAGAAGCCGGGGCGCCGCAGGGCCGGGCGCCGCGGCTACGGCAACCACCTCTCACCGCGCGAACAGGAAGTAGTGGAGCTGCTACTCAGCGGTCTGACGAACCGGGAGATCGCGATCGCGCTGTCCCGCTCCCCCAAGACCGTCGCGGCCCAGCTCAACTCCGCGATGCGCAAGCACGGTGTGTCAACGCGGACCGCGCTGGCCGTCCTGGTGACGCAGACACGTTTCGGGGCCATGGCGGACTCGGCTCAAGACTGACTCTTCTTCTTACTGATTCTTTTCTTTAGGGCATCTGCCCAATCGAGCACCGCACGTTCACGCCGCATACTCGCCATGGACGCCAGCCACCACCACGAAAGGCAACTCCCCGATGCACTCCCGCGGGCGCCGGCGTGCGCCCTTTCTCGGACTGATAGCCGGCCTCATCGGCTTCAGCCTCTGCTACGCCTCCCCGGCATCGGCGAGTACGAACTCACCGAGCGACGTGGCGTCATCGAACACCACGAGCGTCGTTTCGTCGCAGGGCCCGGTGACACCAAATCCGCCCAAGACGCCCAAGCCGCCTACGGCCGAGACACAGAGCGACCCGCGCCTGGCCAAGCTTGCCGCGGGCCGGCCGGACTACAGCCCGGCGACGTGCAACGTGCCCGACCCGGCCCCCGGCCACGCGGTCTGCTTCGCGCTGGAAGCCACGGACAAGGCCCGCAGCCTGATCGCCGGCACCGACGGCCCACCGGCCACCGCGCTCGGTCCGGCCCAGATCAAGGCCGCCTACCACCTGCCCGACGGCGGCCAGGGGCAGACCGTGGCGATCGTCGACGCGTTCGGCGCCTCCACCGTGGAGTCCGACCTGGCGATCTTCCGCCAGCACTATGGTCTGCCCGCCTGCACCTCCGCCAACGGATGTTTCCGCAAGACCGACCAATCCGGCGGTACCGACTACCCGGCCGACGACAAGGGCTGGGCTGAAGAGACTTCGCTCGACGTCGACGCGGTGTCCTCGGCTTGCCCGCAGTGCCACATCCTGTTGGTCGAGGCGGCCAGCGCCGCCTCCTCCGACCTGGGCACCGCTGAGAAGACCGCGGTGAGCCTGGGCGCGAAGTACGTCTCGAACTCCTACGGCATCCCCGGTGAGTTCGCCGGCGAACTGGCCGACACCGACTACGACCACCCCGGCGTGGCGATCGTGGCCAGCTCCGGCGACACCGGAAACGTGGTCAACTGGCCGGCGTCCGACGCGAACGTCGTGGGGGTGGGCGGCACCACACTGACAGCCGCCCCGTCGACCACGCGGGGCTGGACCGAGACCGCATGGGCCTCCGGTGGTTCCGGCTGCTCGGCCTACGAGCCGCAGCCGGTGTTCCAGGCCGGCCTGGCCACCGACTGTGCCAAGCGGGCCACCACCGACATCTCCGCGGTCGCCGATCCGAACACCGGCCTGGCGGTCTACGACACGCTCGGCCAACCGGGGTGGGTGCAGGTCGGCGGCACCAGCCTGTCCGCGCCTCTGATCACCGCGATGTACGCCCTGGCCGGCACGCCAGTCGCCGGGACATACCCGGTGACCTATCCGTACGCCTTCGGCGGCAACCACCTGTTCGACGTGACACAGGGCTCTGATGGCAGCTGCGGCAACGTACTGTGCACCGCCGGTGTCGGCTGGGACGGCCCGACCGGCATGGGCACGCCGAACGGCGTCACCGCGCTGACCCTGGGCAGTCTCGGTACCGCGACCGGCATCCTGACGTCCTCGGCCGGCAGCCCGGTACCGAACGCCAGTGTCGTTCTCACCGACGCGTCGCAAGGCCTGACCTTCCACGCGACAACCGACGCGCAAGGCAAGTTCACCATCGGAGTCACGCCGGGTACCTATAGCGCGACCGCATCGGCGTACGGCTTCAAGTCCGCGACGCAAGCCGGCGTGCAGATCACCGCGAACCAGACCACGACTGTGAACCTCACGCTGTCCGCCATCCCGTCCAAGACGGTCTCGGGTAAGGTGCTCGACTCGACCGGCCACAAGTGGGGGCTGTACTCGAAGATCACCATCGACGGCTACCCGAACGGCGCGATCTATTCGAACCCGAAGACAGGCGCCTACTCGGTGAGCCTGCCCGAGGACGCGACGTACAAACTGCACGTGACGCCGATCTATCCCGGCTACGGCACCGCCGACCAGTCGGTCACGGTCGGCACCGCCGACGTGGCCCAGAACCTCGCGGTGGGAGCCGATCAGAACCTCTGCACGGCCCCCGGCTACTCCTACCCGGCCCAGGCGGACTTCGAAGGGTGGACCGGAACCACTGGCAAGGGCGGCTGGACCGTCACCAATAACAAGGGCGCGGCTGCCACCTGGGAGTTCGACGACCCGAACTCTATGTGGAACCTCACCACCGGCTCGGGCAACTTCGGCACCGCCGACCCGTACGACCACAACGGCGCGGCCGAGGACACCGACTTCGTCTCGCCGGTCATGGACCTGTCCGGGCAGCCCAACGCGGAGTTGAAGTTCCTCACCGCGTACCTGCCGGCCGCGGGTACCGTGGCCGAGGTCGACGGAAGCGGCGACGGCGGCAAGACCTGGCACCAGATCTGGATCGCGAACGGCAGTGAGGTCCAGGGTCCGGTCGCCGTACCGCTGACCGGTCTGGCCGGTCACGCGGGCGTCCAGGTGCGGTTCCACTACAGCGGTGCGGGCCTTTCGCTGTGGCAGCTCGACAACGTCTACGTCGGCACCTGCCGCACCGTGCCCGGAGGCATCGTGGAGGGCGACGTCACCGACGGCAACACGCACCAGCCGCTCAACGGTGCGGTGACCACGGACACGGCGAACGCGACGGCCACCGCGACCAGTCACCCGACTCCGGAGGACACCGCGACCGCCGACGGCTTCTACTGGCTGTTCAGCCAGGGTGCCGGCCGGCACACCTACACCACCGCGGCCAACCGGTACGCCACGGCGACCACGACTGCCAAGACGATCGCGGATTCGGTCGTCGAGCACGATGTCACCGTGCAGGCCGGGCGGCTCTCGGTGGGTCCGTCGTCGCTGTCGGTCAGCGAGGAGCTCGGCACGAAGACCCAGCGGGACGTCACCCTGACCAACACCGGCCGGGCCCCGCTGCACGTCACGCTCGGCGAGCAGAGCGCCGGCTCCACCGCACCCGGTGCCGATGCGGCGTCGAGCGATGCGGCGTCGAGCGATGCGGCGTCGAGCGATGCGGCGGCTCCGGATCCCGAGTCCCCTGCCGGGACATCCAGCGCGCCGGTGCCGCTGAAGCGGGTGCCGGGTGACTACCCGACCGGTCCGGCGGTCCGTTCCGAAGGCACGGATCCGGCGGGCAAGACTCCAACGAATCAGGCTCCGGCGAATCAGGCTCCGGCGAATCAGCGTCCGGCAACTCCAGCGAAGCAGACGCCTGCGATCGCTCCGGTGCCGGGCACCGGCGGCTGGCAAGCCATCGCCGACTACCCCGAGCCGATCATGGACAACGCCGTCGGGTACTACCAGGGCCGGGCCTACTCCGTCGGCGGCGTGACTCAGCTCGTCGGCGGCGTGGCCCTCGCCGACAGTTTCGTGTACGACCCGGTCAGCGCTTCCTGGACCGCCATCGCCCCGCTGCCCCAGGCGCTGGAGTCCCCGTCGGCGGCATTCCTGAACGGCACGATGTACGTGGTCGGCGGCTGGAACCACGACGGCAAGATCCAGTCCACCGTCTACGCCTACCATCCGGGCGGCGATTCGTGGACTCAGGTCGCGGACCTGCCGCAGAGCACGGCCGCGTCCACCGCCTCGGTGCTCGATGGCAGCCTGTACGTGATCGGCGGCTGCGCGACCGACGGCTGCGAGAGTCTCTCCTCAGCGGTCTACCGCTACTCGCCGAACGCCGACAGCTGGACCAAGCTGGCTGACTATCCGGTGTCGATGCAGTGGGGCGCCTGTGCCGGCATCACCGCGGAGGTGATCTGCGCGGGCGGCGACACGCACGACTCCGGCGGCCACACCCAGGGCCTGGCCTCGACATACCTCTTCCACCCCAAGACCAACACCTGGACACAGGCCACTGACATCCCGTACACCGACTGGGGCATGTCGTCCAGCGGCGCCAACGGCCAGTTGCAGATCGTCGGCGGCATCACCGGCACCGACGGCACCAACCAGGCCGAACAGTACGACCCGCTCAACAACGTCTGGAGCGCACTGCCGAACGCGGTCTACCCCACCTTCCGCAGCGGCGGCGCAAGCTGCGGCATGTACCAGATCGGCGGCGCGATCGCCGCCGGCGCCGCCTTCCCCAGCGGGAACGCCGTGTCCCAGGTACTGCCCGGCTTCGACCAGTGCGGCGGCGACACAGTCCCCTGGCTCACCACTCAACGAAACCACGGCGCATTGGAGCTGGCGCCAGGCCAGAGCGTCCACGTCCGAGTAACGATCGATACCTCGCAGATCACAGCGCCGGGCAAGTACACCGGCGCGCTGACCTTCACCACCGACACCCCGTACGTCAGCAACGCACTGCCGGTGAACCTGCGCGTGGCCGTGCCCCGGTCCTGGGCCGAGGTCACGGGCACGGTGACCTCCGCCGCCACACCGGGCAGCGCCGCGAAGCCGCTCCCCGGCGCGACGGTGCAGCTGTGCCCGGCACGCGACGCGACATCCGGCACCTGTACCTGCGCTCACGCTCGGTACACGGTCACCACCGACGCCCACGGCGCGTACTCGCTGTGGCTGCCCGGCCGGGCCGAGCCGATGACAGTAGTCGCCTCCACCTCGGGATACGCCTCGCAGACCAAGGAGGTGACGATCCGCAGGGGCGGTGTCTTCGAGCTCGACTTCACGCTGACGACCGCGTGACAAACCAACCCTGACGCGCGCACCTCCATGGCCACGCGCGAGCCGCGCCCCGCAGAGGCAGACAGCACCTGCGGGGCGCGGCAGCACAGCACGGCACGGCACGGCACCAGGTCCCACACCAGTCGGCGACGCGCAGTCCTCCTTCGATAGCGCGCATGCGCTCGTGGCCGCGGCTACTTTTGCACACGGCTTTTCCTGGTAGCCGCATCCCCGCGCGGCTTGACTGAGAGTCATGGTGATCGAAGCTGACCTGCCCCTGATCGGCCGCGACGAAGACCTCGCACGGCTGGACGCGTTCCTGACCGACGTCCCGCGCGGCGGCGGATCGCTGGCCGTCCTCGGCCAGGCGGGCGTCGGCAAGACGGCGCTCCTGACGGCGACGGCCCGACGGGCCGGGCAGCTCGGGATCCGGGTCATGTCGATCGGCGGAGTCCAGTACCGGGCCCAGATCGGCTACGGCGCTCTGCGGCAGCTGTTGGAATCCTCACCGGAAAGCCGGCTGGCCGCGGGGCGGATACCCGCGCTGGCCACGGTTCTCGGATGCGCGCAGGGCCGGACGCCCGGCGACGAGGCGGTCGCCGAATCCCTGTTGGCGTTGGTCTCGAAGTTGTCGGCCGGGCATCCCATCGTGCTGATACTCGACGACACGCAATGGCTGGACCGCGCCAGTGCCGCCGTCCTGGGACGGGTCGCGCGCCTGTTGCCGGGCTGCGGAGTGGGGGTGCTGTGCGCCGCGCGGATGGGAGAGGAGAGCTTCTTCGACTGCCGCGGGATCCCGGCCCTCGACCTGGGGCCACTGCGCCAGGACGCCGCCGAGGAGTTGCTGACGCGGAGCTTTCCGGGGCTGGCCGCGCCGGTGCGGCGCCAACTGATCGCCGCCGCGGAGGGCAATCCGCTGGCCTTGCTGGAGCTGCCCGCCGCGCTGACCGACGCTCAGCGCACCGAGCCCCGGGCCCTGCCCGAGCAGCTTCCGCTGACGCGCCGGTTGCAGGCGACTTTCGCCTCCCGCGTCGAGGGCCTGTCCGCGCCCACGCGGCATCTTCTGCTCTTGGCGGCGTTGGAAGGCAGCGGCAACCTGCAAGTGGTGCGCCGCGCGGTGGCCGGGAAGTGCCACCTGAAGCACTTGGCGCCGGCTGAACGGGCCCGGCTGATCGACGTCGACGACGTGACCGGCCGCCTGGCGTTCCGCCACCCGCTGATGCGCTCGGCGGTGGTGGCGCTGTCGACCAGCGACCAGCGGCGCGGGGCGCATCGGGCGTTGGCGGCGGCCTGGCACGACACGCCGGAACAGCGGGCCTGGCACCTGGCGCGGGCCGTGATCGAGCCCGACGAGTCCATCGCGGCTCTGCTGGAGGAGGTGGCCGATCTGAGCTCCCGGCGCGGGGACGGCCCGAACGCGGTGGCCGGGCTGCTGCGCTCGGCCGACCTGAGCCCGGACGGGACCGAGCGCGCGCGACGGCTGGCCAAGGCGGCGTACGTCGGCGCGATCCTCACCGGCTATGTGCGCGACGTCCCGAAGCTGCTGAACTCCGCGCGCCACGCCGCCCCGGAGGCCGACTCGCTGGCCGAGGCGGTGGCCGCCGCCGTGTACGCCCTGAACATTCACGGGGACATCCGTACCGCGCACCGGCTGCTGACCGGCGCGTTCGCCTCCCAGCCCGCGCCCTACGACACCGGCGACAGCACCGTGGCCGAGGCTTTGTCCCTGCTGCTGATGGCCTGCGTCCACAGCGGCAGAGACGGGCAGGAGTGGGCGGACTATGACGCGGTCGCCGCGAAGTGCACGTCGGTCCCCGAGGCCTTGTATCTGCTCCGAAGGACGTTCGCCGACCCGGCGCGGGCCCGGCCCGGCGACTGGGCCCGGCTCGACGCCGCGCTCGCGGCGCTGCCCGGTGAGCCGGACCCGGCCCGGATCGTGCGGATCGCGACCGCCGCGGCCCACGGCGACCGCCTCGGGGCGGTGGACGGACAGCTGCGGCGCACGGCGCGCGGCGGCAGCGCCGGGACCAACTGTTTCCCGGCCATCCAGGCCTCCTTCCTGTGGGGCAGCCATGCCTGGAGCACCGGCCAGTGGATCGAGCTGCGCGAGGTGGTCGGCTACGGGCTGGCGCTGTGCGCGGAGCTCGACTATCCGCTGCGGGCCTGGACCGGCAAGTGGACTCTGGCGTGCCTGGCAGCGGTGCAGGGCGACCTCCAGACCGCCGGCGCGCTCGCGGACGAGATCGAACTGTGGGCCGCCCCCCGCCGGGCCCAGGCTGTCCGCTGCTACGCCGCCCATATCAGAACCCTGATCGCCCTGTCGCAGAACGACTTCGAACGCGCCTACCACCACGCGCAGGTGATCACGCCGGCCGGGGAGTTGGCGCCCTTCGCCGGGCACGCGGTGTGGACGATCCTGGACCAGGTCGAGGCGGCAGTCCGCTCCGGTCGGCGGCAACAGGGGCTCGACCACGCCGCCGCCGCGCGGAAGGCCGGCCTGGAGGCCGTCTCCCCGCGCCTGCGCATGATCGTGCTGGCCTCGGCCGCGCTGGTGGCCGAGGATGACCAGAAAGCCGCGCGGCTGTTCCAGGAGGCGCTGTCGGTCGTCGCGGTGGAGCGTTGGCCGTTCGACACGGCGCGGGTCCAGCTGTACTTCGGCGAGCTGCTGCGTCGCAGCAAGGCTCCGGCCCGGGCCCGGTGGCATCTCGACAACGCCGTCGAGACCTTTACCCGGCTCGGCGCGGCGCCGTGGACCGAGCGCGCGAGCAAGGAACTGCGAGCTTGCGGCGCCCCGGTGCACGTCCCGCCGCGCCCCGAGGGCGTGGCCCTCACCCCACAACAGCGGGAGATAGCCGCCCTGGCCGCGGCCGGCCTGACCAACAAGCAGATCGCTGAGAAGCTCTTCCTGTCCCCACGAACGGTCTCCAGCCACCTCTACCAGCTCTTCCCGAAACTCGGCATCACCTCCCGAGCCGCGCTTCGCGACGCGTTGGAGCCCATCATGCGCGGCTGAGCCCGGCGGCTGGGTCCGCCGACCAAGCCCGCCGACCAAGCCCGGCGACTGGGCCCGCCGACCGGGCCCAGCGACCGAGCTCTCCGATTCGCCCCGGAAGTAAGTCACATGACGGGAGCATGCCGGTCCGCCCCGCTCGTACCGTCGATGGCATGACTCATCCCTATGCCGACCTCCTGATCCGGGCGGGTGCGGTGCACACGCTGGTAGCCGGCCTGCCCGTCCAGCGTGCCCTCGCGGTACGCGGCGACCGCGTCGTCGCCACCTCCGCCGACCCGAACGGCCTGGACGCCTGGCGGTCGGGGCGCACCCTGGTCCACGACCTGCCCGGCTCGACGGTCCTGCCGGCCTTCGACGACACCCACACCCACCTGATCTTCGCCGCTCGCAGCGCGAACGACGTCCCCGTGCACCTGGCGAACACGATCGAGGAGTTCGTGGAGCTGATCCGGCAGCGGGCGGCCACTACCCCCGAGGGCCAGTGGATCCGCACCACGACGAACTGGCAGGAGCTCAACCTGGCCGAACGGCGCATGCCCACCGCGGCCGAGCTCGACCGGGCCACCGACCGCCATCCGGTGCTGGTGAAACGAGGCGGGCACAACGACGTGGTCAACTCCTACGCGCTGCGCCTGGCCGGGATCACCGAGGACACCCCGGCGCCGCCCGGCGGCGTCATCGGACGCGATGCCGGCGGCCGGCTGGACGGACGGCTCATCGACAACGCGCAGCACCTGGTGGAGCGGCTGCTACCGGCGGACGATCCGGCACGGCGGATCGACGGGCTGCGGCTGGCCAGCGCTCAGTACGCGGCGACCGGCATCGGCACCGTCCGGGACTGCGCGGTCTGGCCCGACGACTACCGGACCCTGCTGGCCGCGCGGCAGGAACGTGCCCTCAATACCCGAGTCCGGGCCCTGATCGCCACGTTCGGCCTGTTCAGCGCCGCCCAGGTCGAGGACCTGCTCGATGAGATGGAGCAGTGGCGGTACGGCTCCGATCCGTGGCTGAGCGTCTGGGGCGTGAAGTTCGGACTGGACGGCGGGCTGGAGGCCGGCGCCACCGAGCAGCCGTACGCCTGCGACCACACCTTCTCCGGAACACTGATCTGGGAGCCGGACGCTTTCGCCGACGCCGTGCAGGCGGTGGTGCGGCGCGGCTGGCGCGTCGGCACCCATGCCTACGGGGACCGCGCGGTGCGCGTCCTGCTCGACACCTATGAGCGGGTCCTGCGAGACAACCCCGGCCTGCCGCCCGGCACCCTGGTGATGGAGCACGGCGGCCTGGCCGGTCCCGAGCAGCGGGCCCGCGCAGTCACCCTCGGCATCCCGGTCACCATCCAGCAGCCGCTTCTGCACGACACCGCCGAGGTCGAGACCGGCTACTGGGGACCGGACCGCGTCGCGCGCCTGTTCCCGGCCCGGCAGTGGCTGGACGCGGGCGCCCTGATCGCCGGCGGCTCGGACTTCCCGGTCGGCCGGTTCGGCGCCATGCGCTCGGTCTGGGGCATGATCACCCGGCAGACCGTGATCGGCGTCCAAGGGCCCGAACACGCCATCGGCTACGACGAGGCGATCGCGCTCCACACCACCGCCGCCGCCCGCCTGACCGGCGAGCACCGGCTGCGCGGCGTGCTCGCCCCCGGTCGGCTCGCCGACTTCACCGTCTGGGACCGCGACCCGGGACGATGCCCGGTCGATGAGCTCCGCGATCTGAATCCCAGCCACACCTACATCGGCGGAGTCGGGGTGGTCACGCCGTAGCCCACTCCTCCAGCAGCGCGTCCGCCTCGGTCATCCGCGCGTCCGCCTCGGTCGCCCGCGCGTCGGCGGCCATCGCCGCGAACCGCTCCCGGACTGTCCGAAGCACCGCCACCGCCTCGCCGGCTTGGCCGAACAGCTGCTCGGCCTGCTGGGCCAGCTCCTCCCCCGGCATGATCGAAGCATCGACCGAGACATCGGCGCTACTGCGGCACGCGGCACTGCTCCAGCAACTCATCGGCCTCAGCGGCCTCCGCCACGGCCTCCACCTCCTGGAAGTGTGCCCGGGCCGCCTCCAGCACCGCGACGGCTTCATCGAGCCGGCCTTGCTTTTTCAGCAGCAGTGCCAGTCTGATCTCGACGCGGCCCTGGTGGAGCTTCATGCCGATGCGGTCGGCGTTGGCGGCGGCCAATCGGTACGCGCCGTCGGCGTGTTCGTACTCATCGATCGCCTCGTAGGCCGCGGCCAGGTGGTAGTTGCCCGATGTCAGCAGGACGTCGGCGATCGTCTGCCAAGCCCCGCCAGGCGGCGGGCGACGGGCTATCTCCAGCGCCGCCCGCAGTTTCTCGATGGCCTCGTGCGGTTGTCCGAGCGCTGCCAAAGTGATCCCGACCGAGGTGAGCACGGTCGTCTGGCCCGTCCAGTCCTCGGCCTGCGCGAACAGCGGCTCCGCGCGCTGGTTGTACGCCAGCGCCGCCGCGGGATCCGTCATCGTCACGGCCCGCGCCGCGTAGTGGAGTCCCCAGGCCTGTTGCCGGACCGCGCCGGCCTGCTCGGCGATGCGCACCGCGTTGAGAGCGGTCGCCACCGCCTGCTCGGTCTCCCCCCTCTGGGCCGTGGCCCACGAGAGGTTGTACAGCTGTGTCGCCCGCGCGACGGGGTCGCCCATCCGCTCAGCCGCCGCACTGGCGAGCGTGAACAACTCGTGCCAGTGCGGCCACAGGAGCCACTGGTTCGAGAACCAGTGCAGCACGTCGGCCGCGTCGACCACCATGCGGTCCCAACCCTGCTCGGCGGCGACGCGGACCGCACCGAACCAGTTGTCTGACTCGGTGCGCAGCCACGCCTCGGCAGCCTCGGCCGTGGACAGGTCGACCGGATGGCGCCAATCCGGCGGCGCGGCGCCGCACGCGGGGTCGAACCAGGAGGCGGCGGCCATCGCCACTGCCAAAAGCCATTCGGTCAGCGCCCGAGTCAGCGCTATGCGCTCGGTCGGACTCTCTTCGGCCACGAAACGCTCGCCGGCGAACAGGCGGATAAGGTCGTGGAATCCGAAGCGGTCCTCGCCGGCCTGGGCCAGCAGACCCAGCTCATGGAGTTCGTCCAGCAGGTCCTCGGCGTCGTACAGCGAAGCCCCGATCAGCACCGAGGCCAGGGCCGCTGTGAAGTCGGGCCCCGGCACCAGCGCGAGCCGGCGGCACAGCCGCTGCGCGGCGGGACTGAGCTGGTCGTACGACATGCTGAACGCCGCGGTGATCTGCGTGATCTGCGGGTCCCCGGCGTGGATCCGTCCCAGGCGCCGCTCGGAGTCGGCCAGCCGGTCCGCCAGCTCGCGCGCCGTCCAGGCCGGCCGCGTGGCCAGCCGGTTGCCGATGATCCGAAGGGCCAGCGGTAGGCCGCCGCACAGCGCGGCCAGATCCGTGAGCCCATCACTGCGGGGGCCGTCCGGGTCGCCGATGATCGAACCCAGCAAGCCGCGGGCCGCCTCGGGCTCCAGTACCGGCACCGGCAGCCGCTCGACCCCTTCCAGCCCGGTCAGCAGCCTGCGACTGGTCACCAGCGCCACCCCGGATCCCGCACCGGGCAGCAGCGGCCGCACCTGCTCCTCGTCCCGCGCGTTGTCCAGCACGACGACCGCCGGCCGTTCCTCCAGCAGCGCGCGCAACTGCCCCGACCGGGCGACCACGTCATCCGGTATCTCGCGATTCCCGACCCCGAGCGCCTTCAGGAGCCGGAACAGCGCCGTGGCGGGGTCAAGGGGGACGGCGTCCATGCCGCGCAGATCCACGTAGAACAGTTCGAAGCCGCCGGCATCCGCCAACCGCCGTCCGGCCGCCACCGCGAGCGTCGTCTTGCCGACGCCACCGGGCCCGGACAACACCACGACCGACGCCGCGGGCCGGGAGTCCGAAGCCAGGTCTGCCAGACGCGCCAGTTCAAACTCACGACCGGTGAAGTCCGGGACCTGCCGTGGGGGCACACACCATCCAGGCGGACCGCTGACGGGCCGGGCACGTCCGGCCTCCGCCAGGCGCTCCAGCCTGTCCCGGTCCGCCTCCTCCAGGCCCAGTCCGTCAGCGAGTGCCGTGACGGTGCGCCGCTGCGGTCCGAGACTGTGCCCGCGTTCCAAGCCGCCGATGTTCCGAGCGCTGACCCCCGAGGCGTCCGCCAGCGCCTCCAGCGTGAGCTGCCCGCGCTGACGCAGCCTGCGCAGTTCGGCGGCGAACGTGGTCTCCGGTATTTCGTCGCCCATATCCATCCTGACTTGCTCCGCTCTCCACCCGCCCTAGATCGATCACCGTACCGGGAATCCAGTGCTGTATCAGGCAACGTTTGCCCGGGAGCTTTCGCGACGTGGTTCGCGATGTGCCGGGCGGCGGGCGGGATTCGTTCTGTCTCTTATA
>NZ_JAAFYZ010000160.1 GCF_018274385.1 Catenulispora pinistramenti | reverse complement strand
GGAGATGCGTATAAGAGACAGGTGCGTGGGTGGGCGGGGAACAGGACCGGGCCGAAGGCGGCGTCGGATGCGGCCAGGCCCGCCAGGCGTACCAGCAATTCCACCAACGTCGCCAGGCGTTCCGGCGAGTCGACCGTCGACGCGCGGTGCGCCGTGACCAGCACCCCGGCCCGCGACTCCACCGGCACGCGCCCGACGCGCGATTCGCGCACCACGTCCACCACCGTGTTGCCGACGACGCGGATGCGCGCCGCGTCCACGCCCTCCGCGGCCAGGAATCGGGCGGCGAGGGCGGTCGGCGCCAGGTGCAGTGAGGCCGTGGCCGCCGCGATCCGGCGGTTGACCTCCTCCATCGACGTCTCGTTGAACGACCGCAGTCCCGCCTCCAGGTGCACCACCGGAACGCACGCACGCCGCGCCGCCAGGCAGAACACCGGCACCGTCATCGTGTCGCCCAGCAGCAGCACCGCGTCCGGGGTGGACGTCGTCACCTCCTCGACCGCGTGCTCCAGCAGCGCGCCGAGGGTCGCGGCCGGGTCGGACGGGAGCAGCCAGCGTGAATCAGGCCCCATATCCAGCGAGCGCAGGAACTCCTCGCCCAGCGCCGGGTCGTGGTGCTGCCCGGTGAACACCAGGCGCGTGGGCCAGCCGCGTTGTCGCAGCTCACGCACCACCGGCGCCAGCTTCACGATCTCCGGCCTGGTCCCGAACGGAATCGTGAGTCTCATCCCTGGAACACCTCACAGAACAACCGCGACATCCGCACACCGGGCCGATACCCGAGGCGGGAGCTGCGGATCGGCAGACCCCTGACACCCCGCAGGTATTCGCCGACCAGATCGGCGCCGGCGGCCAGGGACAGCGGCAGCCCGCCGGAGAAGCGCGGGTTGCACTCCACGAACACCACCTCGTCCTCGTCGGTCACGAACCCCTGGACGCACGCCACCCCGCGCAGCCCGACGGCGTCCAGCACCGCCGCGACGCCCATCAGTACCCTGTCATCGGCGAACGTCTCGCCCTTGGTCGAGATGCCGCCCCGGGTCTCCAACCGCCAGCGCGGCACGCCGCCGGCGAACAGCCCCTGCCGGTCCACCAGCGCGTCCACGGTGAACTCCCGCCCCGACAGCCGGGTCTGCACGATCGGTTCCTGGACCCGCCGCAGTGCCCACACGACCTCATCGAGACTGTCGCACGGGTACACGTCCCGCGACCCCCGCCCGAACCGGGGCTTCACGATCCAGGGTCCTGATACGTCGGACGCGACGAACCCGGTGGCGGGCGTCGCGATCCCGGCCTCGGTCAAGACCGCCGCGAAGACCGCCTTGTCACAGCACTGACCCACCGCCGCTCGTGACGGTACCCAAACCGCGATTCCTTCGCCTGCAAGGTCTTCAGCGCGTGTCCCTAGCTCTAGAAGCTCCTCGGCGACCGTGGAGACGATGGCATCAGCACCCTGGGAGACAGCGATCTCGCACAACGCGTCCACGAACTTGGGATCACGGGCCGGCGGCACCACCGCCGACGCGCTCCCCAACGTCAACCCCGCGGCGGATGCGTCACAATCCACTGCGACAGTACGAATACCGGCCCGTAGCAACGCATTGACGACCGAAACGCCGGCGGGCCCACCGGCGCCGGTGACCAGAACCGAGTCCGTCATCTCACTCCTCCCACCAGCCGGTCGAGGTCAACGAGGGGGAGGTCGTGGTCCGAACCGAGGCCGAACCCCCGCCTTCGAGTGCCGACCCGGCCGGCATCTCCAGCCGCCCCCACAACAACTCCTGCTTGGCCCACACCCGCAGCCGCACCAGAGCGACCGTGCACGCCGGCTCCCACCGATGCCGCATCACCGTCTGCGCCAACGCCTGTCGCACCCAGATGTCCTCCTCGGCCTCGGCGATCTCCAACAGCAGCCGGGCATTGCGCCCCACCCCGTTCTCGCCGGCGGTCTGCACCGCCGCGACCCGCGCGGCCGGGTCGGCGGCGACGAGTGCGACCCGCAGCTGCCGACGCACGCCGACTCTGGTCAGAACACCGCGAACGGCGGCGACGGCCACCAACGACCCGCCGACCGCCAACGCCACCGGTTCAGGACTCATCACGCACTCCGTCCGGGCTCGAATCACCAGCAGAAACACCAACAGATTCACCAACCGGAACACCAGCAGAAGCACCAACCGGAACAGGACCGGCAAGACAGAGGTCGTCCAAAGCCACTCCGTCTCGGGGCAGCAGCACCCACAGCATCAAAAGGAACCCTCCGAGTGTGTAAGCGAACGCGAACAGCGACCCGACCCAGTCGTGGAACAGCACCAGCGCCGAGGGGCCGGTCAGCAGCCCGACGCCGATCGAGGCGGCGATCCGCGCGATGTTCCCGATGAACACCACGGTCACCGCCGCGGCCAGCGCGAGCGCCAGCCGCCCTCGGGCTCCCGTGGGCCGCAGCACGGCCAGCCCGCCCAGGGCCAGCAGCGAAGCCAGCGACGAGCACGCCGGCGTCAGGATCGCGGCGAAGGAGCCCGGCGAGTGTGCGTCCACGATGATCGAAGCCTGATAGCCGCGGGTCACGCCGCCGACCCCGAGCGCGTGGAAGACGTCCACGGTCGCGGCCGTCTCCACGCCTCGCATCCACTGCTGCAACAGCACGAAACCGCCGATGGTCCCGACCAGGAGCAGCCCGATGCGCGCGAACACCCGCCACGGCTCCGGCCTCATGACGTCACCTGCCGTCCCGGACCTGGACCCGGGCCCGGATCAGGGCCGGGACCTGGCCCTGGCCCAGGCCCAGGCCTCGCACCCGGCCCGGAAGGCGTCGCCGACCGATCCGTACGCACCCACGTGTAGGCGGACCCTGACATGCCGTCGAACCAAGCCTTCGCACACAGCACCGCCGACATCAGGAACATCGGCAGGAACCACACCAAGGCCAGCACGTCCGCCCGCCGGGTCCGGGCCAGCAGCATCCCGCCGCCGATCTCCAGCAGCGGCCCGAGGAACAGCAGTGTCCACAACACGAAACCGCCGGGCACCGACGCCGCCGGAACCATCCCGGCGGCCGACAGCACCAGTAGTCCCAGCGCCAGCAACGAGGCCACCGGCACGTGGTAGATCAGCAGGAACATCACCGTCTCGATACGTTCGAGCACTGACAAGTGCGAAGCCCGCCACACGTGCCGCAGGTAGTCCCGGCACACCTGCTGATGCCCGCGAGCCCACCGATACCGCTGCTTCCAGAACCTCCGCACGGTCGTGACGCCCTCCTCGTCGTCGACGGCGCCCGGCTCGTACCGCACGCGCAGCCCGGCCAGCAGCAGCCGCAGCGTCACGTCCGTGTCCTCGGTGACGCTGTGCACGTTCCAGCCGCCCAGATCCCGCAGCGCCGACAATCGGATCGCGCAGTTCGCGCCGCCGTACGCCGGAAGCCCGAACACCGACTGCCGCCCGAACTCGTTGACCAGGTACCCGGCCAGGTAGTCGACGGTGATCAGCCGGGTCAGCGGCGCGTCGGCGGCGTTGCGGATCCGGCACCGGCCCTGCACGGCGCCGACGCCGGGGTCCTCGAAGTGCCGGACCAGCAATGCCAGGCTGTCGGCGTGCGGCCGGTGGTCGGCGTCGAAGACCACGACGATCTCGCCGGACAGTCGGGGCAGCGCGTAGTTCAGCGCGGCGGATTTGCCCGCCGGTCCGGAGCCCGCGGGGCGGTGCAGGGCCAGTAGCCGTGGTTCGGCGGCGGCGCGCCGGTCCAGGATCGCGCCGGTCCCGTCATCGGAGCCGTCGTCGACGATGACGATCTGGAGCAGCTCGGCCGGGTAGTCCAGGGCCAGCAAACCGGTGGCGAGCCGGTCCACGACGAACTGCTCGTTCTTGCACGACACCAGCACCGACACCGCCGGTCGGTACCCGGTCAGACCGGCGATGGTGAGCGACTCGGCCTTCGCGGCGGCGATCGAATCAGGATCCGCATGTCGTAGGGCTGAGACCGCGAAAGCTGTGTGCCGAAGGAAGAAACACAGGAACACGCCGTCGAGGACGTACACGACGGCCGCTGTCAGATCCGCGGTGCCCAGCACTGACCACAGCACGAGCACCGCGCCGACTATGCACGCGGGTCTGGGCCATCCGGCGGGAAGCCGGATGGCCCAGACCCGACGGTGGCTCGCCTCGCTCACCGGCGCCCCGAAGGTGCGTATTCGACATCCGCGACGGTGCGATCAGCCCCCGGCACGACCCGCGGGAGCCCGCTCAGATCCCAAGCGAAACGCTCGGTCTCGAACCCCTCAGCGTGCCGCAGCCGCGCCTGGAAGCCGCGGAAGCGCGCCTGCGCTGCCACTGCCTCCAGATCCACCATCCGGTTCTGCAAGACCTGCGACACGTGCGCCCGCAAGGCTTTCAGCTTCCCGGACAGGTGCTCGGCGGCGTCCACGAACACCGTCGGCGCGAACCCGAGCGAAGACGGCGTCTCGTACATCAGGATCCTGGTGACGTGCCGCCCGGCCGCGAGCGTGGCCACGGCCGCCGACCGGTGGTCCTGGTGGCTGTCGCGCGGCGAATGCGTGTAGACGACGTCGGCGCCGGTGGCCCGGATCGCCTTCTCGACCACCGCCACGCCGGCCCGGCCCTCCGGCACCGCGCCGTCCTCGAAGCCGCCCCAGAACAGCTCGGCTCCGAGGATGGACGCGGCGATCTCCTGCTCCGACATCCGCGAGGACTGGCCCTGCGGCCCGTGCTCACCGCCGGTGAGCACGAGCAGCCCGACGTCGTCGCCGCGGGCGCGGTGGGCCAGCAGCGCGGCTCCGCAGCCGAGTTCCACGTCGTCCGGGTGCGCCCCGACGGCGAGCACCTTCACGCGGCGGTCCCGTCGCCGGCCGCGCCCCGGCCCGAGCGCCGCTTGCGGAACTGGTAGCCGGTGAACAGCACACCGAGCACGCCGGTGAGCACCACGCCGCCGACCGCTCCGACCGGCATGCTGGTCCCGCCGGTGATCGAGCAGCGGGACTGCGCGAGGTAGATGTCACCGCCGCCCAGCGACTTCAGGCCGGGCAGCAGATGGATGTGCACGCCGTTGACGGTGATGCCCGGTGAACCGCTGCTCCCGGACGGGATCTGCTCGTTGAGTACGACATCTGCGATACCGGCTACGTCGATGTGCGTGTTCGGCCCCGGGTCCGCGGCCACGGTCTGCCCGGCGATGACCACGTGGGCCAGCTCGGTGCTCGCCGCGGCCCCGGACTCCGTCGCAGAGCACTGCGTACGGATCACGTTCTCCTGGACGTGCAGCGCCGTGGCGTCGCCGTAGCCGCCGATCAGGCCGGCCACGCGCAGGCCCTGCACGTCGGCGGTACTGTGCACGGTGCCGCCCGGCGGCGTGCCGACCGTGCTGGAGTCCAGCACGCCCAGCGACACCAGGTCGCCGATGCCGACGCTCACCACGTGCCCGGTGATCGGGTTCGCGCTCCCGCCCGGCGACGGCAGCGTCACCGAGGGGTTCGCCGGGACGTGCAGGTTGATGCCGGCCAGGCTGACGTCAGCGGCCACGCCGAACGCGCCGCCGGAGACCGCCGCCGGCGCGGCTTGGGCGGCCGTGGTGCCGCCCAGGCACAAGGCCAGGCCCGCCGCGCACACGACCGTGCCCGCCGCGGCGAACCCCCAACCCCGGGGGGTCAGACCTCGTTGCTGTGCCCTCATAGTCGGGTGTGCTCCTCATCTCATGACTCGTCATGACTCGAACGTGGGGAAGCTTGTGAGAGATAGGCCGAACCCATGTGGTGACGGCCTGATCACCCGTAGTCTCTTCTCTCGGCACGGGAACGGGATCGTGCAGGCGCCGTCACTTCGGTCTCATCCATCCGGAGTACTGACGACTCAGGGGCAGGGGGAGCGGGGCATGGCCGACGGGACGATCGTGGTCTGCGACGCACTGCGCGCGGTGGCCGAGTCGCTCGCCGCGTACTTGGAACGGGACGGGCTCGGGGTGGTAGCGACCGTGTCCGAGGCCGAGGAACTGCTCGACGCGGTCGCGGTGCATCAGCCGGCGCTGGTGCTGCTGGACGTCACGGTGTCCCGGCGCTATCCCGGGCGACTGGTCGCGGCGTTGGCGAGGACCGGTGATGCCAAGGTTCTGATGCTCGGTCCGGTGACGGCTTCGGACGACGCGGTGGACGCCTTGCGGGACGGCGTCCAGGGCTGGGTCCCGGACCGTGCCTCGGGTGCGGAGATGGCGGACGCGGTACGTGCGGTGCTGCGTGGCGAGTTCCGGATGCCGCCGGAGTTGGTGGTCGGCGCTTTACGCAGCACCGCCGGGGCTGATCCGGATGGCGCCGCGGCGGCGCAAGGGAGCGGAGGGCGGGGGAGTACGGCTACTGACGCACGTATCGCAGCCCTCGGCGATCGCGAGCGGGCGGTCCTCGCATGCCTTGTCGAGGGACTGGACCGGCGCGGCATCGCGGTGCGGTTGCAGATCTCTGAGAACACCGTCAAAACCCACATCGGGCGGATCCTGGGCAAGTTGGGTGCGCACAGCAGGTTGGAGGCGGCTGCCATCGGCCGCCGGGCCGGGTTGGGCGATCCGTGAGATGTTCACCTTTACGTGTCATCGAGTGACCCGACGTGGCGGCCGGTCGTTTGACGTGGAGTGAGAGTCCTGCTGTGCGACGCGTACCGGCTGTTCGCCGAGGCGTTCGCTTCGGCGTTGAGCCAGCGCGGCCATGACGTCGTCGGCGTCAGCTTCGACCCGCGCGCGCTTCCGGCCGCTGCGCCCATAGCGTCACGTGCGTTGAGTGCGTCAAGTGCGTCAAGTGCGCCTAGTGCGAGCAGTACCGCAGATGTCTGCGTCGTCGACTTCGGGCCGCCGACGCCGGACCTGCCGGCCCTGGCGGACGCCGCGAACCTGCGGTGCTCGAAGCTTCTCGCGTTGACCAGCGAGGAGGGCGCCGCGCCGCTGCACGCGCTGATCACCGCCGGGGTGGACGGCTTGATCTCGAAGCGGCGCGGGCTGGACGAGATCGTGACGGCCATAGAGCGTCTGCATTCCGGCGCGGGCTACTACGATCCGGTGCTCGTTCGGCAGGCGGTGACAGAGCGCAGGTCCAAGGACGAGGCGGCAGAGGCCCGCTTGACCGGGACGTTGACGCCGCGCGAGTTGGAGGTGCTGCATCAGCTGGTGCGCGGCGCCTCGACCGGCGGGATGGCCGCCGCGATGGGGATTTCGGTGACGACGGTGCGGAGCCATACCCAGGCGGTGCTGAACAAGCTCGGCGTCAACTCGCGGTTGCAGGCGGCGGCGTGCGCGGTGAGCTATGGGCTTGTGGAGCCGCTCGCATGACGCGTTCGGCGGCTACTTGTAGAGGTAGAGGTAGAGACAGAGCCCGAAACCCAGCCTCACGCTCGAAAACGAAGGGCCGGGGCGGCCGATCCTCCCACAGCTCAGCCACCCCGGCGGGTCCGCGTCCCACCGGCAGCACATCAGGACGCGGAGTCTTAAGGTTCTGCGAACGCGTCGGCCGTCAGACGCTGGCCAGCGGCGGGAGCACCGCACGTCGCACGGCGGCCGGAGCCGCCTCGGGGAAGTGGTCCTCCGGACGCGGCACGCCGAAGCGGTCCCGCAGCGTCCCGAGGTCGTACTCGGTGCGGTACAGCCCGCGCCGCTGGAGCACCGGCACCACCTGGTCCACGAAGTCGTCGAGCCCGCCCGGCAGGATCGGCGGCGCGACGGTGAACCCGTCGGCGGCCCCGGCCTGCGACCACTCCTGCATGGAGTCGGCGATCTGCTCCGGCGTGCCGATCACCACGCGGTAACCGCGTCCGCCGCCGAGGCGCGCGACGATCTGGCGCACTGTCAGCCGCTCTCGGATCGCCAAGTCGGTGATCAGCGCGAACCGGTGGTCGGAGAGTTCCTCCTCGCGCGGCAGCAGCCCGGCCGGGATCGGCCGGTTGGGATCGAGCCCTGATACGTCCACGTCGAGCAGATCCGAGAGCTGACTCACCCCGGTCTCCACCAACTGCAACTCGGTCAGCTCCCGCGCGCGACGCCGCGCCTCGGCCTCCGTGGAGCCGATGACCGGCGTGATGCCCGGCAGTATGACCGGGACGTCGGCTTCCCGCCCGTACGCCGCGGCCCGCGACTTCACCTCCAGCGCGAACGCCGCGGCGTCGCCGAGGTTCTGCTGCGCGGTGAGGACGACTTCGGCGTAGCGGGCCGCGAACTCCTGGCCGTCGGCCGAGGAGGCGGTGTGCACCAGCAGCGGCCATCCTTGAGGCGTGCGCTGCACATTGAGCGGTCCTCGTACCTTGAAGAACAGTCCCGTGTGCTCGACCTGGCGGATCCGGTCGGGGTCGGCGTAGCGGCCGTTGCGGCGGTCGTGGACGACGGCGTCGTCGGCCCAGCTGTCCCACAGCTGGGTGGCCACGTCCAGGAACTCCGCCGCGCGCTCGTAGCGGACCGCGTGCTCGACCGGCTCGTCCAGGTTGAAGTTGGCGGCCTCGGCGAGATCGCCGCCGGTGGCGATGTGCCAGCCGACCCGGCCGTGCGAGATGTGGTCCAGCGAAGCCAGGGTGCGGGCCAGGATGTAGGGCTCGTAGAAGGTCGTCGAGGCGGTGGCGATCAGACCGATGTGCTCGGTGGCGGTGGCCAGGGCGGTCAGCAGGGTCAGCGGTTCCAGGCCGCCGGCGGCCGTGGCGTCCGGCCGGCCGCGGACCGCGAGGCTGTCGGCCAGGTAGACGGCGTCGAACAGGCCCCGCTCGGCGGTGCGGGCCAGGTCGACGTGGTAGTCGACGTCCAGCAACCGGTGCCCGGCGCTGGCCGGGTGGCGCCAGGCGGCGGCATGGTGGCCGGGGGCGTTCAGGAATGCGTTCAAGTGGAGCGGACGGATATTGCGTGCGGGCATGGTCGTGCTCCCCGGAATGGGATTCTTCGGTGGCCGAAGATAAATGGTGTCCGAATATTTCGGAGACAGAAGTTAATGTGCCTGGGAGGCGACTGATTCCCAGCTCAGAGCCGGTGCAGTGTCATACGCACGCAGGACAGATCGCGCTCGCGGTCCGGCGCAGATCGACGTGACGGCGAGCCACGAGAACGGTGGCACGTCTCATGCCCAGAGAATGACAGGTAATCTCAGGGATCGTCAATATCGCGGGATATCCGTCTCACCATTCGGCGTGATTCAGCGTGATTCAGCGTGATTCAGCCCGTCGGCCGAGCCCGCGGACCGGGCTTCAGGAGTGGCCCCGGCGCTGGCGAGTGGCCCAGGCGCGCGAGGCATGATCGGCTCTATCGCCGGACCGCGAGTGTGCCCTAGCGTTCCGTGCCATGTCATACCCGCCGCCGCGCTTCCTCGCCGACCAGGGCGAGGCCAGCGCCACCTTCCGCACCTTCGACGCCGAGCCGGAACTGAACATCGGCGGCGCCTCACGCGTCAGCCTGCTCTCGACCGGCGGCACCACGGACGGGCTGTACGGCCTGTACCGCTGGGACATGCTGCCGGGGACGCCGAAGCCTGCGACATCGAGCGGGCACTACCACCGCACGTTCTCCGAGGCGTTCTTCATCCTGGACGGCAGCGTCGCGCTGTACGACGGGGCGACATGGCGCGACGCGAACGCGGGGGACCACCTGTTCGTACCGCCCGGCGGCGTGCACAGCTTCGCGAACACCTCGGGGCAGGCGGCTTCGATGCTGGTGCTGTTCGCACCCGGCGCGCCGCGGGAGCCGTATTTCGAGGAGCTGGCCCAGATCCGGGGCTCGGGGCGGCAGCTGTCGGCGCAGGAGTGGACCGAGCTCTACGCCCGCCACGATCAGTTCGCGGCGTGAAGTTCACGGAGTGATCGAATGCTGATAGAGCCCGAGGAACCGAACATCCGCCGCTCGGCGCGCATCCTGCTCGTCGACGCCCGCGACCGGGTACTGCTGTTCAAATCGCTGGTCACCGCGCCCGACTCCGAGCACGAGACGCTTTGGCAGACGGTAGGCGGCGGCGTCGAGCCAGGCGAGGCGCTGGCCGAGGCCGCCGCGCGGGAACTGCGCGAGGAGACCGGCCTCAGCGTCGGCGCCGAAGCGTTCGGCCCAGTCGTCGCCAGCACTGAAGGCGCGGCCGACTTCGGCTTCGTCCGGGGCTACTTCCGCGACGAATTCTTCTTCCTGCGCGTAACCGCCCACACCGTCGACACCGGCGGATTCGAAGCGCAGGAGGCGAGCACCTTCCTGACGTTCGGCTGGTGGAGCGTCGCCGAACTGGAGACCACGCGGGAATGGGTCGTGCCGCTCGGGCTCGCCGCGCTGCTGCGGGACCTGGTGGCGGGGCGGGTGCCGGCGGCGCCGGTCGAGCTGCCCTGGCATCACTGAGCCGGTCAGCACTGAGCCGGTCGGCACCTGAGTCGGCTGGGCCCACGCCTCGCTGAAACCCCGCGTCCCATCGCTGAGCTGGTGTTCAGCCCCGATCGCTCACAGCGAACACGCCCCGGGGAACACCAGGCGGCTCACAGACATTGAGTGAGTCAGACTCAACTTACTTCTTGTAGGGAGCCACAGCGAATGAGCGAGAACATGACCGGCGCGACCAAGGCCTTCCCGGTCATCCCGCTGGACGACGCGGTCGTCCTGCCGGGCATGGTCGTGCCGCTGGATTTGTCGGATTCGGAGACCCGGGCGGCCGTGGACGCCGCCGCCAATGGTCCTACGCGCGGGGGCAAGTCGCAGGTGCTGCTGGTGCCGCGGCTGGACGGCAACTACGCCAAGTCCGGTGTGGTGGCCATCATCGAGCAGACCGGGCGGATGGCCGGGTCCGGGCGCATGGTCGCCGTGGTGCGCGGGACGCATCGGGCCACCATCGGGGTCGGGACCACGGGTCCGGGTGCGGCCCTGTGGGTCGAGGCGATCGTGCTCGAGGAGCCGTTGATCACCTCGCGGACCCGCGAGCTGGCCAAGGAGTACAAGGACCTGGCCATTCAGATCCTGCAGCACCGCGAGGCCTTCCAGGTCGTCGACATGGTGCAGCAGATCTCCGATCCCTCGCAGCTGGCTGACTCGGCCGGGTACGCCCCGTACCTGAAGGCCGTGCAGAAGGTCGAGCTGCTGGAGACGCTGAGCATCGATGAGCGGCTGGAGAAGCTGCTCGAGTGGGGCCGCGAGCACCTGGTGGAGCTGGACGTCAACGAGTCCATCCGCAAGGACGTCGAGGACGGCATGGAGAAGCAGCAGCGCGAGTTCCTGTTGCGCCGCCAGCTCTCCGCGATCCGCAAGGAGCTGGCCGAGCTCGATGGCAAGGAGGCCGGCGAGGAGGAGGACTACCGCTCCCGCGTCGAGACCGCCGACCTGCCTGACAAGGTCCGCGAGGCCGCGCTGAAGGAAGTGGACAAGCTGGAGCGCTCCGGGGATCAGAACCCTGAGGCCGGCTGGATCCGCACCTGGCTGGACACCGTCCTGGAGATGCCCTGGAGCGAGCGCTCCGAGGAGACCTACGACATCGCCGGCGCCCGCGCCGTCCTGGACGCCGACCACGCCGGCCTGGACGACGTCAAGGAACGCATCGTGGAGTACCTGGCCGTGCGGAAGAAGCGCCAGGACAAGGGCCTGGAGCTGGTCGGCGGACGCCGTTCCGGCGCCGTGCTGGCCCTGGTCGGCCCGCCCGGCGTCGGCAAGACCAGCCTCGGGGAGTCCGTGGCCCGCGCCATGGGCCGCAAGTTCGTCCGCGTCGCCCTGGGCGGCGTCCGCGACGAGGCCGAGATCCGCGGTCACCGGCGCACCTACGTCGGCGCGCTGCCCGGCCGCATCGTGCGCGCCATCAAGGACGCCGGCACGATGAACCCGGTGGTGCTGCTCGACGAGATCGACAAGGTCGGCGCCGACTACCGCGGCGACCCGACGGCGGCCCTGCTGGAGGTCCTGGACCCGGCGCAGAACCACACGTTCCGCGACCACTACCTGGAGGTCGAGCTCGACCTGTCCGACGTGGTGTTCCTGGCCACGGCCAACGTCCTGGAGTCCATCCCCGGCCCGCTGCTGGACCGCATGGAACTGGTGCGGCTCGACGGCTACACCGAGGACGAGAAGGTCCTGATCGCCCGCGACCACCTGCTGCCGCGCCAGATCGACCGGGCCGGCCTGTCCACCGACGAGGTCGGATTCGACGACGAGGCACTTCGGCTGCTGGCCCAGCAGTACACGCGGGAGGCGGGTGTGCGTGACTTGGAACGCGCCATCTCCCGGGTGCTGCGCAAGGTGGCGGCCAAGACGGCGCTCGCCGACTCCGAAGCCGCGGTCAAAAGCGAGGCGACGGTTCTGGATCAGGACGTTGATGTCACATCCGACGACGCACCTGTCGCGAACGCGGATGAGGCTGAGGCCGAGGTGACGGCGACAGACACCGACACCGACACCAACACCGACACCGAGGCGACGCCTGACGGCGCGAAGACCAAGCTCACCATCACGGTCGAGAACCTGAAGGACTACCTGGGCCGTCCCCGCCACACCCCGGAGACCGCCGACCGCCTGGCCGTGCCGGGCGTGGCGACCGGCCTGGCGGTGACCGGCGCCGGCGGCGAGGTGCTGTTCGTCGAGGCCTCGCTGTCCGACCCGGAGACCGGCGGCACCGGCCTGAACCTGACCGGCCAGCTCGGCGACGTGATGAAGGAGTCGGCGCAGATCGCGCTGAGCTACCTGCGCTCGCACGGCGCCGAACTGGAACTCCCGGTGGCCGACCTCAGCAAGCGCGCGGTGCACGTCCACGTGCCGGCCGGGGCCCAGCCCAAGGACGGTCCGAGCGCCGGCGTCACGATGACCACCGCCCTGGCCTCGCTGCTCAGCGGCCGGCTGGTCCGCAAGGATGTGGCGATGACCGGTGAGGTGTCCCTGACCGGCCGGGTCCTGCCGATCGGCGGCGTGAAGCAGAAGCTGCTGGCCGCGCACCAGGCCGGTGCGACGACCGTGCTGCTGCCCAAGCGCAACGGGCCGGATCTGGACGACGTGCCGGACGAGGTGCTGGAGAAGCTGACCGTGCACCTGGTCGGCGACGTCCGCGAGGTCCTGGACCTCGCCCTGGAGCCCGCGGAGCGCCCTGTCGCTGTGGCTGCCGTATAGGCGCACTCCGCGAGTAAAACCGAAGCCCTGGACCGATCCCCTCCGGTCCAGGGCTTCGGCATATTCGGTAGCCCCCCCCCGGCGACTGTCAGTAGCCTGGCACGGTGGACAACGAGGATCTCATCACCCGCGCTGCCGCCTTCGGCGCCGTCGCCGACGCTACCGATGCCGCCGGCGATGGTGGCGCCGCCGAGGCCGCCGGCGAGGCGCGCTGGCAACTGATCCGCGAGCTGCACCAGACCACCGACCGGGACGCGTTCGAGGCGGTTGTGGCGGCCGCGGAGTCGGACGACAGGGCCTGGTGCTGGTCGGGCTGGACGCGCTCGGGCAGATCGGCTACCGGGCGGACCGCCCCTACTCGGAGGAGACTCTGCCGGTGCTGTACGACGAAGCCGTCGAGCAGGCCGTGATGGGGCTGGCACGGCGCGGCGATCCGCGAGGCACGGCCCCGTTGCTGAATGAGCTGTGGCACATGGTCGACGACGTCTCGGTACTTTCCGAAACGGAGGTCTTCGGGGTTGTCGCCATCGCTGGGACGAAGGACATGCTGCCGCCGCTGCGCCGACTGTGGCAGCGCCGGGACAGCTTCGAGCCTTCCGACCGGCGGATGCTCGCCGAGGCACTAGCCTCGCTCGGCGACCTGGTGGACCCGGTGGACCCGGTGGAACCGGAGTCCTGACAGTCGGAGTCCTGACAGCCGGTTGGAGCGACGAACGAGGCGAAAAACCGAGGCCGCCGCGAAGAAACCCCCGCGACGGCCTCGGTCCGGCTGAGCCGCTGTCGACTAGCTCAGCGTCCACTCCTGAAGCGCTGACCCACTGTCAGGCTCCTGCGCCACCAGCGCACCGTTACCCGCTGATGCGCTTGTCATCAGCAATCCGGTGTGGTTGTTCTTCAGCGTCCACAATCCCGACGGCAGCTGCGTCGCCGTCCACCGCTGGTTCACCGCCCCGGAGCACGACCACTGGATCACCGCGGTCCCGGCAGCCGTGTTCCCGCCGTTGTCGTCGGCGCACATGCCCGAGTCGCCGTTCGTCAGCGTGTAGCTGCCGTCCGTCTGACGCGCGAACGTCCACTGGCTCGCGGTGCCCGAAGCAGCGCCGGTCACCAACTGGTCGCCGCCGTTCTTCGAACCGTTCGGCGGCTGGAGCGCCTGCCCCGATACCGTCAGCGTGTGCACGCCCGACAGGTCCACCGGCTTCGGGCTGACCGCGTACGTGAACGTGGCGCTGCCCGAGGTGTGGCCGGACGAGGCGGTGACCGTCGTGGCGAACGTGCCGGAGGCGGTCGGGGTGCCGCTGATCAGACCGCTGTGGGCGTCGATCGACAGGCCGGCGGGCAGCCCGGTCGCCGAGTAGTGCAGCGCCTTGCCCTTGGAGTCGCTGCCGTTCACCTGTGCGCTTGCCGCTGTTCCGACCACGCCGGCCTGGTTCCCCGGCGTCGCCACGTGCACGACCTCAGGGCCCTGAGCCGGGTGGGCCGGGGTGAACGTCAGCGTCTGCTCCGAGGGCTGCCGGCCGCCGCCGACCGCGTTGCCGGAGGTGTCGGTCCAGGTGCGCACCGGCGTGGTCTCGGCCGAGCGCGACTTGTCCCACGACATCCCCAGCGCCAGGCCGCTGTCCCGGTTCACCAGGCGGTAGGAGCCGGGCGAGGAGGTGTTCGGCACTGCGAACCACTCCTGGCCCACGGTCGGGCCGGAGGCGCCGATCGGGGTCGCGGAGGCGTCCGTGCCCCAGGCGCGCGAGGCGGTCTTGGAGGAGTCCACGCCGAGTGCGTCCCCGGTCACCGCGTTCACCACGGTGTACGAGCCGTCGCCGGTGGGCGCGATGCTCCACGCCGCCTGCGCCCAGCCGTAGTACGCGTCCAGCGACGTCACCTTCGAGCTGCCCGCGCTCTGCGCCAGCACCCGGCCGTTGCCGCTGTTGATGACCACGTTCTGGCCCGGCTTCACGACCGGCTTGGCCGGGGCCGAGGTGCCGATCGTGACGTCCGCGTACTCGCCGTCCGAGGTCGCGCAGGCGATCGAACAGTAGGAGCGGAACGTCTTGCCGACGATCGTCGGGCTCCACTGGTTCGCGGCGTCGGCGAACCAGCGGTACCAGGACCCTGACACGTAGCTGCCGGAGTCGCCGATCAGCCGCCACTTCTGCGTCGCCAGGTTGTCGGTGGCGTAGAACTGCTGCGGTTCCTTGCCGGTCTGGCCGACCGTCTCCGGCTCACCGATGTACAGGCCCAGGTAGGCGTCGTAGGTGATGTTCATGATGAACAGCGGCGACTTGGTCGGCAGCTTGCCGGCGGTCATCTGCTGGTCGGCGGTGCCGGTGGTGGCCGGGTTGTAGTCGTTGGCCGGGGCGGTGTAGCCGGTGGGGTCGGTGGTGGTCACCGGCTCCATGTTGCTCTCCAGGCCGCCGATACCGGGCTGCGACCAGCTGCCGTTGTACCACTTCTGCCAGGTGCCGGCCGCCATCTTGCCGCTGATCGGGGCCCGCGCCACGTGCGCCAGGCCGCCGTTCTGCGTGCCGCCGGTGCCCGGCTTGTTGACGACGCGGGAGCCGTAGTAGACGTAGAAGTAGCCTGATGCGGTGTCCACGAACAGGCGCTGGTCGCCGTCGCCGTAGTCGTACGTCTGGTTCGGGAAGGCCTTGGTGTCGCCTCGGGTGGTGCTGTACGGCGAGGTGATCGCGTGGCCCAGGATCGACCAGGTCTTGCCGTGGTCGTGCGAGACCGCGTAGTCGATGGAGTCATAGTGCAGGCCGTCGCCGAAGGGCTGCGGCGTGAACTCGTTGTGCACCAGGCCGTACCAGTCGCCGGTGTCCGGGTCGACCCAGGTGCCGGACAGGTCGCAGTAGTTGCGCTGCGAGTAGTAGCCGGTGCCGTTGTTCATGTATGTCGACTCAAGCCCGGTCGGGCTGTTGTTGCAGCGCCAGGTGGTGTCCTTGTTGGAGTCCTGGGAGTCGGCCGGGTTCACCGCGTTGCTCAGCCCGGTGTCCAGCGTCGCGTCGTCGAAGTTCGTCCCGCTGTAGAACTCCCAGGAGCGCGGGTCGGTCTTGGCGTACAGCGAGTACGACTCCTGGAAGTGGAAGGAGCCGTCGGTGTCGAGGTAGGCCGACGCCGGGGTGTCGTCCGGGTAGGCGAAGCTGTTCACGGCGCCGATGCTGATCTGGTACGCCGGCGGCGCTCCGGCCGCTCCGGACGCCGCCGAGGCCTGGCCCGAGGGCAGCAGCGCCAGGGCCGCGACGGTCGCGGCGGCGGTCGCCGCGGCCAGGGTCTTGCGGGGGTGTCGCACGAGTACTCCGTTCCACTCTGAACGTTCATCCGGTGGTACCACACGGTTATCTCTCAATATCGAGCAGAGAGTCGAGCACTATCAAGCAGAATCCAAGGCGGTGATGAGGAAAGTGCAGGCGCCCGGGTCATCGTGGCCCGGGCGCCTGCGGTGTGCGGCGGGGAGCGCCGCCGTCAACCGATCGTCAGCCGATCGTCCACCGCTGGAGCGCCGACCCGCTGTTCGTCTCCTGGGTGACCAGCGCGCCGTTCGACGTCGAGGCGGTGGTCACCAGCAGGCCGCTGTGCACGTTCGTCACCGTGTACGCGCCGTTCGGTGCCTGGGCCACGGTCCAGTGCTGGTTGTCGTTGCCGGTGCAGGTCCACTGGATCACCGCGTTGCCGGTGGTCGTGAACCCGCCGTTGTCGTCCATGCACAGCTGCGACTCTTGGTTCACGATCTGGTACGAACCATCCGATTGCTGGGTGAACACCCAATTCTGGTTCGAGCCGCCGTTCGGCGTCCAGGTGTCCAGCTGCGTTCCCGTGGCCGTCGAATGGTTCGGATCGTCCAGCGCCTGACCCGACGCGATCAGCGTGTGCGTCCCGTTCAAGCTCACCGGTGCCGAGCCGACCGTCCACGTGAACGTCGTCGAGCCACTCGCGGTCCCGGACGACGCCTTCACCGTCACGCTTGACGAACCGGTCGCCGTCGGCGTGCCGGAGACCAGGCCCGAGGCGCTGATCGACAGCCCGGCCGGCAGGCCGGTCGCGGAGTACGTCAGGGCATTGTTCTTGGTGTCGGAGGCCGTGATCTGCAACGAGGCCGCGGTGTTCACCGCCGTGGTCTGTGTCCCGGGGTTCGCCACGGTCACCGTCTCAGCACCCGATGACGTCGTCGCCGTGAACGCCAGCGTCTGCTCGGCCGCGGTCCGGCCGCCGCCGACACTGCTGCCCGAGGTGTCGTCCCAGGCGCGCGCCGGTGCGGTCTCGGCCAGCCGCGAGGTGTTCGACGACAGCGCGATGACCAGGCCGCTGTACCTGTTGACCAGCTTGTAACTCCCGCTCTGCCCGGTCACCGGCACGATCCACCACTGCTGCCCCACGCTGCCGGTCGCGCCGGACAACGCGGTCGCGGTCGGTGCGGTGCCCCAGGCCCGGCTCGCGGTCGTGCCGGAGTCGACGCCGAGGGCCTGGCCGGTGCCGGCGTTGGTGACGCGGTAGGAGCCGTCGCCGTCGGCCGTGAACTGCCAGCCTTCCAGCGCCGAGCCGGTCGCGGCGGCGTCGGACGTGGTCGCCGAGCTGCTCGCGACCTGGGCCAGCACCCGGCCGGCCGAGGTGCCGATCGTGTAGGTCTTGGTGGTGTCGATCGGCGGCTGCGCCGCGGCGGTGGAGTCGATCGTCTCGTTGGTGTAGAGCGAGCCGGCGTTGTTCACGCACGCCACCGAGCAGTACGCGCGGAACGACTTGCCGACGATGCTCGGGTCCCACTTGTTGCCGCTGTCGGCGAACCAGCGGTACCAGGATCCCTGTGTGTAGTTGGATCCTGAGTCGCCTATGTAGTACCACTTCTGCGTCGACAGGTCGTCGGTGACGTAGTACTGCTGCGGCGCCGTACCGGATATCACTTCGGGCGTGCCGAGGTACAAGCCGAGGTAGGCGTCGTAGGTGATGTTCATGATGAACAGCGGCGACTTCGAGGGCAGTTCCCCGGCCGACACCTGCTGGTCCACGGTCCCGGTGTTGGCCGGGTTGTAGTCGTTGGCCGGGGCGGTGTAGCCGTTCGGGTTGCTGGAGTCGACCGGCTCCATGTTGCTCTCCAGGCCGCCGACGCCGGGCTGGGACCAGCTGCCGTTGTACCACTTCTGCCAGGTACCGGTCGCCATCTTGCCGCTGATCGGCGCGCGGGCCACGTGCGCCAGGCCGCCGGTGCTGCCGGCGACGCCGCCCTTCGGGACGACGCGGGAACCGTAGTAGACGTAGAAGTAGCCTGATGCGGTGTCCACGTACAGCCGCTGGTCGCCGTCGCCGTAGTAGTAGGTCTGGTTCGGGAACGCGGTCGTGTCGTTGCGGGTGGTGCTGTACGGCGAGGTGATCGCGTGGCCCTCGATCTTCCAGGTCATGCCCCGGTCGGTGGACACGGCGTAGTCGATGGCGTCGTAGTGCAGGCCGTCGCCGAAGGGCTGGGGCGTGAACTCGTTGTGCACCAGGCCGATCCAGTTCCCGGTGTCCGGGTCCACCCACATGCCGATCAGGTCGCAGAAGTTCGGCTGGGTGTAGCCGGACCCGGAGCCGGCGCTGGTGGCGGTGACGCCGGTCGGGCTGTTGTCGCAGCGCCAGGTGGTGTTGTTGTTCGCGTCCTGGGAATTGGTGGGGTTGACCGAGTTGCTGATCGTGGAGTTCAAGGTGGCGTCGTCGAAGTTGCTGCCGGAGTAGAACTGCCACACCCGGCTGTCGGTCGACCCGTAGCCCGAGTACGACTCCTGGAAGTAGAACGTGCCGTCCCGGTCGACGAAGGCCCCGGCCGGGGAATCGGACTGGGCCGAGAACGTGCCGTTCGAACCGATCCCGATCGTGTAGGTCGCACTCGGCGGCGTGGCCGAGGCGCTGCCCGGCGCGAGGGCGCCGACGCAGGCCAACGCGCCCGCGGCGAGCGTCGCGAGTAGGGTTTTGCGGAGTCTCACAGGTACTCCCTTCGAGGGTGGCGGGGATGCCCGAGAGTTATCTCTCAGATGTGGGCACGAGTCGAGCTTTTCCAAGCAGAATCCAAGGCCGGCGGGAGAAAAACACAGTGGTGGACGTGACGGTGCGCCCGGCCCGGACCGACGAGGTCGGGACGCTGACCGAGCTGGTCCTGCGCTCCAAGGCTCATTGGGGCTACAGCGCGGAGTTCATGGAGCGCTGCCGGGCGGAGCTGACGATCCACGCTGAGGAACTGGCCCCCTGCCGCGTCACGGTCGCCGAGATCGAGGGCCGGGCGGTTGGCGTGGCCTCGCTGGACGGCGAACCGCCGGAGGGCGAGCTGGGGAAGTTGTTCGTCGATCCCGATCTGATCGGCAAGGGCGTGGGCGGCCGGTTGTTCCGCCATATGGCCGAGATGGCGCGCGGCGCTGGGTTCCGCACCCTTGAGCTTGATGCGGACCCCAACGCCGAGCCGTTCTATGAGGCGATGGGCCTCGTTCGAGTCGGAGTGGTGCCTTCGGACTCCATCCCGGGGCGGACGCTGAACCGGTACGCCTTAGAACTCTGATGTGAAGCGAGTTGATGCGAACAGACTCGGGGTGACCGCATGTGGCTCCTGTGGCCCGGAGGCCTTTGGTGTGACTAGCTGATCGACCAGTGCTGCAACGCGCTCCCGCTGTTGTTCTCCTGCGTCACCAGCGCGTTGTTCGCCGTGGATGCCGTGGTCAGCAGCAGACCGCTGTTCGCCGAGGCGATCGTGTAGCCGCCGCCGGCCAGCGCCGTCACGTTCCAGTGCTGGTTGGCGTTCCCGGTGCACGTCCACTGGATCACGGCCGCGCCGGCCGCCGAGGAGCTGCCGGTCACGTCCACGCACAGCCCCGAGACGCCGTTGGTGAGCTGGTAGGAGCCGTCGGCCTGCTCGGTGAAGGTCCACTGCTGGTTCTTGCCGCCTTGCAGACCCCAGGTGATGAGCTGGGTGCCGGTGGCTGTGGAGCTGGCCGGGTCGTCCAGGGCCTGGCTGCCGGTGGTGACCGTGTGAGTGCCGCGGACGCCGGAATTGGCGTCGTTGAAGGCCTCGAACTCCCAGAGCGAGTAGCCGTATTGGGTACCGCGCGCCGTGCCGTACATGCGGAGGTAGCGGCCGGTGGCGTTCGGGAACGTCAGCGTTTCTGTGCCGCCGGTGCCGTTGGCACGCGTGTAGACGGTGGTCCAGTTGGTGCCGTCGTTCGACAGCTGGATCTGGTAGTCCTTCCCGTACGCCGTCTCCCAGGCCAGCACCACGCGGTTCACGGTCTGTACCGAGCCGAGGTCCACCTGGAGCCACGTCGGATCGACGTACTGGCTCGACCAGCGGGTGCTCAGGTCGGCGTCGGTGGCGTTCGCGGCGGGGAAGTCCGGCGTCTCGATGCTGGAAGCCGTGGTCGGCTTGCCCTGCGCCAGGTCGCCGGCGATGGTCGGCTTCGGGTAGAGCGGGTCGCGGCCGACGGCATCCATGATCGGGACGAACGCGGCGTAGGTGGGGACCAGCTTCGGGGTGTTCCACGTCATCTGCGCCAGGTCGCGCATCGGGTACTTGATGCCCTCGGCGGTCTGGTCCTCGGTCTCCGCGCCGGGGCTGTCACACCAGACGTGAATCAGGGAGCCGAGATTAGCGGCGTCGTTGGTGATCGTGGCCGAACCGTCGAACAGGTCCGGGTTCCAGGACTCGTACATCCACGTCGTGTCCGGCTTCGGGCCGCCGTAGACGTAGTACGTCGGGGTGTACGCCTCGTTGGCGATCGTGTGCCCGGCATCGATGACCTGCTGTGGGGACAAGCCGGTGTTGCTCCAGTACTCGACGATGATGTCGGGGTTGACGGCGATGGTGCCGTCGCCGGACTTCAGGCCGTCGTTCCACATCCGCATCGTCTTGCCGCCGGCCCGCACGATACCGTCGGCCCAGTTCACGAAGCCGTAGAAGGTGTCCTTCGCGGTGGCAGTCGCACCGTAGTTCTGCTGGGCGTAGGTGAGCAGCTGCGGGTAGGAACTGTAATCGGTCACGTACTCGTCGGCCCCGAGATGCCAGTACGGACTGTTGGTGAACAAGGGCTCGTACTCGTTGATCAGGTCACTGATCAGCTGCCGGGCGCCGGGAATGGTCAGGTCGATGTAGCTGGAGCTGGCGTTGCCCGAGCTGTCCTTGAGCCGGTAGTCGTGGCCGATGCCCAGCTCGGCGGACAGGATCGCGTCCATGTGCCCGGGCATGTCGATCTCCGGGACGACGGTCACGTGGTACTGGTTCGCCAGCGCGATGATGTCCTTGATGTCCTGCTTGGAGTAGTGCTGCGGCGAGGTGATCTCGGGATGGGTGTCGCTCTCCAGCCGGAAGCCGTAGGTGTCCGACAGGTGCAGGTGCAGGTAGTTCATCTTGAGGTAGGACATCTCACGGATCTGGTTCTCCACGAACGCCACGTCGAAGAACCGGCGCCCGGTGTCCAGCATCAGCCCGCGCTCGGACTTGTCCGGGGAGTCGGTCGCGGTGCCGGCGGCGATCGTCGGACCCTGATGGAGCAGCTGGAGCACGGTGCGCGTGCCCCAGAACTCGCCGGTGGTGGTGCTGCCCTGGATCGAGACGCTGCTGCCGACGGTCATCGTGTAGCCCTCGGTCGGCTGGTGGCCGCCGAGGGTCAGCGCGATGTCGCCGGGACCGGCCTGGCCCTGCGCCACGCCGACGACGCGGCCTTCGAGGGCGGACAGGTCGGTGGCGAAGGTGTTCGCGTCGCCCTGGAGCTGGCCGGCGTAGGCGGGGTCGATGACGACGCGGCTCGCCGCGGTCCAGGCGTAGGAGCCGGAGCCCGAGCCGGTCGCCGCGGTCCAGGTGCGGACGGCGGGGATGGTTTGTGGCGGGCCGGAGGCGGCCGCGGCGACGTGCGTGGCGGCCTGCGCGGTATGTGGCGCGACGACGGCGGAGACGGGGATGACGGCGGCTATGAGGGCGGCCGCCGGGAGCATACGGAGGGATCGCATGGACCTGCCCGGTTCACTAGGTGGGAGCGGTGCATGGTTTTGAGCGAAAGCTGCGTGGGAGTGCGTGGTCTAGACCGCTGGCGCGCGCTAGTGCGCAGTATTGAGCAGGGATCATTCGTTGGCAAGGTTTTCCACGAACTCTGACAGGAAGTCGGCGATCGGTCGGGGGTCGGTGAGGACGGCCAGATGGTCGGCGGCCAGGCGGGCCGTGGGCCAGCCGAGGGCTTCGGCGCGGTCGGCTTGCCGCTGGTAGCCCTCGCTGAGCTGGAGGTAGGCGCACTGCGTTCCGGACCAGGTCGCGATCTCCGGAGCCGGCTCCTCGAAGTAGGCGAGCGCGATCGAGTGGAGCTCGGCGAGGAAGGCTTCTCGTTGTGCTGCCTGCGGAATCAGCTCTGTCACGACCTCTGGCGGGAACCACTCGCTCCAGGGCGGCAGCATGCCGTCCTCGGCCATCGCGGTCAGGGCCTCGCGCAATTCGGGCGGGGAGGTGTCGAAGTCGCTCAGGCCGGGGCGGGGGAGCTGGGCGTCGACGAACGCTGTGCCGGTCACGCGCTCGTTGAGGGCGTCGGCGATGGCCGGGAGGTGGGCGCCGGCGCCGCTGTGGCCGACGAGGACGACCTTGTCGTGGTGCGCGTTCGGCTTTGTCGCTTCGGCTGTTTCAGCCGCTTTCACTGCTTCGGCGAACCGGTGTGCGTACGGCCCGGGGCCGGCGGCGATGCCGTGCAGGCTGGGGACCAGGACGTCGTAGCGTCCGCGCAGCAGCCGCGCGACCGGCTGCCAGGTCGCGGGTCCCACCAACGGGCTGTGAACCAGGATCAGGAGTGGCGCGTGTGGCATGAGGTGATTGTCGCCCCAGCCGCCTTCGCGACGTTCCCGCGCTTGTCGGAGGCGCCGCGTAGCCTTTGAACATGCGCCCTCTGTCCGAACTCACCCGCACCGTCGCCCCGATCGAGGTCGTCAGCGACTACCAGCCCGCCGGCGACCAGCCCGCGGCCATCGCCGAGCTGGCCCGGCGGATCGAGGCCGGGGAGAAGGACGTCGTGCTGCTGGGCGCCACCGGCACTGGCAAGTCGGCCACCACCGCGTGGCTGATCGAGAAGGTGCAGCGCCCGACCCTGGTGATGGCGCCGAACAAGACGCTGGCCGCGCAGCTGGCCAACGAGTTCCGCGAGCTGCTGCCGAACAACGCGGTCGAGTACTTCGTCTCCTACTACGACTACTACCAGCCCGAGGCGTACGTCCCGCAGACCGACACCTACATCGAGAAGGACTCCTCGATCAACGAGGAGGTGGAGCGGCTGCGGCACTCCACCACCAACTCGCTGCTGACCCGGCGGGACGTGGTCGTGGTCTCGACCGTGTCCTGCATCTACGGCCTGGGCACGCCCGAGGAGTACCTGAAGAGCTCGGTGCAGCTGCGGGTCGGCGAGGAGCACGACCGGGACAAGATGCTGCGGCGCTTCGTGGACATGCAGTACGCGCGCAACGACGTCGCCTTCACCCGCGGCACGTTCCGGGTCCGCGGCGACACCGTCGAGATCTTCCCGGTCTACGAGGAGCACCCGGTCCGCATCGAGATGTTCGGCGACGAGGTCGAGCGGCTGATGACGCTGCACCCGGTCACCGGCGAGATCCTGACCATCGACGAGGAGCTGCGGGTCTTCCCGGCCACGCACTACGTCGCCGGCTCGGACCGGATGGAGCGGGCCCTCGGCGGCATCGAGATCGAACTCGCCGACCGGCTGGCCGAACTGGAGAAGCAGGGCAAGCTGCTGGAGGCGCAGCGGCTGCGGATGCGGACGACGTACGACCTGGAGATGATGCGGCAGGTCGGGTTCACCTCCGGGATCGAGAACTACTCCCGGCACATCGACGGCCGCGAGACCGGCTCCCCGCCCTCGACGCTGATCGACTTCTTCCCCGAGGACTTCCTGCTGGTCATCGACGAGTCGCACGTCACCGTCCCGCAGATCGGCGCCATGCACGAGGGCGACGCCTCCCGCAAGCGCACGCTGGTCGAGCACGGCTTCCGGCTCCCGTCGGCGATCGACAACCGGCCGCTGCGCTGGGAGGAGTTCGAGGAGCGGGTCGGGCAGACGGTGTACCTGTCGGCCACGCCGGGCCCGTACGAGCTGGCCAAGCAGCGCGACGAGGCGTCCAAGACCCCGGTGGAGCAGATCATCCGCCCGACCGGCCTGGTCGACCCGCAGGTGGTGCTCAAGCCGACGCAGGGCCAGATCGACGACCTGGTCGCCGAGGTGCAGGCGCGCGCCGCGCGCGACGAGCGCTCCCTGGTGACGACCCTGACCAAGAAGATGTCCGAGGACCTGACGGACTACCTGCTGGAGCGCGGCGTGCGAACCCGCTACCTGCACTCCGAGGTCGACACCCTGCGCCGGGTGGAGCTGCTGCGCGAGCTGCGCCTGGGCGAGTACGACGTCCTGGTCGGCATCAACCTCCTGCGCGAAGGCCTGGACCTGCCCGAGGTCTCCCTGGTCGCCATCCTGGACGCCGACAAGGAAGGCTTCCTGCGCAGCGGCCGCTCCCTGATCCAGACCATCGGCCGCGCCGCCCGCAACGTCTCCGGCGAAGTGCACATGTACGCGGACACGATCACCCCCTCGATGCGCCTGGCGATCGACGAGACCAACCGCCGCCGCGAGAAGCAGATCGCCTACAACGTGGCCAACGGCGTAGACCCCCAGCCCCTGCGCAAGCGCATCGCCGACATCACCGACCTCCTCGCGCGCGAGGACGCCGACACCGCCGAGCTGCTGGGCGGCTCGGGGCGGCAGCAGTCCCGGGGCAAGGCACCGGTGCCGGGCGTGGCTTCGAAGGGGAGCGTGCGGACCCTGGACGTGGCCGGCAAGCCGGCCGAGGAGCTGCTGGGGCTGATCGAGGACTTGTCGCAGCAGATGCATGCGGCCGCGGCGGAGCTGCAGTTCGAGCTGGCGGCTCGGTTCCGGGACGAGATCGGGGAGTTGAAGAAGGAGTTGCGGGCTATGCAGGCGGCTATGTAGGGGCGGGGCTGGTTGGCTTGGGGCGGCTGGCTGGGCTGGGCTTGCCTCGGTGGGCGGCCGGGCCGGCCGCGGGTCGGTCACGGGTCGGTCACGGGTCGGCGGTTCCGCGACCGGGCAGCGGTTTCGCGGGATGCTGGCGTAGATAGCCGGCCCGACAGCCCGGTGGTAGGCGCGCGTAGCAAACGCACGCAAGCGCCTTGCCTGTGATGCCAGTGCTGGCCTCGGCCCGCGGCCTGATTCGCGGACCGAAGCAAAAGCCCGCCTGCTTTCGCTGGCCGATCTTGCCGGCTGCCGCCCCACCTGTCCCTTATACAGATC
>NZ_JAAFYZ010000016.1 GCF_018274385.1 Catenulispora pinistramenti | reverse complement strand
GATCGGCCAGCGCCTGCTGGCCATGGCCGCCGCGATCTGGCACAACACCAAGACCGGCGCGGCAAGCAAGCGATCATTGATCGCCTACGACCACTGACCAGCCAAGCGATCGGACTCAATCATCTAGCACGTAAGAGCCCTTGATGGACAGGCCGGCCGTGCCGATGCCGGGGCTGAAACCCTTGGAGTCCGTGAGATCGACCGGGCCTGACCAGACCTGATTGCCGGTGGCCAGGTCGATGACCTGGAGGTTCCCGTAGTTCTGGCCGGTGCCGTAGATGACGGCTCCGCGCGGAGTCGAAGTGCTCTGACTCATCAGGCAGATCGTCTTGCCTGCGGCACCGGCCAGGTCCAGTCCTGGTCGCCGTTCGCGGCCCGATAGGCGGTCGCGGCGCCCGGAGTGGCCACGATGAGGTCGTCTCCGTAGATCCAGGTTCCCCGGATTGCGGCTCCGAGCGTGAACTTGCTCCAGGCGGGGGCGATGCCGTCGGTGCCCGGCGTGTACGTGAGCAGCTCGACGAGCCTGAGCACGCCGTGCGCGTAGAGCGCGACCATCGCGATCCCAATGAGCACGTAGAAGCCGGACCCGATGTGGTCGAGAACCGCCCGGCGGCGCTTGCCGCTCGAGCCCCGCTTGCCGTCCGGCCGCGGAGGTTGTTCGGCCATCTCAGGATCCGCATGGAACGTCTCGCCTTCTGTGCTGCCCCGGCCCTTGCTGGGGAGGGTAGCCACCCGGCGCGAGGACCGGTCCTCAGGGAACTGATTTCCGGCGCGCAGCACCGGGGGCGGAACCGCGCATTCGCGCGATCCCGCCCCCGGCTGCCTACTCGGCGATCGGACTGCCGGTCACCGTCAGTCCTTCAGCAGCACGAACTTCGCCGTGCTCGTCGCCCCCTTCTTGATCGTGACGGTCTGCACCTGCCGGCTCGCCACGCACACCGGCCGGGCCCCGAACAGCGCCGGGGCCCGGCCACACCTGATTGTCCCGTGGCGCACGGCGCGCCTGGAAACGCGCCTGGAGAAGGCGCGCCACGGGATCCGAAGTGAGACTGCAACTGGACGACCGTGTGGGACGATCGCGCAGTCTGGTTTCGAGGGGCTCACCGACCTGACGGGCCGCCCGACTCAGCGGCTGATGGCCGGCACCAACCACTGCTGTTCTTGCTGGCCATCGCATGTCCACTGAACGATTGGTGCCCCGTTGTTGCTGCTGGAGGCGCCGTCGGCGACGCACTGGTTGCTGTGGTATCTCTGCGCGACAATCAGCATGTTGGGTTCGATGGCGGTCGCGCCGCCGAGGAACCACAGCTGTTCGGGGCCGCCGTCGCAGCCATACTGGATGAGCTGCACGTTGTTGTTGGGGCTGTCGCCCGGATCAGCGAGACACATGTGGGAGTTGTAGTTGACTACCTGGAAGTAGGGCACGCCGTCTCCATCGGGGTACCAGGGGCCGTTGGCGTACCACATCTGCTCGTTGCCGCTGTCACAGGTCCACTGGATTACCCCTGCTCCGCCAGCCTTGCTGCCAGCACCGATGGCCAAGCATTTGCTGCTTTGTATGTTTCCCAGGGCGAACAGCTGGCTTGGACCCGGGCCCGCCGCGTGTGCTGGCATGTTTGTCAGTGCTATGCCGCTGGTGGCCATCGCGCTGACTACGGCGACACGCATTACGCGTTGCCTGAACTTCCGATTCATGGTCTCCCCTCCTGTGGATAGCCTCTCAAGGAGCGCTCCGCTCCCGGCCTGCTGCCATCGCAGCGCAGGCATTGATCACTACCATTTCTCGTGGCGTGAGCGGTGTTCGACGGCGGCGAGCTGTGGTTGCCCACCGCGATATTGGTCTCCTGTCGCGCGTGCTGCGCGGGCAAGTCGCTCAGTGACAGCTGCAATTGGGGCAGTAGCGGAAGCCGTGGAGCCCGCCCAATCGACAGGCTGCTCAGGAACCTCCAACCTCCGTCCACTTTTGTTCCTCGCCGTAATTATCGAATGTCCACTGAACGATCGGTGCGCCGTCGTTGTAGCTGGAAGCGCCGTCGGCCGCACACTGATTGCTGTGGTATTTCTCTAGCATGAGGGTGCCCGTTCCTAGGACCACCCACAGCTGTTCGGGGCCGCCGTCGCAGCCATACTGGATGAGCTGCACGTTGTTGTTCGGGCTGTCGCCCGGATCAGCGAGACACATGTGGGAGTTGACGTTGACTATCTGGTAGTACGCCACGCCGTCCCCATCGGGGTACCAGGGGCCGTTTTCGTACCACTGCTGCTCTTTACCGCCGTCACAGCCCCACTGGATCACCCCCGCCCCGCCGGCCTTGCTACCGGCTCCGATGGCCATACACCTACCGCTTACCTTGTTTTGCAGGTAGAACGGGGTGGTTGGGCCGGGGCCCGCCGCGTGAGCTGACGTGTTCGCAAGCATCGTGCCGCTGGTCACCATCGCGCTGACTACGGCGACACGCAGAGCGCGTTGCCTGAACTTCCGATTCACAGTGTCTCCTCCTGTAACAACGCTGCGTAAGCACGGTGCTTCCAGCTGCCGCAACGCCCGATGTCTGTTCCGGCGGTGCTTCGCCTCGGGGCCAGGATGCCTAGATCTGTCAGGGGCGGGCCAGCTTTCCATACAAATTCGTACGCAGCCGCTGGCGGCGCTATGAACAATTACTGAGATGCGCAAGCTATTGAGGGGTTCACCGATGCTCAACCGTATTCGCGTCCGCAAGGCACACACTGGTACCGACTCGGCCGGCCACACCTGGCCGACCGACGGCGCCGTGATCGAGGTCCCGGTCGAGCATGCCCTGGTGCTGGCCCGTATTCCCGACGGCGGCTTCACCATCATTGAACACGCTGAGACACCCGAGCCCGTCGAGGCCGCGGAGAAGACACCGAAGGCGGCGACCGTCCGCACGCCGCGTGCCAAGACCGACGACCCGGCGCTGGCGACATAGCCGCCGGGCACAGGCATGACGGCCAGGCGGATCGACGGCGTCGAGGCGGCCGTGGTGTGCAGCAAGCAGCGCACTGCCGATGCCCTGATGCTGGTGGTCGGGGTGGACAGCGAGGGTCGCGAGGTGGTCGTGGTCGATGTCGCTGGGGTGGCGCTTGGCCAGCAGCTCGTCAAACAGCCGGAATCGGTCCACAAACTGGGCGGTGGTGGCTGCTAGCCGCGCGTCGTAGTCGGAGGGGTTCTGCTCGCTGTCCTGGGCCATCGGCAGCCACAGGGCGACCGCAGTGCGTTCGGTGGTGGTGTAGACACGCCCGCGGGTCATCGCCTCGTGGACGAACAGGCGGAAGTGACCGGGGAAGAGGCGGGCGCCCGTCGCTGTCCGGAATTAGCCAGACCGAGGGGGCCAGTTTGTGAAAGGCACGCGCGATCACGTGACTTAGCACGTTGGCGTCCTGCGCCTGAACGATCTGAACGATCTGGACGATCTGGACGCGAGAGTTCATCACGCGCCCCGCGTGGTCTTGGCCTGTGGGGTTCAATAACCCTGCCGAGGTGTTGACCTGGGTCTATGCGGCGGCGCCGTATTCGTTGATGAGGCCGCCGAGGATCTTAGTTCGGGTGATTCGCTGGGCGGGGAACGGGATGACCGTCGGGTCGTCCTATGGCGCCCGCAGGTTCAGTCCGTGGCCTTGGTGCGAGCATCCGGCGTTGTAGTGCTCCGTATACCGGTCCAGGACGACCCGCAGATGGCGGTCGCCGATGATGAGCATCCGGTCAGTACATTCGGCGCGGACGGTCTTCACCCGGCGTTCGGCGGAGGCGTTCATCTTCGGGCATTGCGGCGCGGACTTCTTGATCTCGATGTTCTCGGCGGCGAAGACGGCGTCGAACGCTTCGGTGAAGATCGAGTCTCGGTTCCGGATCAGGTATCGGAACCGGTCGGCCCGCTCGCCGACGTCGGTCAGTTCCTGGCCAGCTGGGTCGCCCAGGCCGCTGGGATGCTCGGTGACCCCGAGGATGTGTACGCGCCTGGTGGCGAGCTCCAGGACGAAGCACACGTATAGCCCGTGTGAGCGTCACGGTCTCTATCTGGAGGAAGTCCGTGGCAAGGATCGTTGAGGCTTGGGTCCGCAGGAACTGGCGCCAGGTCGGGCTGTCGTCGCGGTTCGGTGCGGGCGGGATGCGGTGGCTTCGCAGAATCTTGCGGATGGTGGCGGCGGCGACTCGATGCCCCAGGCGTCGCAGGTCGCCTTGGATCCGGGTATTGCCCCACGAAGGATTGTCGCCGGCCGGGCGGAGGATTAGGTCAACCAGTTCGTCGCTGATCGGCGGGCGTCCCGGCGGGCGGGGTTGTCGCCATTTCGCTGCAACCAGTCGCCGGTGCCAGCGCAGCACGGTGCCCGGCGTGATGAGCCGGTGCACGCGAAGGTCTCTGGGCAGCAGCCGGATCAGCGCCGCGAACAGCGCGCGGTCGGTCCAGTCCAGTCGCGGGTTCGGATTGGCCCGGCGCAGCACCGCCACCTCATGGCGCAGTACGAGCAGCTCGGCGTCCTTGGCCGCGCTGCCGCGCCCGATCAGCACCAGCCAGGACGCTATCCGGCAGAACAGGAGGTACACCAGGCGAACAGGCACAAGCATCCGTCATTCCGCAATGGCCGCCGGTGCTGGCTGAATTTCCCCAGGTGAACGCCCTGGCGGCGTTATTGAACCCCACATGCCTGTCACGATCCCCAACCCCGTGGTTGAACGCCCCCGGTTCAACGGCTCGGCCGGTGCGGGCCGCAACCGGCGCAGCCGCCCCGCCTACGCCGGCCGAAGCACGCAGGCCAACGCGGCATCACGCACCCGGACACCCCAACGCGACCGGGTCGCCGCCTGACGCCAGCCTCCCGGCGATCGCCGGGAACGTCGGCGATCGCCGCGCAGCGTTTCTGATGAAGGGCTTCGACGGGACGCGGACGCGGCGCCATGTCTCGGATCTGCTGGGCATGGCTGACGGCGCGGTGACGGTGGTGGACGTCAAGCCCGCGCATCACCTGACGGATGCCGCGGTGGTTGAGTAGATGTTCTGGACCCGTGAGATCTGCGTTGGGGTCGGCTGGGGGTTCGAGCTGCGGTCGGGCGCGGATGGCGCTGTTGGAGAATGTGCGGTTTCTGGCCGGCTACCGCCAGCTGGGCCTTATGCCCGGGACCCTAGCGGAGCCCGAAGTCAAGCTTGGACTTGTCATGGTGGAACCACCGAGCCCACCTGGTCGTCGCGAGCGCCGAGAGGATGAGTCCGGCGACCTCTGCGAAGGCCATGATGCCCGCGAATCTCGTCCAGTGGTTCCAGGCCGCGATGTCGACGAGCGTCGCGATCGGTGGCAGGACCGCGTCGAACAGCAGGTAGCGGCGGGCGATCACGCGACGGCGGCGGGTCCACCACAGCACCAGGCGGCCGAAGACGACGGCCGCGAGGGCGTAGCCTGCTGCCAGGGTTCCGTCCTCGAACGTCGGCCGGTGTTGTGTCGCCACCCTGTTTCCGACGATCAGTGCCAGCCTGCCAGTGACCGTGGTGCCGAACACGAGGCCGGCGGTCGCGAGGAGGTGAAGGCAGCCGCGGAGCTCCGCCCCGGTCTGGTCCGGTGTGTTCGCGTATTCCGGTCTCGAGTACATGGGCTTTGCGTAGCGCTGCCTCGCGTCGCCGACCATCTCTGCGATCCCCCTATTTGCGCGGTCGTCCCACCGTCTCATACTCGCTTCACGATCTGTTCGGTCAACACGTGTCGGGGGCAGGAGCCGGAGGCGGCCGATGGTCACGCGACGTGATGTGGCTCAATTGGCCGGGACGTCCCAGGTGCTGGTCAGCTCAACAAGAAGGTCGTCGCCGACTACGTCCGCGCTTGCGGGCTCCCCGTCGCCAAGGGCGCCCAGCCAGTGCCCCCGATCGACGAGCGCTGGCTACATAACCGATACCTGCGAAAACGCAGATCGGCCGCCAGGATCGCCGCCGAGTTCGGCACCATCCAGTTGACGATCGACCCGGCAGCACTCCGTGGATGCCGGCATCGGCCCGCACCTTTCGAAGGTGGCACAGAACTTTCCATCACGGTCGTGGACCAGGCACCTGATCGAGCTGCAGGCGTCCTCAAGGTCCATGACCAGGTCCCGCGCGGCCTGGGCAATCTCCGAGGCTGTGGGATGCGCCGCGGTGCCCAGGACCAGGCCGAGAGTAGCCGGCGCAGATGGGCCGGGTTCCATATCAAGGTGCGATCAAGAAGATCTCTGCAACAGACCGCGCGTATGGTGTATACGCGGGAGGACGGTGCCGGATGGGAATGCTTGACCGCGTCGAACAGCGGCTGGACAACTTGATCAACGGGGGCTTCGCGCGTGCCTTCAAGGCCGAGCTGGTGCCTGCGGAGATCGCCGCGGAGCTGCGGCGCGAGTGCGACGACACGGTGACGGTCCGGGGGCGTGGGCGTTCGGTGGCGGCCAACGACTACGTCGTACAGATGGCTCCTGCCGACTTCGCCCGGCTCGCCCCGTACGCAGCGGAACTGGCGTCACAGCTGAATGACGCGGTCCGCGCGCATGTGCACGAGCAGCGTTACATCCTGGTCGGGCCACCTGCTGTGCGGCTCGAGGCCGCCGAGGACCTTGCCATCGGAGTGTGTCGCGTCCGCGGTGCCACGGTGCCGGCTGGCGAGCCCCCCGCTTCGAACGGTTCGAGCGCGCGGCGGGTGAGGGATCCCTGGCTCGAGCTGAACGGGACGCGGATCCCGTTGACAACGCGGCTGACCATCCTCGGGCGGAGCCCGGAGGCAGACGTCCGCCTGCACGACCCGGGAGTCTCATCGCGCCACGCCGCGATCCGCCTTGACGCCTCCGTGACCATCCAAGACCTCAACTCCACGAACGGAACCTTCGTGGACGGCCGCCGCGTCGCCTCGGCCGACCTGCGCGACGGATCCCTGTTGATCCTCGGCGGCGTCCGCGCGACGTTCCACGCCGGCTGAGCGCCAATGAGGCTGGCGGTGTTCAGCCTCGCCCTCGTCATGATCGCGGTAGTCACCTTGGCCCGGACGGCGCGGCGCAGGGTCGATCCCGGCCGCGTGCAGAATCTCCCACGCCGTCGAGACGGCAATCTGGTGGCCGAGTTTGACCAACTCGCCGGAGGATCCGGCGATGGCCCCACATCGGATTGTCCTTCGCCATCACCAGGATCAGTTTCTTGACCGCCGCCACGGTTGGAGGTCTGCCGGTCTCCGGCGGGCCGTACAGTCCCGTTTCTGCCCGACGAGTTGGCGATCAACTCGACCTCCGTGGACACGTCACGGCCGAGCAGAACCGCCACGGAACTCAGAACACGCCGCGTCACACGGTAAGCCAGCGACAGGAACACCCCGTCAGGATCTCAACCCGACGACCACGGCCTACAACCGGCCGGGGCGCAGGCAAAATCGTGTTTCCGAGCCTCACAGGTTTGCTGAGTCGTGCCGTCGTTGTACGGCAGCTCCCAGGTGCCGGCGGTGACGGGGCACAGGCCGTTCAAGCTCGCCGGTGGCGGCGTCGGGGTGGCGGAGGAGCCCGCTGATCGCCTGGTTTCGCAGCACACGCTGCCGGGTCGTACCTCCCTCCAGGGTCGTCCAACCTGTGGGGGCTCGGAAATACGAATTCGGGTTTGACGGCTCATCGAAGTTGTCCGTGACGACCGCTCGTCCGGGTGCTGAGGTGTCCGCGTGAGCGGCGGGTCGTGGTGCAACGGGCTCGGAGACGCTGGTTGGCGGGATTGCGGTAGCCGAAGGCAGCGCGGGCGTCGGTCTTGATCACCCGGTTAGTGCCCTCCGAGCCGGCGTTGTTCATGCCGGTCCGGATCGCGGCCTCGATCTGAGGCCACCACGTCTCGACTTCGTGGCCAGGCGTTCCATCTCGACCAGCCCAGACTCGGCGCAGGCCGCGTAGAACCGGAACAATCGGTGGGCGATGGTCGTGCGATCGGGGTCGGTATGTGTGAGCGCGAGCAAGTCCATGAGGTCCTCCTTGCAGTTCCAGGCCGCAAGGATCGGTGCGCCGATCTTCTGCGGCAGGTTCTCCAAGTCCTCGACCATCGGGTCGAGCTGGTTGGCGTGCATCCGCGCTGCCGAGCGGGTCAGCCGATTGCGCAGTTCCCATTCGCGGTTGCCCTTGCGGGCCCGGCGGCCACGCTGCTGGACGGTGACACGGCGCCGGACCTCGGGGAGCGCTGCATTGGCCAGCTGCGCGACGTGGAACCGGTCCACCACCAGCGTGGCGTTCGGTAGCGAGGCACGGACAGCGGCTTTGAAGATGGTGCACATGTCGTTCGCGACGAACGCGACCGCGTCGCGCCACGCCGGACTCTGGGCGTCGATCCACGCCGAGACGGTCGCGGCGGTACGGCCCTCAACCTGTCCGAGCAGCCCCGCCCCGCCGCGCAGGTCCACAAAGCCGGCGTGCCACCGGTCGGCCACAACCTCCCAGCCGTCTTCTGCCTCGTTCAGCCGGTACTTCGCCTTCCCGCGCCGGGTCTCATCGCTCCCGAGACACTCCGCCTTCGGCGTCGTCCCCGGGAGCACGGCTGCGGCGTGCTCGACGAATGCAGCCTGCACGATCGGCCAGGACACCTCATTGTCACGCGCGGCCTGAAGTACGGTCCGCCCCAGGTCGGCGACCGCCGCCCCAGCTGAGGCGCGCAGCCTGCCCGTCAGCCGGGACCGCGGCGGGATCTGCGGCAACGACTCGGTGAACGTCCGCCGCGGGCAACCGGGGTTCTGGCACTTCCACCGCCGCTTGGTCCACGTCAGCGCCGTGCGACGGCCGGCCACCGGCAGATCCCGGGGCCTGGTGCGTACCCAGCCGTGCGGATTCTGCGACCGGAGGCCGCAGCCCGGACAGCAGTAGGCCTGCTCATCGACAGTCACCAGCGCCAGCATCGGATTGTCATCCGTATCGAGCTCGACACCAGTGACTAAGCCCGTGGCCTTCCGTCGATCCGTCAAGTCTCAGCAACTCGAAGGATCACAGAACGTCACGGGCCTCAGTCAATCGTTAAGACGCTGATTCATGCCTTCGTTGGCGCCATATTGAAGCCCTCGGTCCACTAGTCCTGATCTAGGAGCTCACGAGCCGCATCTTCCGGATCCGTGGCTGCGACTACATACTCTTGCCATGCGCATCGGGGGTCGCCCACAGATCGCGCTCAAAGGTGCCGTTTGGGTTGGCGCGGTGATCACGGCCCCACTGCTACTCGTTGTCGGCGGCCCCGCCTATGAGCGCTTCATGCACTACCTGTGCCGTGACGGCGGACGAGGCCTAATCGACAAGCGTGCGGGCTGGGTACACCCAGGCTACTGGGTGGTGATGAACCCTCTGGTGCGGGCCCTGACACGGCTCACGGGTAGTGACGGACCCCTTCGGAGCCGAGCGGGCCGCTGAAAGCAGGGGGTGGAGAATGTCTCTACTTGCTCAAGTGCACCGTCATGGCGCAACGCTTCGCCAACGTCACGGCCAAGTTCGATGAGCCGGTTTGACCTGTGGTTCTCTGGTGTGAGGTGCGGTCAGGCGGCGATCTGGTACTCGTGGGGGAGTCCGCCGAGGATGGTCTTTCGGCGGATCTGGTAGTCGGCGAGGTTGGCCGGTGCCGGCGGCCCGGTCTCGGCTTGGGCTGGGGTCAGCTGGCTGAGGGCGCGGTGCGGCCTGGACTTGTTCCGGTGCGCCAGGTAGGTGGTCAGGGTTCGGCGCGGGCGTTCTTCGTTGATGATCGTCATCCGGTTGAACAGTTCGCGGCGTAGCTCCCCGATGGCTCTTTCGCAGATCGCGTTCGATCGAGGGGCCCGGGCCGGGCTCTTCAGGATGCGGATTCCCTCGTCGGTGAATATGGGGTCGAAGCTGTCGGTGAACTCGGTGTCGCGATCCCTGATCAGGGACTTGAGCTTCCTTGCGCGCTCGGCCAGGTCCATCAGGACGTTGCGGGCGGCCTGGGTCATCCACTCTCTGGTCGGATGGGCGGTCACCCCGGCGACGTGCGCCCGGCGGGTCCCGTGCTCGATAAGGACCAGGGCGTACAGGCGTTTCAGGCTGATCGTGTCCACATGCACGAAGTCGATCGCGAGAATGCCGTGGGCCTGCGTGGTGAGCTGCTTCCATGTCGGGCCCGACCGGCGCGGCGCCGGATCGACTCCGGCTGCGTTTAGGATCTCCCATGCCGTTGAGGACGCGATCTGGTGGCCGAGCTTGACCAGTTCGTCCTGGATCCGGCGGCGGCCCCACATCGGATTTTCTTTGGCCATCGTGAGCACAAGCTTCTTGACCGTGGCGTGCCGGGTTTTCGCCGGGCGTTGGAGTCCCACTTGCGGGCAACCAGCCGGCGGTGCCAGGCCAACAGCGTTGCCGGACTGACTGGGAACACCGCAGGATCAGGATTTCGACGTTCTTCGTCGACGTATCGCGGTTCGCGAGTCGGATCCAGGCGAAGACCCGGGGTGCCAGCAGGTACAACAACCGTGGCGCCACGATCCGGCATCATCCCAGCTCGCAGGGGTTTTCGGCAGGCTCACGTTCCCGGCTCACCGGATAACCCGAACGAAGATCCTCGGCGGCCTCAGCAACGAATACGACATCGCGGCATAGCCCCAGCTCAGCGCCTCGGCAGGGTTATTGGACCCAGCACGAGGCAAAAGGCCTCGGGGCCCGGTCAGGGTTCGAATTCCTTCGTGCCCGCTCGTGAAAGTCGAAACCCCAGGTTGCTGACCTGCGGTTTGCGTGCTTCCGGGACCCGATGACTCGACTCGGGTATCGCTGAGGACTACCAGACCCGGCTGAGCTTGGTCGAGTCTTTCGCACCGTGGGGCTCGGACTCCAGGTACCGGCGCATCGTGCGCATCGTCGTGGCGAGGTCACGTTCGCCCACGGTAGTGCGCACTTCTTCCTCCACGGCCGCCCAGGCGCTTGCTGCTTGTACCAGGGTCTGCTGGCCCTGTTCGGTGATCTGGATCGCGCGGGCTCGCCGGTCGGTGGGGTCGATGCTTCGGCTCACGAGGGCGCGTTCCTGGAGTTGGTCGACGATCTGGCTCATGGCCTGCTTGGAGACCTGGTTGAACTCGGACAGCTCTTTGATGCTGCGCGGCTGCTCTTCCAGGGCGTGCAGGACATAGGCGTGCGAGGGACGCAGCCAGCCGTGGCCGCGCTCGGCCAATACCGCCGCGTGGCGATCGACGATTGTTCGGAAGGTCACTGCCATCAGCAATCCGAGGTTGTCCAAGGATTGCGGTAGCGGGGCGGAATCGGGACGTTGTGCGGACACATCGCCAGCATAGTCACCGCGGCTCGCTGGATCGCAAGACGAGGCTGGGTGATCGGAGTACATCCGGCCGGTCGTCATACCGCTCGGTCGTGCCCTTCCCAGAAGGTGTCGCGCACTTTGCGGCGTAGCACCTTGCCGACCGGGCTCCGTGGGAGGTCGCGCCAGAAGTGGATTGCCTTGGGTGTTTTCATGCCGCCGAGCCGGGCGCGAACCAGCTGCATGAGCTCGACGTCGTCGACCGTGTGCCCGTTGCGAAGCTGGACGATCGCGGTCACCGCCTCGCCCCACTTCGGATCCGGCACCCCGACGACGGCGCAGTCCTGCACGGCCGGGTGGGACCACAGGACCTGCTCGATCTCGGTGGGGTAGATGTTGAAGCCGCCGCTGATGATCATGTCGCGGAGGCGGTCGGTGATGAAGAGATAGCCGTTGACGTCGAGATGGCCCACGTCACCGGTGTGGTGCCACGCGCTTCGGTCACTCGGCTCGTCGCCGTGATAGCACTCCATGACCAGGTCGCCCCGGACGCAGATCTCACCGGTCGTGCCAGGTGGCACCGGCGTGCCGGCGCGGTCCAGGACCGACAGCTCGACGAAGGGTGTGCCTCGACCGCACGAGGCGAGCAAACCCGGGGCGTCGCGCAGCGCCGCGACGTGGTCGGACGGAGACAGGTACGTGATGGTCATCGGTGCCTCGGCCTGCCCGTAGACCTGGGTCATGACCGGCCCGAACACCGTGAGCGCGTCGCGGAGCTTAGCCACGCTCATCGGCGCGGCCGCGTAGACGAAGTTCTCCAGACTCGAATAGTCGTGCACGCCGAGGGTCGGCTCGGCCAGCAGCATATAGATGACCGTCGGCGGCAAGAAGAGATGGGTGACCTTGTGCGCTGCGATATCCGCCAGGATCCTGACGGGATCGACCTGCCCGTGCACGATATTGGTAGCGCCTTTACTCATCAAGGCGAAGGCGAGGAATCCGGCTGCGTGGGTCATCGGTGCGGCGATGAGATGGGTTGCCGTCGCGTCAGCGACCGGCATGCCCGACAGGAAGTTGGCCACGAAGATGTCGAAAACCCGGTGCGTGAGGCGCGCGGCCTTCGGTTCGCCGGTGGTGCCGCCGGTGGGCATGAGCACGGCGAGATCATCCGGTTGCACCACCGGAAGTCCGACGCTCGCGCCGTGGCCGGCGTTCACCAGCTCGCCAAGCGGCAGCGATTCGGCTGCGCAATGACCCTGGATTTCCGCGGCGACGTCAGCCAGGTCCTCGTGGACGACGCACAGATGCGTTCCGGTGCGGCTGAGGTACGTCGCGCTTGACTGCGGCTCGGCGCGGACATTGAGCGGAACCCAGGTGCCACCCGCGCGCAGTACCGCGAGGACGGCCATGAACCCGAATGCGCTGTTCGGTGACAGGACGGCGACCGGCGTCGCCTTGGTTACCCCCCGCTCGACCAGCGCGGACGCCATGCCCCGAATCAGCTCGTCCGCCTCCAGATAGGTCCACTTCCGGTCGCCCTCGACGAGGAACACTCGTCGTCCGGCGACCGTGACGCCACGGTCGAACAGACTAGGAAGGCTCATGGGGTCCCATGCCTTGTCTCGTTGTCGCAGTGATCGAAGCGAGCAGTGGTTCCCAGCCCGATCGCGGCACGCCCCCGGAGTACGCGACGTACTGGTCGGGGCGAACCAGCGTGTAGCGACACGGATAGAGCCGGCGTGCGGCGTCGGGGAGATGGACTGTGGTGATCGGGGTGCCCAGCCGCTGCGCGGCATCGACCAGCCGGGTCGTCCCTTCGCTCGGCCGGGTCGGCGTGCCGCACGAAAGCAGTGCGGTGAGCCCAGGGCCGAGGGTGTCGTAGAGCGCGACATCGTCGTCCAGCCACACGTGCGGAGCAAGGTGCCCGGCCGCTGAACTCGGGTGGTACTCGGTCACGGAGAACTCAAGCGCGTCGCGCCCGCCATAGACAATCTGTGGGGACTGCGTGTAAAAGCATCCAAGTTGCATGCCGATCGATCGGAACTCACGCATCTTGGCTGCCACGATCTCCGCGCCCGTTCGGTCACGAGCACGTTGCCCGAGCGGGGAATCGTCGAACAGCGCCGGATCGCCGAAGCTCTGGCTCAGATGCCGGTAGTTCGCGGTCGATTCGGCGAGCACTCGCCGGTGAACCTCGCGACGTTCGCTCACGTAGCCGTCGAGGAGCACCGGCCCGGCCCATCCCTGCAGGACCGCGGCGAGCCTCCAGCCCAGATCGACCGCGTCGCCCAGGCCCATGTTCATCCCGTATCCGCCCATCGGCGGGTGCAGGTGGGCCGCATCGCCGGCCAAGAGCACCCGTCCGCGCCGGTAGGTATCGGCCAGCTGTTGCCGCGCTGCCCACGATTCGGTGCCGAGAACCTCGACCGGTGAATCGGCCGAGCCGATCATGCCCCGGATGTGCTGCTCGATGTCGAGCGCGCGCAGGTCCTGATCGTTTGCGAAACCGGTCAGCTGAGCCCACCAGGTCCCCCGCGTATCCAGCTGCCCCATGATTCCCGGCCAGTCGGGGTTCGCCACCCAGTACTGCACCGCATCGGCATGAGGGTTCACGGCCGCGAGCGCGTCTGACCGGAAGACCACCCCGAGGTTCCGCGCGATCGCCGGCTGCCCCGACATCTCAACCCCTATCGCAGCCCGCACAGCACTGTGTGCGCCGTCGCACCCGACGAGCCAGCGCGCCTTCTCGACCTTCTCAGCGCCATCGGCATCGCGACAGGTCACCAGCACTTCCTCGGCTGTCTGAACGACCCCCGACACCGTGACACCCATGACGACGCGGGCGAGCGTGAAACTGCGCAGCAGGTCCAGCAGCACCTGCTCGAACTCGCGTTGAGGAATCGTGAGCGCCGTCTCCGGGGCGACGTCTCCAGGCACGCCCTGGGTCATCAGCGCGTTCGGCATCCGGGCAACCTCGAAACCGAGCAACTCCGTCACGAACGCGATGTCGCCCGGCCACTCACGGCCAAGGGGTGCAGCCGACCTTACGCTTTCGGCGATTCCCCATCGCCGCATCAACGACATCGAGCGGACGTTCACCAGCTTCGCCCGGGGTTGGGGCGTGCTGCGCTCGGAGCGCTCGAGCAGGGTCACGGCGATTCCACGCTGCGCGAGCTCGATCGCCGTCGCGAGACCGACGGGACCGGCACCGACGACGATCACATCCTGCGCGGTCTTCCTGTTCAGGCCCATATGCGCGATAGTCCGTATCCGTGATGGTCTAGTAGACCGTCCATGTGTGGATTCGACAGAGCTGAACCCGAGATCCCGAGCTGTGACAGGGCCGCCGAGGCTGAGAGGCCTACCGCGGTGCCGCCGAGCCGTCCGTCTCGACTTGTTCGGGGCTGTCCATCAGTCTGCGCCGTTCACAGATTCGCATCGGTGGGATCACCGTCGTCAGCCATCCACATCTCGTAGCCGATCTCTCGCGAGATCAGACCGTCGGTGATGTGGAAGTTGTGGACAAGACGCATCCTGACCCGCGTGCCGTATGGCATCGGTGCGTTCTCGAAGCCCGGGCCGATCAGCTTGAACCGGACCCACATGTCGTCGACGACGCGTTCCGGCGTGGCGAATCGCTCGATCGGCTCGAAGGAGATGTCCTCAGCCGCGTCGAAGATGCGCAGGTAGTTGGCCTTGACCTGATCCTTGCCCCGATACGTGAGGCGCCGGCCGGGCACCTCCCAGATGACGTCTTCGGTATACAGGCGCATCGCCTGCTCGATGTGCAGAGGGTTCTCTTCCTGGATATGACGGTCGACGAGCCACTGAGCGTGCTCGACGGTGCCGACCTCGTGCGGACTACCCAAGATGTGCTCAGCCATGGCGGTTGTCTCCTACGAAGGTTGCTGATCAGCGTGGTTCTCGTCTGTGACGTGATTGAGGAGGGAGCCGATCCCCGTGATGGCCGTCTCGAGGACGTCGCCGTTTGCGAGGAAACGGGGCGGCGTCTGGAACAGGCCCACGCCCCCCGGGCTGCCTCCCAGGATCACGTCGCCGGCTCGCAGGGTCGTGAATCGGCTCAGTCGGGTGATCAGCTCGGCCACATCGCACAACATCTCGCCGACGGATGCGCGCTGTACCAACTCTCCGTTGAGCCTGCAGCTGATCTCCAGGGATGCCAGATCCGGCAATTCGTCGAGTGTGACAAGCGCCGGGCCCCACGGGCAGAACGTGTCGAAGCCTTTGCCGAGGCAGAACTGCGTTCCCGCGTTGAGCTGTACGTGTCGTTCGCTCACATCCTGCGCGCACATCAGCCCGGCGACATGGGACATCGCGTCGCCGCGGGTGATGTGCCGTCCCGGCTTGCCGATGACGATCGCGAGTTCGGCCTCCCAGTCGACCTGGTCGCACCCCTGGGGTATGACGATCGGGTCGTATGGCCCGGTCACCGCCGACGGGAATTTGACGAACAGCGTCGGAAGCTCATCCTGTGCCAAGCCGCTCTGCGTTGTGTGGTCACCAAAGTTCAAGCCCCAGCCGAATATCGTGCCGGGGCGGCGGATCGGTGGGCCGACCTGACCGTTCAGTACCGCGTCGTCGTGACCGGGGGCGCGCGTTGCCAGCGCGGCGACCTGGGGCAGCAACTCGTGCCGAACCAGCACGTCGAGTTCGGAAGGCAGCTGCTGACCGGAGAGGCGAGCGATGTCGTAGTGCTGTTCGCCGACCTGGACGCAGGCACGGTCGTCAATGCGGGTGAGTCTCACGGTGCAGCCTCCGTTACGGCGTCGCGGACGCGGGCCGCCGTCACCTGCGCACGGGCTGGGTCGACCAGCCGCGCTGCCTGCTCTGCCAGCCGTCCACGCCGTTGCTCGGAAGGGATGTCGTCGGCGCGCGCCATCACCAGCCAATGCAGGTGCCGGTTGTCCTCACCGAAGCACGTCGCATAGACCACGTCGGTGCGGCAGGTGACCGTGACGGCCCCGCTCAACCGTCGCAATGCCCTGCCCAGCGCCTCGGCCTCGGGCTGGGTCATCGCCGCGAGTCCCTCGGCGTGCCGAAGCAGCCGCAGGACATACCACCCCGGAACCGCCAGCGCCGGAAAGACGGTCGCCGCCCACCAGTCATCGCGGTAGACCTCAGTCGGCGCAGTCGAGGCGTGGGTACAGAGCAGGCAATCGTTCATCGGTGCGCGCCGTCGCCGAGTCGGACCACCATCACCGCCGGGTCCAGGCGCCTGCCCCGCTGACCCGGCTGACGCCCATCGGATGCCCCGATGAGCAGAACCGCGACCGGGAACTGTGTCGGCGCGAATCCGCAGACAGCGGACAACGCCTCCTCGTCGAACCCGGCCATCGGCCGAGTGGCAAGCCCCCGCGACTCCGCCACAAGCATGAAAGCCATCAGATACATCGACACATTTCGCAGGACGAAGTCGCGACGGGACCGGTTCTCGTAGAAGCGCGCTGCGACCGGACTGTCGTCCACCGTGGCCGTGTCGCCGCTGAGCACGAGTGCCGTACCGGCCGCGCGGGCCTTGGCCACGTTGGACTCCAGCAACGCCGAGCACACGCGGTCAAGCGCGCTGCCCTGAGCGACGTGAACCCGCCAGGGCTGCAAATCCAGCTCACTCGGCGCCAGACCCGCGACCTCGGCGATTGAGCAGATCTCGTCCAGTCCGACCGAAGACGGCCGGAAACCGGCACAGCTACGACGGTCCTCCAGGGCCTGCACCACTGGTCGGTCGTCCTGTGTCACGTGGGCCACGTTGCCACCTGCCATGGGCAAAAGGCTGGCACACGCCAGTGAGATACACAAGATACTTGACTGTCGTAATGCTTGACTATATTGCTGTCGTCCACCTCACCGTCTGGACGCGTTTGTGCACGAAACACCTTCACGCCGACGATGTCGGTGCGGCCGTGGATGATCGCCCCGGCGAGCTCCAGTTCCTCGACTGCTCGCTTGAGTGATCTCATTCCCCACACAAACCGACCAGGTCCGCCGCGAACGTGTCCTCGCCGGCCTGATCCACGAGTACGAGACTGTCGCATAAAATCCCAGGTCAACCTCGGTGGCCGAGGTTCTGACCAGCACAGGCTGTGATGCCAGTCGCACTGGACACCGCATCGAACGCGGGGGTGAATTTGCATCGCGGTCCCGGACGAGATGGGTGAAGCGATGCCCGGCGGTTTTGACGTCGGCGGTGAAGTCCCGGGCCAGTTGGGCGGCCCAGGCGGCGGTCGGATGCCGGGTGATGCCGAGCAGGTGGACTCGACGCGTGTGGTGCTCGATGACGAACGCGAGTAGAGCCGGGTAGGGGTGAGCGCGCAGTCGAGGTGAAAGTAGTCTGTGGCCAGCAGGCTCTGGGCGTGGGCTCGCAGGAATGTGCGCCAGGAGTCGTCGCGGTGTTTCGGTGGCGGGATCGGGGTCAGCGCTACAGCGTGCCCGTTGTGACGATCCGGTGGCTGTGCTGTGTCTTGGGATAGGAGCTTGGACAGCGCTGCGAGCACCGCCACCTCCTGGCGCAACATCAGTATCTCGGTGTTCTGCGACGCCTGCGAACGTGCCAGCAGCGCCAGCAGCGCCAGCAGCGCCAGCCGGGACAGCAGCACGCGGCTTCCGGCGAGTCGGCCGTCGAGTACGTCGAGTACGTCGAGTACGTCGAGTACGTCGAGTACGTCGAGACGAGCCTGGAGGGAGTCCCGGGCCTGTGGGGCGACTTCCTGGGCGGCGAGATCCTGGATAAGATCATCGTCAGGCCCTCCGGGCGTCCGTGACGCGCCGGGTTCGTCGGACGTCACCGCAGGTACCGTGCATGCCGAGGTGATCGCATCGTGACTGAAGCAGTGAGATTCGCCAGTGTCGTCGGGCCCGAACTGGCCGGGTCGATCGACCTGCCGGAGGGCGAGGTCCGCGGCTGGGGGATCTTCGTCCACGGCTTCACTCTGGGCAGGAAGTCACCGGCCGCTTCCCGGGTCAGCAAGCAGCTGGCCCGGGAGGGGATCGGCATGCTGCGTTATGACAACCTCGGGATCGGGGACTCCGACGGCGACTGGGGGGATGGTTCCTTCACCGTCAAGGTCCAGGACACCATCCGGGCGGCGATCATGATGGCCGAGCGGGGGACTCCGGCAGACCTGCTGGTCGGGCACTCGTGGGGAGGGGCCGCCGCCATCGCCGCGGCGGTCCAGGGCATCGGCGTCCGCGCGGTCGCCACGATCGGTGCGCCTGTCGACCCCAGCCATGTCGAGGCACAGTACGACGCGGTCATCGATCGCGTGCTCAGCGAAGGTTCGCACGAGTGGTTCGTCGGCGGCAGGACCCTGGTCCTCAAGCGCGCGTTCGTCGACGACGTCCGCCAGGCCCGCCTGCGCGACCGGATCCGCGAGTTGAACGTGCCGCTACTCGTCCTGCACTCGCCGACGGACGACACCGTCGACATCGCCAACGCGGGGGAGATCTTCCGCGAGGCACCCCACCCGCGAAGCTTCGTCGCGCTCGAAGGAGCGGACCATCTGCTGACCGTGCGAGGGCAGGCACAGCGGGCGGCCCACATCATCAGCGCCTGGGCCGACCAGTACGTCATCGCCTCGACGCCCGGTGCCGAAGTGGGCTCAGAAGAACACTGAGCCGCGATCCTGGCGAGCGTCGCCGCGATCTGCACCAGAGGTAGGGCCACCTCCGCGGATTCACGCCGAGCCGGGGGCGGCTCAAGCCGAACAAGCGCACTCTCGGCCAAGGCACGGGCGGAGCGTCCTGGGCGCGCGGCTCTCGGCAGGCGGCCAAGACGTTTCCCGGAGGTCGACCCGGCGGTGCGCCGCTCAGGTGCCGAGGAACTCGGGGACGAAGATGTCCTCGCTGGTCAGCAGCCGCTTCGAGAGGCCCTGTTCGTGGTGGTAGCGCAGGAAAGTGTCGATGGCCTTGCGGTTGGCGCCGAGGCCGTAGGGCCACCAGTCCTCGCCGAGCAGACGCCGGTTGGCTTCGAAGAGACTGCTGAACCACGGGGTGACCAGGCTCATGTGCTGCTTCGGGGCGTCGGCCAGGTATTTGCGTTCGGCCAGGTCCTTGGCCTTGAGGAACGCGCGGTAGACCGCCTGCAGGAGGTCGGTCTGCCCCACCAGATCCTTGCGGACGGCGACGATGTGCATCGGCGGGAAGATCCCGGTGCGCCGGTAGTAGTCGCGCTCTGCGGCCTCGTAGTCGGGGAAGAGCCGGGCGATCTTCGTCGAGCCGTTCAGCAGGGCCTGGGGGACGTCGACTGAGATGAGCGCGTCGATCTCACCGGATTCGAGCATGGCGCCGAGGGTCTGGTCGTCGGCCGCGTGCCGCACGCTGACTCCGGCCGGCCGCGGCTGGGGGATCCAGCCGAAGGCGGGGATGGGATGGTCGGTACCGCCGATGACCCAGCGGCACTGGTCGACGGTCACGCCGTACTCGTCGGAAAGGATGCCCTTGGGCCACACCCCCGCGTCGTGCCCGAACAGCGCGAACTCGCCGATGGTCTTGCCGGCCAGGTCCTCGGGCTTCTCGATGCCCGCCGCCGTGTTCACGAAGATGGCCGAGTGCCGGAAGTTGCGGTTCGGGAAGATCGGCAGCGCCATGAACGGCGCGTCCTCGAGATCGAAGGTGCGCAGGAAGTAGGTGAGGCCGAGTTCGGCCACGTCGTAGCGGCCTTGGAGCATGCGGCGGAAGATGTCCGAGACCAGCGGCGCGGTCTCGACAGCGGCGTCCACCCCGTCGATCCGGACGCGGCCGTCGAACAGCGCCTGCGTGTGTTCGTAGGCGTACGCGGCGAGGGTCAGCTTCGCGCTCATCGGCAGTCCTCACTTCCGTGAATGGCCTTTCACTTTTACGATGGACCGGCAGGGCGGCGTACGTCAAGATGAATGAACATTTACGTTGGAGGTCGGTCCGGTCATGCCGCGCATCACCCCCGAGCGGCGCGAGGCCAAGCGCGCGCACATCATGGCGGCGGCTCGCCGCTGCTTCTCGCGCGACGGTTTCCATCAGACCTCGATGCCCGACATCGCGGCCGAGGCCGGCGTCTCGGCCGGGGCGCCCTACCGCTACTTCGCGAGCAAAGAGGAGATCATCCTCGCCATCGCCGCAGACGCCTTCCGGTTGATATTCGACCCGGTCGAGCAGTTGGCCGCAGCCGCCGACGCCCCCTCCGTCGCCGATCTGGTGGCGGCCGCGCTCGCGGCGTTGAGCGTCGAGACCGTCGCCGATTCAGCCGGTCGCCCGGTGCCCGTGGATGAGCTGCTGCGCTGTGCCGTGCAGACCTGGTCGGAGGTGCTGCGCGACGACGCCGTGCGCTCCCGCGCTCTCGAAGGATTCGAGTCCGTGCGCCGGAGCATCGCCGATGCGCTGTGCCGCGGCCAGACGGCCGGTGTCGTACCGCTCGCCATGGAACCCGAGCGCGGCGCGCGGATGGTGATGGGCCTGCTGCACGGGCTCCTGCTGCAAAGGGCGGCCTTCGATCTGACGGAAATGACGGGATTCGACGAGGACATCCGGATCTTGCTCGAGGGCACAGAGCGGCCCGGGGCCTCTTCGAGGTGAGCCGAACGGACAGCGGCCGATCTCTCTCGACGCCATCCTCGGCCACGACGATGGCGTGCTGCTTGCAGCGGCAACTCGGTCCGTCCCGGGCGGGTTCGCCCGAGAGGACCGGGCCGTCCTCGCGGCGTTGCTGCGATCTCTATCTCGGCGTGGATCCTGGGCCTACCCCGATGTGGCGTGGGGTTCGGCGCCAAGACCAGGCGGTGCCGCGAGCTCAGGGAGCAATCAGAACCTCTGTGACGAGTTCCTCGAGCCGCAACTCGCCTTCCCTCGTCTGCACGCCGGCGGCCAGCAATTTGTGAGCGAGCGCCATGACCTCCGGGAAGGAGAGCCTGCTGGCCAGGCTGCTCTCCGTGATCAGGTCCGTCTTGGTGGAGTCGGCCGCGTCGACCGCTGTCTTGACGATGCCGATGACGGTCCGGCCCAGGCCGGCAATGCGCCGCGCCAGCGCCGCGACGAACCCGTCGAGCTCGTCCGCCGGCAGGGCGCGGTTGACGAGCCCGTAGCGCTCGGCGAGCTCCGCGTCGGCCAGTCCGGCGCCGAGGATCAGTTCTAGCGAGCGGGCGCGGCCGACGAGGGAGGTCATGTACTGCGTGCCGCCGCCGCCCGGGTAGATGCCCATCAGCGTCTCCGGCTGCGCCTGCCCGGACTTGCCGATCGCCGCGAAGCGCATGTCGAGTGCCATGGCGAACTCGTTGCCGCCGCCGCGCGCGAAGCCCGCGATCTTGCCGATGGTGACCTGTGGCAGTGCCCGGATCTCCTCGTTCAGGGCCTGGATCGCGTTGCTGGTCCCGGGCGGCAGGGTGTCGTCGGGGGCCAGCAGTGTCGGGTCGGTGAGAAAGTGCATGTCGCCGTGTGCGATGAAGAATTCCGGGTCGGCGCTCTCGAACACGATCACCTGAACCGTGTCGTCGTCGCGCACCTGTGCGGCGAACCGCCGCAGGTCCGGGATGAGCTTTGCATCGAGGATGTTCAGCGGGGGATTGTCGATCGCGACGGTCGCGACGCCGTGCTGGAGGTCCACTCTGAGGGTGGGCAGGTCTGCGTAGGTCATATGGGCACGCTATAATCTGACATCCATGTGAGATTCAAGTCCGCTGGCTGTGACCACGAACACACGGAGGACGGGATGCGGATCGGGGAGTTGGCGCGCCGGAGCGGGGTGAGTATCCGTTCACTGCGTTACTACGAGGAACAGGGGCTGCTGGCCAGCAGCCGCAGCGCGGGCGGCCATCGCCACTACACCGAGGAGGAAGTCGACCGGGTCGCGTACTTGCAGCGGCTCTACTCGGCGGGCTTGTCCAGCCAGACGATCATCGGTCTGCTTCCCTGTTTGGAGGCGCCGAGTGCCGCAAACTCCAACGCCGCTTTCGACCGTTTGCTCGAAGAACGCGACAAGCTCGTCACGCACATATCCGGCCTGACGCGGGCCTTGGAGTCCCTCAACGAGCTGATCGCCGCCAATCGGGCACACCGTGCTGCTTCGGGCGCCGGCTGAAACCACGGAGAACCCGATGGTCCCTCCGTGCTCTCGGGCCGGTCCGCGTCGCGCTGGTCGTTGATCCACTCGTTCTGGCGTATCAATCGATGTTGTAAGGCACTAGGTTCGGTGGTGTTACCCGAGACCTCGGTGACGTGGCGCACCCGCGACGAATGCGGATGCGAGCCACGGACCGGGGTCTTTCCGCATTGTGTCGCCATGAGAGGAAGTCACCATGCGACGCAGTCGTACCATGATCCGGGCCCTGATCGGGGCCGCCCTGGCAGCGGGGAGCCTGGTCGTCGTCGCCCCCGCCGCGCAGGCCATCACCATTCCGGTGGCGTGCAGCCAGACCGCGCTGGTCAACGCCGTCAACCTCGCCAACTCCACCTCCGCCGCCGACACCCTCGTCCTGGCATCGGGCTGCACTTACGTGCTGACGTCCGCGCACGGCGGTCTCACCGACGGGCTGCCGGTCATCACCACCCCCATCGAGATGATCGGCCCGGCGACCATCACCCGTGGGCCGACGGCGCTGCCCTTCCGCATCGCCGAAGTCGCCACGACGGGCAGCCTCACCCTCACCACCGGTGTCGCGATCACCAACGGCAGCGCCATCGGCGACGGCGGCGGCATCCTGAACTACGGCGCCGTCACCCTCACCAACAGCAGCCTGACCGACAACGCCGCCACCGGCGCCGGCGGAGGTCTGGCCAACGCCGACACCGCCTCGGGCACCGCTCCGGCCGCGACATTCACCAGGAGCCCGGTGGCCGACAACACCGCGGGGCTCCAAGGCGGCGGCATCTACAACGGACTGCGAGGCACGTTGACGACTACCGGCGTCACCGGCAGCCCGTTGTTCATCGACCACAACAGCGCCACGCTCGAGGGCGGCGGCATCGCCGCGGTCGACTCCACCGCGACCACCCTCACCCAGACCGCCGTGACCGTCAACGCCTCGATGGTGAACGCCGGTGGCGTCTACCGCGAGAGCGGCACCATGACCACCACCAACACGCCGATCACCGCGAACACCATCAACAACTGTGTGAGCAGCGTCCCGGCCGTGCCCAACTGCACGGGCTGACGGGAAAGACTGGTGTTCCTGCCGGAACACCGACACCACCGTAACGTCTACAGCCCGTCAGGCCGCGTCCCCGGATCGGGGGCGCGGCCTGACGAACGAGGCACTTTTTGAGCGCAGTGGACTGTCAGCCGATGCAGCCGGGTACCGGCAAGGGGCTGCCGGCGCAGTTGGTCGGGGCACCGGGCTGGTCGGCACGATCGGTCCGCCCGGGGTGCACGCGGAGTCGCCGCTTGGGGGCTCCAGGCGGCTGCCTGGGCTCAGGGGGCGACGGTCAGTGGTTGTCCGGGGTCGATGACCTTGACCGGGACGTCGGGGACGAGGCGATTGACCGCCTCGACGAACAGGCCGGGGTTCTTGTCGCTCTTGAGGAAGAGCATGTCGCCGACCTTGCCGCCGGTGAAGGCGTAGTGCTGCGGGATGGCGAGCTTCGGGCGCAGGGTGGCGGTGAGTTCGGCGGCCTCTTCGGCGTTCATGACGACCTGTTTGTTGCGCGCCATCCGGATGGTCAGGCCGTTGACGGGAAGCAGGGCCACGTCCAGCGGGCCGTAGCGGTCGGTCAGGGTGTGCAGTTCTGGGATGAGCAGTGTGTCGCCGGCGAAGTAGACGCTGCGGTCGCCGCCGCTGATGACGTAGGTGACTTCGTAGACGCCGTGCTTGCCGGGGGCGGCGGCGATGGTCAGGTCGCCGACTCGGGCGGACTGCCACGGTTCGAGTGCGCGGACGTTGGTGAAGCCGGCCTTGCGGGCTTTGCCGACGACTGGCCCGGCGACCAGGAGGGGCACGTCTTTGTCGGGGTAGCGGCGGAAGGAGTCGAGGTCGCAGTGGTCGTAGTGCTCGTGGCTGATCACGACGGCGTCCAGGTGCGGCAGCGCTTCCGGCTGGAAGGCGATCGGCTCGCCCGGGTGGTACATCGCGCGCTGGGAGAACCAGGGGTCGGTCAGCACGGTCTGGCCGCCGATCTGGATCAGGTGGCAGCTGTGGGTCACCCGGGTGATGACGAGCGACTCGGTCATGACTGTTCCCTCACTTCGCAGATAGTGCCCATCGGAAGGGGCGGGCTCATCGGTGGGCCGCGTCAGCGAGGTGGGCTCCGCCCAAGGGAGTGTCCTGAGGGGAGATGACCCGGCGGCTGATACGCCAGCCGTCGTCGTGACGCTGCAGTGTGTCAAGGTGATTCACGCTGGCGAGCGTCCTGTCCGCCCTGAGTACGAGGCCCTTGGACAGCGCGGTCGCCGTGCCGTCGCTCTCGCCGCTGATGACGATGTTCGTCACGTGATGAGCGAGGGGGTTGCCCGGGCCAAGGCGCAGGGCCGCGCTCCTGATCGCTTCGATCCCTTCAAGGGTTCCTACTCCCACTCCCAGGGCGCTCATGTCGTAGACGGCGTCGGGGGTGAAGATCTCCCCGAGCCGGCCCAGGTGGCCTTGGTCGAAGAGGTGCCCGGGCAAAGACAAGACCTCGCTGATCGCCTGGCGGTCTTCCGCGTTCAGCTCGTGTGTCATTGCGTCTCCGTTCGATTTGGTACTGAGTACCGTAGCATACCCCGTACCGTTTGGTACTGTGAACCGCAGTTGGTATGCTTACGGCCATGACTCCGCCCCTCCCGCTCGTGGAGCGCAAGCAACGCCAGGCCCGGCAGCGCATCATCGAGGCCGCCCGAGAGCTGTTCCTCGAGCGGGGCTTCGACGGCGTCTCGGTCGGCGACATCGCCGAGCGCGCCGAAGTCGGGCGCACCACCTTCTTCCGCCACTTCGGCGACAAGCAGGAGGTCGTCTTCGCCAATGAGCAGGAACTGCTCGACACGATCGCCGCGGCCAGCCAGGCCGACGGCGCCCCCGCCCCGCGCAGCGCAACCGAGGCCCTCGAACAGCTCCGCCCCGTCCTGCTCGCCCTCTGTGCCCAGGCGACGGCCGACCCCGACGCCTACACCCGCCACTTCCGGCTCATCGAGCAGCACCCGGAACTGCGCGCCCGCGACGCGGTGAAGACGCAGCAGATCGCCGACAAGATGAGTGAACTCCTCATCCACCGCGGGTCCGACGAAGCCACCGCCCGTTTCGCGGGGCAAATCGCCATCGCCTGCTTCCAGACCGCCAAATGTCTCGGCAACGACCCCCGCACCCTGGCCGACGAGATCCAAGCCGCCTTCAGCAGAGCACTCACGCTCGGGGTCGGCACCGCCCAGACCCAGGCATAACCACCTGGCTCTGGATGACCCGGCTGTCATCTAATTCGGCTGGCCGCGCTGGCCGCGCTGGCCGCGCTGGCCGCGCTGGCCGCGCTGGCCGCGCTGGCCGTACCGGCCGCGCTGGCCGCGCCGCCATCGCCAGCACGTCCGGATCCCGATCGGGCAACATGGCGGACCAGTTGGTGGGCGTGCCGGAGTTGGGGGCAGTGCTCTCAAGAAGCCGGCGCGGGCGCACGGCTGAAGGGCGCCTGCGTCGGCGCCCTTCAGCCGTATCTCCTCCAAAGCCCCACGGCCATCCGGCGGTTGGTCCATGCCCCAACGCCGCGCACCGTTCCACCGGCTGTCACGCGATCCGGTTACCGTCAACCGTGATCAGGCGTTGATGCGCGTGCTTTCCCGCAGCTGCCGGACCTCGGCGTCGAGCTCTTCGATCCGTCGGTTGAGCGCCTGGATGCACACCAGGGCGACGCCGTGGGCGTCGACCTGGTCGATCACCGTGTCGTCGGAGTTGAAGGGGAAGGCTGCATGCCAGTCCTGGGCCATCGGTCCCAGGTGGCGCACGTCCTGCGGTTCCCACCGATAGCGCCATGTGCTGACTGGCAAGGCGGCGACCGCCTTCAGGACGGCGTGGCCGTTGACCGCGCCCGCCGGTGCCGTACCCTCCGTCGCGAGTAGCGGCGGGCGCGTTCCTGTCGGGCGTGCTGGTCGATGTCTCCAGCTCAGGATGCGCATGGCCTAACGGCTCCAGTCGACCGGCACCAGATCGTGCTTGAGCCTGCGGTCGCTGATTTGGGTGTAGACGTTTTGCTGCTGGTCGGTGCCGAGGGTGATCGCGCCGTGCGTGCTGGTCGGCGCGTGGACTCCGTCGCCGACGAGCACCGCATAGTAGCCGGAGAGAAGCTCCTGCACGGTTCCCGGGCCGACGTTCTCGGGCGCGTCGATGTCCGCGATGCCGTCGTATCCGGTGTACGCCTGGCCCAGGAAGCGGCCGTCGGCGGTGGTGAACTGCACGAGCATGCCGCGGATCGGTTGCCCCGTCACGGGATCCATCGCCTGGGCGCTGAGGTCTTCGAGGTCCAACGCGGTGAGGTTCAAGGTCGCTTGTGTCGCCACGAGACGGACCGGTTGCAGCTGATCCTGGCCGGTGCTCGGGGGCGTCACAGCATCGGCCGCCGGGGCGGCGACGGCCGGTCCGGCCAGTCCGAGCGAGGCCAGGGCAGCCGCGGCCAAGGCGGCGGACTTGCGTCCCACGTATTTCATGACTTTCTCCGTCTGTTCGAAGTGGTACTCCCGTCGCAGCTTTCTATCATGAATAAGATTTCAGCTGTAAATAGTGCAATCATCGAAGGTTTGGATATGTGCTAAGTGCGATGCGAAAGCTGCAAAAATTATCCCGGGCCGGGTCGCCGAAGATCCATGTGACCCGGGACAACCACGTCGTCCGTCCAGGACGACCCTGATACCGCAGAGGAACATCCGATGAAGGCAATGAAGCGGAAACTCAAGATCAGCACCTGCGCCATGGCGGCAGTCGGTACGTTGATGCTCGCCGCGCCGGCCGCGCATGCGGCCGAATGGCGGCGGGTCGACACTTCCAGCACCTGGGCGGGTTGCCAGACGTATCTCCTCACCTACTTCGGCAACTGGCCCGCGGATCGGGTCAAGTGCGAAATCGACGGCCCGTGGAGCCCGTGGCAGACCTACGGAGGTTACGTCTACTACTGATCCGTGCGGGCCGGCGCCCATCCACGGCTGGGCGCTTCGGTGAGACGTCGATCGGCTACCGCGCTGATCGACGTCCCGCCAGGCCCCTTCGGTTCCCCTGCTGCGTGCGGTTCAGTGCATCCCCGGAATATCAGATGCAATGCGGTGTCGTGGAATCCCATGCGGAGACGCCGTACGCGTTGACGGCTCGCACCACGAAGCACGCGCTGACCGGGTACGCCTGGGAGTTGTCGGGGCGCTGGTAGGTGGTCCCTGTCACGGTGTCGATGACGTCGACCGTCCGGGGGTCGGGGTCTGGGGCGACGCCACCAAGGGTGTAGTGGACTTGGTAGCTGGTGGCGTCCGGGACTGCCGACCACGTGAACGTCACCGTGTACCCGCTCATGTCGGAGCCGACGGTCGGCGTCTGCCCGGTCGGGGCCTGCGGCGGGTTGCCGCGCGGCGGGGGGTTTGACGGCGGGTTGGACGGTGGGGCCGACGTCGACGGTTTGATCGGCGGGGAGGTCGAGTGCGGCGGTGTGCTGTGGCCGTTCCCGGAGGTCGTGGCGGTGCCGTGCGGGTCGGTGACGACGACTGTGCTCGGCGGCGGATCTGGCGGGCTGTTCACGACCGAGCCGGGTGCGCTCGACACGGTCGTGAGCGGCCCGGCGGGCACGGAGGAACCGTGCGATCCGGGCGGCGGGGCGGGACTGCCGGCGGAGGATGGCGGCGTGCCGGAACCCGTGGGTGTGGTCGGCGAAGCAGACGGTGTGGATCCGCCGACGGGATCGGGACCCAGCCCGCGTGACGAGTTCTTCTTGCCGTCCTGCATGAGGTCCGCGCCGATGAGCCCGGCGCCGACGATGACAGCAAGGGTCGCGGCGAGGGCAACGGCGACGCGGCGGCGACCGTTCGGGAGGTTCGGGGGGTTCGGGCTGCTCGGGCGGTCGGTGGCCGGGCTGTTCGAGGAGGCCGGGATGGACGCGGGATCGTCTGGCACCGTCGCTGAATCGTCAGGCTGCGCCGCCTGTGCAATCCTGGCCGGCTCAGCGACGCCGGCCCCGGGCACTCCGGCTGGCTCTGCGTCCCCAGCCGGCTCTGCGTCCCCGGCTGGCTCTGCGTCCCCGGCCGGGAACTGCCTCGCGGGCAATGGCTGTGTCGGCCCAGGTTCTGCCTGGCCACCCGGCTGCGGCTCAAGTGGCGTCAGTGCCGACTCCGGCTCGCGCTTCGGTGCCGCCTCGTCCGAGTCGCCCTCCGACTCGGCCTCGAACCCGGATTCCGGTCCCGGCGGCATCGGCTCGGTCGCCACCTGCGCCACCGGCTTCGGCCGCGGCGGCACCACCGCCATCACAGGCCGCGTCAGCATGCTGCCGATCTGCTGCTGCAACGCCGGCGCGGCGGGCCGGTCGTCGGGTTCCTTGGCCAGGCAGGTCGCGATCAGGGCCAGGATCGGCTTGTCCTCGATGCCGGCGAGATCCGGCTCCTCGTGAACGATGCGGTAGGAGAGGGTCGTCGGGTCGGCCTCGCCGAAGGGGTGACGCCCGGTGATCGCAAAGCACAGAACGCCGCCCAGTGCGAAGACGTCAGCGGGCGGGCCGACCTTGCCGCGCCCGCGGATCTGCTCCGGCGCCATGTAGGGCGGGGTCCCGACCACGACGCCGGCGCGAGTGATGGTGCTGGCCGCCGACTCGCGGGCGATGCCGAAGTCGATGAGGTGCGGGCCGTTCGCGGCGAGCAGCACGTTGGCCGGCTTGACGTCGCGGTGCACCAGGCCGGCGCCGTGGATCGTGGCCAGCGCCTCGGCCAGGCCCGCTGCCACCGCCTGCGCCTGCGCCGGAGCCAGCGGCCCCCGCTCGGCGACCACGTCGCTCAGCGGCGGCCCGTCGATGAACTCGGTGGCCAGCCACGGCTCCGGCGCGTCGAGGTCGAAGGCGATGACACCGGCGACGAACTTGCCGCTCACCCTCGCCGTCGCGGCAGCCTCCCGGGCGAAACGCCGCCGGAACTCGGCATCCTGCAACAGGTCGGCGTTGACCACCTTCACAGCGGCCTGACTGCCATCCTGGTCGACGCCCAGATAGACACGGCCCATGCCCCCGGCACCCAGCAACCGCAGCACCTGATACGGCCCGATGGCCTCCGGATCAGCCCTTCGGAAACGCGCCATCCCCGACCCCCCTGCGTGCTCGCCCCCGTACCGACCGATGCGGGTCGCACTTTAACGGACGCCGGCGTACACAGAAACGATCCCGGCTTGAGAATCAGAGTACTTAGAACGTGACGGAGTGCCGAAGCCGACGGCACTCTCGGCGGAGGGTGAGATGTGTCTGCTCCGCAGAATCTTGCGGATGGCGGCTGCGGCGACCCGGTGGCCCAGGCGTTTCAGCTTGCCCAGGTCAGCCTGGTTGAACAAAGGCTTCATCAGGTGCCCCGGCAGGATTCGAACCTGCGGCCATCGGAGGAGAAGGAATCCAGGAGCCGTGGATGCCGCCGGGCACGCGGCGCGGCAGGTGGATCGAGGCCGATGTGCTCAGATCCTGTGCGTTGAGCACCAGGAGTCGCGATGCGTCAGCCACCAGGTCGCTGACGATGGTCAGCAGGTAGCCGTCGTCTTCCGCTGTCCCGCCCAGCGCGGGCACGAAGACGGCCTCCCCGGCGTAACGGCCGCGGCCGGGGTGGAATAGGCGGCGCTCGCCGGTGGCCGTGTTCAGCTTGACGAGTGCGAACTCGTCCAGGCCGGCGCCGGGGAAGGCGACGTGGTAGCTGATGCTGGAGCGTCGGCCGGTCAGGCGGTCGTCGACTGTCGGGAAGTCTGTGGCGAGGTCGTCGATTGGCTCTTCGAGTGCGGTGCCGGCCACCGGGTCCAACAGCCAGCGGGTGACGACGGCTCCGGACGTGGGCGCGTTCGGGTGGCCGGGCGCGCCGATCCACCACTTCCAGGACGTCTCCCAGGCCGCCTGGTCGTAGGCGGTGCCCTCGAGCAGCACCTTGCCATCGGGCAGGTCGCAGGCGTTGACGACGTGCAGCACCGTCTTCTGGTCGACCTCGATCCAGGTGACGCCGGAGTCGCCGAGCCGGTCGAGCACGCCGATCCGGGCGGGCCGGTCGTCGTGCCAGCGGTACGGGATACCCGAAGTCTCAGCCGGATCGAAGACTACCGGCGGGTCGAGGAACACGGCCTTGCCGGCGGTGATGGCGAAGTCATGCATCAGGCCGGGGCCGGCGCCGGGGACGGGTTCGCTGCGCACGATGTGCCCGTCCGGAGAGGCCTCGAAATACGTTAGGTGTGGTTCGAACGGCGAGTAGCTGAAGAAGTGCAGCAGACCGGTTTCGGGGTCCTGCTTGGGATGGGCTGTCATCGCCGTCGTGAGCTTGCCGTGAAAGTCGAACGGGCCGAGCGTTTCGAGTTCGGGCGTCACGGCGAAGGGCAGGTTGGCTTCCTGCAGCGCCAGGAGTCGACCGCCGTGCTCGATGATGTGTGTTCCCGCGACGCTCGCCGTGAGGTCGATCGACCCGTCCTGGCGTACGAGCGGGGCGCCGTCCAGAGCCGGGGTCTTGACCCAGCGATTGCGGTACCACTGCGCTCGGCCGTCGGCGAGCCGGACGCCGTGCAGCATGCCGGAGCCCCTGAACCAGTGGCTCGGGGTGATTCCGGGCTTGGGATTGTGGCCGTTGCGTACGTACAGGCCGCTGAGCTCGGGCGGCAGCTTTCCGCTGATCGAGAGGTCGACGGCGGTGATCTCGTCCGGGACGGGCGTGAAGTGGCCGGTGAGGTATGGCTTGTTCAACATGGCTGTTCTTCTCTCTTCACGATCGAGGAGTCGAGCACCACCATAAACTGGGCGGTCGCCAGGGTGGCGAGGGCCAGGCCGTCCCGCGAGGACGCCCTGGTTCGGTCGCCGTGCGAAGCGACCTTCCCGGATGGCCTTGTGCGTAACTGGTCACTCACTACTTCTCCTAATAGAACGACCGCAGACGGGTCAGACGCCGTAGTCGGAGCGGAGCCGGAGACGGGCAACCGGAAGACGGCCGAAGATCCGTGCCGACTGCCGACCGCGCGCGGGCAGCGAATCGGAGCCCGTGTCAGTCCTCTGATCCGGGGTCACCGTGTGTGGCCGCCGACCAGGCGGTGGTCGCGCTTCACGATCCGGCCGCCGACCAGGACGGCCTCGGCCTCAGCACGCTGAGCTTGCAGGACGACGTGGCCGTGCGGGTTCAGCAGTGGCGTCATCGCCGGCGAGTTCTCGTTGCGGACGAGCACCAGGTCCGCCTTCTTGCCGATCTCGATGCTCCCGAGGTCCCCCTCCCGCCCGATCGCCCGCGCGCCACCGCGCGTGGCCCACTCGACCACCTGGTCGGCGTGCAGCGAGGCGTGGGTCACGGTCTCGCCGCGGGCGTGCGCCCTCAGGTGCTCGTAGGCGCGGTCGGCGCCGAGCGTGGTGCGCATCGCGGTGAACAGGTCGCCGCTGGACAACACGCAGCTGTCTATCGACAGCGACACCGGGATGCCGTGGGCCCGCAGGGCGGCCGTGGCGAGATAGCCCTGCCCGGCGCTCTGTTCGCTTTCCGTGGACACCGACACCGATCCGCCGGTGGCCGCGATGCGGGCGTAGGAGTCCTCCGAGAGCGTCGAGGCGTGGACGTATACGGTCCGGGGCTCGGCGTATCCGTTCTCGTGGACCAGCCGGACCGCGTCGTCGCCGGTCGCGCCCCAGACCCCGGCGTGCGTGGTCACCGCCAGGTCCAGCTCGCGGGCGACCTCGAACGCCGGCTGCTCGGGGAAGGCCGGGTCGCCGGTGACGTCGAAGGCGATCTGGAAGCCTTCGAGATCGCCGGCCCGGCGGTCGAAGAACTTCCGGAACTCGGGGGTGCCGGTCCAGTTCGCGGGCGCGTCCTGGATGTTGCCGTAGGCCAGCACGAACCGGCCCGGCACCGAGGCGAGCGCGTCGACCGCGGCGTCGGCGTGGTCGATCGTCTGCAGGCCGTGCGACCAGTCCACGACGGTGGTGACGCCGGAGTCGATCGCCTCCACAGCGCCGAACAGGTTGCCGGCATGGATGTCCTCGGGCCGGAACTTCTTGCCCCAGTTCAGGTAGAACCAGACGAAGTACTGGGTGAGGGTCCAGTCCGCGCCGTAGCCGCGGGTCGTGGACTGCCACATGTGCCGGTGGGTGTCGATCATGCCGGGCATGACGATGCCGCCTCGGGCGTCGATCTCCTCGGGGCCTCTGTGCACGTGGCGTCGACGGCCTGGTTCTATACGGTGCCGGAGATACGCCGGTACGCGGGCGCCCACAAGGCGCGGTACATCTACGTTCCCGTGGTCCGGATCGCATCCGGTGCGATCGTCGCCGCGGCGTTGCCGCCGGAGCCGGTTCGGTGGGCCTCGCTCGGTTTCTACGGCTGGCAGTTCTGGCACTTCCAGAAGCAGAACCTCGGGTTGGCGGCGCTGGCCGCGACAGCGACGGGCACTGCCCGGTTGAGCCGGCGGGAGCGGGCGGCGATAGTCGCGGCCGGTGTGTTCGGCGTCGCGGCGCTTATTGTGAGACGCGCGGGAACCCGGCCCGGTTCCGCCAGCTCCGATCACCATCCGACGCAATGAGATTGACCCATCCGGATAATCGAGCTCATGGGCACTGACATCTCGGGCTGGATAGAGATCCTCACCGAGGACTGGAACAGCGGCGACATAGCCGAGCGCTGGCTCGCGGTCGTGGACCTTGGCCACCTCTACCTCGGTCGGGACTACGACGCCTTCGGCTGTCTGTTCGGGGTGCGCAACTTTGCGGGCTTTCGGCCGCTCGCGGCGGATCGCGGGCTGCCCGAGGACGCTTCGGCCAAGGTCCAGGACGAGTGCGAGGGGATAGGCGGGCACAGCCCTACCTGGATCTCCTGGGCCGAGCTTGCCGTCGTGGACTGGGCCGAGCCCGCTGTCCGGGTCGACGAACGCGTCCACAAGTACCGGCGGCTCAGTGACGGCTCGCTTCAGTTCGTGAGTAAGGCCGCATACGACGGGGATCTCGAGAAGCTGATCGGTTCGGCGCGTGGCCCGGGCGAGTCGGCGGACCTTTACCCGGAAGGTACTGAGTGGACCGACGGCGACACCGTCTACCGTGTCGAGCGCCTGCGCCGCAGCGATGCGGTGGCCCCGGACGGCGAATGGCGTCCGGTCTGGGCTGTGATGGAAGCCCTGGCCTCGGTGCACGATCCTGAGAAGGTACGCCTCGTCGTCTGTTTCGATTCCTGATAAGAGTCGATTGGTCTCCTCCGATGGAATCGGCTCACTACAACAGTGGCGTCAGGTGATGGTGACCTGCACACTGAACCAGTAGCCGACGAACTGCTCGTCGATCTCCTTCCACATCCTGGCGGCCAGACGGGACGCGGCCCGCCGGTACTCGGTCAGAGGGTCGCCGCCCGCCGCCGTGCGCAGGAAGAGACTGTCCCGCGTGTCGTCCAGGTCTCGAAGCTGCACCGCCCACTGCTGATTCATGACCGCCAGCATGACGCGCCGCCTCAGCTCGGCGGCCACGTCCGGTCCCAGATCCGACTCCCGGGCCGCCGACGCTGACAGTGCGTCGCGGACCACGGCCTCGATGAGGTCCGCTCTCGCCTTCGAGGTGGGGTCGCCGGACAGGCCCGCGGCGATTACGTCGAGACCGACCGTGGCCGGATAGTGGTTCCGGATCGTAGTAGACAACCCCTCCACGTCTTCCGTGCCGGCTCGGGCGTCGATCACGAAGCTCCGCATCACCTTCTCTACGAGGCTGTTCACCTGCTCCCGCGTAAACCCGTTCGTGAGGATGTCCTTGCGTCTGGTGTAGACCGCTGCGCGTTGCTCCTCCTGGACGGCGGCGTAGCGCAGGGCGTGTGCCGACTTCTCGGTCGTGCGGGCGGACAGCCTGTTCAGCGTGGCTTCGATGGATCGTGTGATCAGTCTGTTGACGGCCGGCTCGTCGGCATCGGCGGCGTCGCCGAGCCGCTCGAAAGGTCTCGGGAGCGACAGGTGAGGATCCTCGAAGGAAAGGAAGAAGGCTGATTCGCCGGGATCACCCCACCGCCCGGCACGTCCCCTCAGGTGGAGCTCCAGGCGGCGGGAAGTCAGGGGACCGAGGCCCAGTACGAACAAGCCCGGGCCCTCGGGCTCGGCGAGCCGGATGTCGACGCCGCGCCCGGCCATCCGGGTCAGCACGGTGACGGCGCCGGGGTGGCCGGCCCGGGCGACGATCTCGGCTTCGAACCCGTGATTCCTCGCATCGAGCACGTCGTGCTCGATCCCGCCGGCTTGCAGAGTCAGCGAGATCTTCGAGGCGATCTCGTCGGAAGCCGTGCCGACCAGGACCGGCCGTCCGGCTGCGCGCTTCTCGTCTACGGTCTTCCTCATGGCACGGAGCATGGCGGCGTCGTCGGGGTAGACGACCGGCTCGTGGTCGACGCGACGGACAGGTCGTCGTGGCGCCACGATGAGGGCTTCCAGACCGTAGAAGTCCCGGTACGCCTCGCCCTCGCCCTTGACCACCCCTGCCATGCCGGCCAGGTGCGGGTAGAGCCTGAGATAGCCGTGTTGGCCGATCTCCGCCAAGGCCTGGCGCTCGCGACGGACGGTCAGCCCCTCCTTGGCGTCCAGTGCCTGGTCCAGGCCTGTGCCGAGACGGCGGTCGGTGAGCAGGCGCTGGGTGGCCGCGTCGATGATGCGGATGGCTCCGTCCACCACCGCGTAGTCGCGGTCTTTGACATACAGCTCCTTGACCTGCAACGCCAGGCTTACTCGGCGGGCCAGACCGACATCGTCGCCGCTGTAGACCGCGGCGCCGAGCCAGTCCTCGACCAGCGCCATGCCCTGCTCCGTCGGGGAGACGGTCCGGCGCACCTCGTCGACCTCGTAGTGAACGTCCCGCTTGAGCCGGGTGGCGAGCCCTGCCAGCCGAGCGTGGTCGGACGGCCCGTCGGCGGGAGCGGTGATCTGTGGCAGTATGCTGACTTCGTCCAGCATGACGAGGTCCGCCTCATCGACGATCGCCGAGAAGTGGCCGTGCTGGACGACCTCCTCTTTCGTGTACGTCAGGTTGTCCCGCAGATAGTCGTAGGCGAACCCGCTCGGCGTGCCGTAGACGACGTCGGCGTTATAGACGGTGTCCCGCTTGTCGCTGCGATCGTCTTCGGAAAGCAGTGCACTGCGAAGGCCGAGAAAGCGGTAGACCGGCCCCATCCACTCGGCATCACGCGCCGCGAGGTAGTCGTTCGCGGTCAGGACGTGGACGCCCTTGCCCGCCAACGCGTGCAGACACGCTGGCAGGACGGCGGTCAGAGTCTTCCCTTCGCCGGTCCGCATCTCCACGACAGAGCCCAGATGCAGGGCCGCCCCACCGATGAGCTGTTCGTGGAACGGGCGCTCGCCGAGCGTCCGGACGGCCGCCTCGCGGACGATGGCGAAAGTCTCCGCAAGCAGATCGTCCAGACTCTCGCCGTTCTGGTGGCGCTGTCTGAGACCACTGAGACTCTGCGCCAGATCGGAGTCCGACAAGCGGTGCGTGTCGTCCTCGGCGAGATCGATGGCTCGCACCCAGCCGGGGCATCGCTCAAACGCGTTCCGAGCCTTGCCGCCCCCGAAGAGCCGGAACTTCGACATGCCTGAACACTACTGATCACCCCTGCTGATCACCACTACTGATCACCACCGCGTTCTGCCTGGTGGCCGCCTCCGGGCGCGTCGAGGTCAGCTTTCTGACCGTTGGCTGCGCCAGCAGTGCGATCGCGACGGCGACGACCGGTATGCCGGTGGCGGAGAACGTCGTCAGCGTGAGGCCGCCGAGCGCGCCGGCAGTGGCGACGCCGAGGAACTGCGCCGAGAAGTGCAGGCTCAACGCGGTCGAGCGCTGACCCGGGGCGAGCAGTACGAACCGGGTTTGTTGACTGATGCCCCCGGACCACCAGGCAGCGCCCAGGATCAGCATCGCCGGGAACAACAGGACGAGGTTCGGGTCCTGATGGCCTCCGGTGGCGGTCAGTGCCGCGATGATCGCGATCACCGAGGCGACGACGCCCAGGACGTAGCGCAGGGTGCGGGCCAGGTCGGTGCGGGTCAGGATGTGGCCGATGAGGCGTCCGCCGATCAGGCCGCCGGCTCCGAACGTCACCATCAGCAGCGCGACGGCGCCGCTGCCGCGCCCGGTCGCCGCCGCGACCACCGGCGAGAGGTACGTATAGAGCGTGTAGGCGGCCAGGAACAAGGCAAACGTCGTCGCGGCGGCCCAGCGGATGCCGGGGGAGCGTGCCAGATCGGCGCGGCGGGCGGCTTCGGCGGTGGCCGGGCGTACGTCGGGCAGCAGCACCGCGACCAGGGCGGCCGTCACCAGTGCCAGTGCGGTGACGAACCAGAACGCCGCGCGCCACCCGAGCGCGGAGGCGATGACAGTACCCAGCGGTGCTCCGGCGGTCAGGGCCAGTGCGTTGCCGGTGGCGGTGACGGCGATGGCCTTGGGCAGCTTGTCCGGCGGAGCCAGGGCGGCCGCGATCGACGCCGCCGGCGCCATGAACAGTGCGGCGCCGGCCGCCGCGGCGATGCGCGCGGCCACGAGGACGGCCAGGCCGGGGGCGACCGCGGCGACGGCGTTGGCGGCGGCGAACAGCAGCGCGGCGCCGACCAGCAGCCGGCGGGGCGGCAGCGCATGGGCGCGGGCGATGAGCGGCGGCCCGAGTATCGCGTAGGCCAGGGCGAACACCGTGACCAGCTGGCCGACGACGGGAACGGTGGTGTGCAGGTCCCGAGCGACCTGCGGTAGCACGCCGGCGACCACGTACCCCTCGGTGCCGACGGTGAAGGTGCCCAGCGCGAGCAGATAGATCCGCGGGTTCAGCATGAGTTGAACGGTACAACAATAATTGAACCATTGGACCGCAGGGTAGGCTCGACGCATGCGCGACGCCTTCCACGCCGATCCGGCCGACGTGCCCCTGGCCGCGGCCATGCACGCGCTCAGCGACCCGCTCCGGCTGCGGATCGTCGCCCTGCTGGCGCGCGACGGCGAGACCGAGTGCTCGGTGATCTACAGTGCGCTGGGTATCAGCAAGTCCAACGCCTCCCACCATTTCCGGATCCTGCGCGAGTCCGGCCTGATCTGGCGGAGCCATCAGGGCCGGCAGCAGAGCGCCAGGCTGCGGGGCGAGGAGTTCGACGCGCGGTTCCCCGGGCTTCTGGCGGCTGTCTTGAGCAATATCGACAGCGACAGCAACAGCAACAGCGATGGCGATGGCGACAGAAACAGCAACAGCAACAGCACCGCCGATCCGCGGGGGAGCGAGTGACGCCTTGGAAATAGCGCAGCTCCCGGCACAGGGGTATCGCGGTGCCGACACGTTCAGCGTTGCGCTGATCGACGGCGCGGAGTCGTTCGACGTCCTGATGCGGGCCTTCGGGCGAGTCGAGGCGGAACATCGCGGGCAGGGGCGATGTTTCCTGACTCTGGACGACCTGGATCAGTGTCTTTATACAAGTGAGCACTCCCGGTCCATGTACGGCCTTGACGAAGGCGTCGCCTATCCGGCGGAAGACACCCCGGAAGTGCTCACCGCCTACGAAGTGGCCCGGTTCCAGGCCGGCGCTGCCGCGCTTCGTGACCCTGTTCGTACCGTGCCATGGGATTCTGTGTGCGGATCCCTGGTCCTGGAGCCGAGTGACGTCGACGCGCTCGTGACGTTGAATCGGAACCCCGGCGTCGTGGTCGGTGACCGGCACGTCGTGCAATGCCTGCCGACGGACGACGGCACGGATCTGCTGGCCGGTATCCCGAACGGCTACTTTTTCGGGGACTGGACCCCGTTCGACTGCCATTCCGTCGCCCGGCGCCTGAGCGAACGGCATGGGTACGTGCTCTTTGGCATCGGGGCGGCCACACTCGGGTTCCGCAGCGTCAGCGGAGCGGGCGAGCGTGACTGGGATGCGCTGATCGCGGACCTTCAGGAGCTCTATGGAGAGCAGGGCTCTTCGGCATGGGCCGGGCTTGTCCCGACTCTGCACGAGTCGCGGATGTTGCTGCTGGGGTACGCAGATCAGTTCGCGGAACTCGTCGTGGAGGGTTAGCCAGCCCCGGACCGGACCACGGACGACCACCCGCGCCACGTGAGAGCGTGGGATGCGGGCATCTGAGGGTTTTGTCTTTTGCTCGCGATACTCTCGTCCAGTTGCTCGGTCGTCGCAGGTGGTCGTCTTTACCGACCGCCTTTCGCCTCCAGAGACCACTGGTCGTTGGTGTCGATGTACACGATGCCCTGCTCGGCCGGTAGCACAAACTTCTCTTTGCCTTTTCTGATCGACCACACCAGGATACTTCCGGACCTGTGGGATAGTTCGTCGCAGCGGTCTGCGCAATCGCAGGGTACATAAAAACGGACCCTGACGCTCTCGGCGGACCGTATCACGGCCTGCGCCGATCCGAGCCGGTGGACGAACACCGCCCCGCGCTCGCCCGAACAGGGAAGCGCCAGCTCCTGCAGCTTGTCCGGATCCAGGATCTCGATGCGCCAGCGGTAGGCGTCGCCGGCCTCGATTCCCAGGTGTGTCACGCCTTCTTTGACGGGGATGACCTCGGGGCTGTGGTCTTTGCTGATCACCGATGTCTTGTCGAGGGTCTGGGTTCTTATCTCGGACTTCGCGAGCTGCAGGACGCGGAATGAGTCGTATCCAGAGCTCCCGCATGCTACGAGCAACAGGCCGCGGTGGGGGAACGGCGGGTCGAACACGAAGTCTTTGGCCCCAGAACCCTCCCATATGGTGTGCGGGACCCGGTCCGTCTGCGGCGGCGGTGGCGGTGCGACGCCCAGCTCCGCCAACTGCTCTGCCACCTGATCGGCTACGTGCTGGGCCACATGCCGGATCACTTCTTCGGCCACGAGCTTCGGGACCAACCGGCCGACGAGTTCCTCGACCTCTTTGCGTTGGGTGTCATCGAGCATGTCTCATGCTACTGATGTTCCGGCAGCGAGCTGCAGGGCAGGAATTTCTTCGGCGTCACGACGATCGGGAGAACCAGACTTTGGCCGCGTGCTCGGGTATGGGTATGGGTCCGTCAAAGTAGCGGTGTAACGGGGCTGATGTAGGTGGTCTAGCGCTTTCCGCCCAGGCCGGTCCCACGCTCGGCGTCGAAGGACGGGAACGGCACGAACTCCGCCCAGGCGTTCTCCCACAGCCGGATGGTCGCCGGGTACTTCGTGCCCCAGGTCTCGGCGAACTCCAGGAACCGTTCGGTGGCGGCGGCCTCGGTCGGGGCGGTGTAGATCGGTTTGAGGTCCCTGGCGATTTATGCCCAGTGCCGGCGTCGGGCGTAGCGGAAGCTGCCGCGCAGCAGGTGGATGACGCAGGTCTGGGTGATGGCCTGCGGCCAGACCCGCTCGATCGCGTCGGGCAGGCCCTTCAGCCCGTCGCAGACGACCATGCACACGTCATCATGGTGTCGGTTGGCACCTGCGGTCCTGCATTCTCAACCCCTTGTGCTCATGAGCACGCCCCGTTGACTGAACGAACCAGGTTGATTGTGCAGTTCAGGGCACGGATGAGGTTGTCGCGCAGTACGGTCTGCGATCGTGATGGACGATCGTATTCCCGAGCGGGATCTGTCGAGGTTGGTGGTTCCCCGGTGGGGTCGGCTTGTGGAGACCGGCGACCGGTACGAGCCCTACCGGCTGGTCGACGCGGACGGTGCGGCCGTCGAGCCGGTCGCGGTGTTCTTCCAGGAGTTGCTGGCGTCCGGGAAGGCGGCGGCCACCGTCCGCTCCTACGGCATGGACCTGCTGCGGTGGTGGCGGTTCCTGGGGCGGTCGGCGTGTCGTGGGACCGGGCGACGCGGGTGGAAGCCCGAGACTTCAGCTGCTGGATCCAGCTGACTGTCAAGCCGCGGGCGTCCGGCACCAAGCGACAGTCGGTCCGCACTGTCGGCGCCCCGAATCCGGTAACCGGGAAGCCGACGCTGGGGCCGGGCTATGCCCCGTCGACCGTTGTCCACAGCGAGACGGTTATGTGGAATCTGACTTGTCAACCTGGACGGGTTCATCGGAGCCGCCAACCGACGCCCGGTCGTCAACTGGTTATCGTCGTCGCCGTAGGATCTGAAGCATGATCGATCTGTCTGGCCTCGATGAACGCTTCGCCCGCCTGGCCGCGGAATACGACGTCCATCGGACGGCCGCGCACGCAGCCGTCGTTCGCTGGGAATGGTACGACGACGAGGCGTTCGACCTCCGTCCCCTTCACTACGAGCGGGACCTGAGTCATCCGGGGCATCGCCTTGCCGAGCGGCCGGACCTGGCGCAAGACCATTTCCAGATCGGGTTCGACGCGGACGATCGTCTGGTGGCCATGCTCGAATACAGCGGCTTCCTCGGCGGCAAGCTCTACTACGAGACTTTTCGCACATACCTGGTCGACACCGTCGAGGAAGCCCACTTTCATGCCGACGGCCGCCCGATCTACCTGCACGAGTTCGGCTTTGAGGCAGGCCGCATGCGGTCGGTGGCGATGGTCGCCACCGGTGGCGGGGGTTGCGAGACCTACGACTACACCGACGACCAGGTGACTCGCATCGTGACCCATCATGGAGACAGGCAATCCGGAGCCCTGCTTCCACTCAGGTTCTATACAGCCATCGACGCCGTCTACGACGACGAAGGACTGGTCCGTCTGGAGATTTCCGAGCGTCTGGGCTCTCCGCAGGTGAAGTACGAGCGTCCGCCAGTGGGCTTCACAGTCGAAGACGCCTGGGCAACGGTCCAACAAGAGTTGCTCACCCAGATCCCTCGCTCCGTTCGCGATCTGGCGATCGATACCCCCGCCTATTGCATCGCGCTCATGTACGACGAGCGCGCGGATCCGACCGATTTCACCATCCATGTCGGCCTCGATGAGGATCGGCGCGTTCACCTGGCCGACAAACCCGACTCGGATGTCATCTGGTCGCCGGCGGACATGGCCCACGAGACGTCGGTGGACCTTGGCGCGGTCTCTGACGTCGCACGTCTTCTGGCCCAGGAACTCACGTTGACCTGCTCCGACATGGGCAGGGGCCTTCTCTGCGCGATGGCAAGTTTGCTCAGCGCGGCCGATTGGATCACAGTGTTGCCGATCACGAAGGACTTCGTGGTGTACGCGGTGGACGTCGAGATGGAACACCTCGACGACAATCTGCGCCGCTCCGACATCTAACGGCCGCCTGCCATCGGAGCTTTGCAATCGGCCCGGGTCTATGCCGGTTTCTACTTCACCTCGATGATCGGCAGGAGTGTCGCCGTCGCCGGGATGCCGAGCTCCCGCGGCGTGGCGCCGGCGGGGGTGGGTGTGTCGATCAGCCGTTCCAGGAGTTGGTCAAGGGCTGTCTGCCCGTCATCAACGGCGGCCCGTTCGTCGTCGGTGAGCGGGATGTTGGCCAGCATGCGCTGCAGGTTGTCCTTTGCCTCCAGCAGTTGACCTTTGCTGGAGGCTTTGGGCGTGTAGAAGTCGCACCTGGCGCAGGCCATCCGGTGCTGGCACTGTTCGAAGAACGTGTAGGTGCAGTAGCCGTGGCCGAGGTCGTAGAACTGCCAGGGCTCGCCGGCCGCGGCCGCGCCGGAGGTGACGGCGTCCCGGTCGACGAGGACTTCGATGGTGCGCACGTTGCGGGCGAAGTATCCGGCGTCGCTGTAGGCCTTCGCCAGGGTGATCGGTGCGATCTTGGCGTAGTGCTGGGTGGCTGCGGGTGAGCGGTGCCCGAGCCAGGCCTGCAGCTCGAAAAGCGTCATTGGTTCCTTGGCGTTGTAGAGCTGGCTGGCGATGGTGGAGCGGGCTCGGTGGCTGGTGATGTTGCCGCGGACGTCGCTGGTCGGGACGCCGGCCTTGGCGCACAGCGCGGGGATGATGCGATCGTTGAGGTAGCGTCCGCCGATGCCTTGGGCCCGGTAGGAGAACAGCAGCTGGACGTGCTCGCCGGTCTTGCGGTCGACGGCGGCGGGCTGTGTGGGGCGGACTGATTCCCAGGCGGCGATAGCCTGTCCCAGCAGCGGGTCCACCGGTTTGGTGAAGGCGGTTCCGGTCTTGTGCACCGGGATATCGAGCAGGCAGACCGCGTCTTTGGCGAGGACTTCGTTGTCGGTGCCGGGAACGCGGACGTCGTCGCGTTGCCAGCGGATGCAGCCCACCCGCAGCCGGACGATCTCATCGGAGCGCAGCCCGCCGAACAGCCAGGTCATCGCCAGTGCTCGAAGCAGCTCGATCGGGTGGAGGCGGCCGACGGGTTGCGCGTAGATGTCGCAGTGCTCGATGTTGAGGCCGGCCCACAGAAGCTTCGCCCAGATGTCGTCGGCGATCACGCGAGGGTCCGGACCGATCAGTGCTTTGATGCTCCTGGGTGTTGCCAGGGCGCGGGTCGGGTCGAAACGCCGTGGTATCCACCCCCATTCCTGACAGTCGCGAAACAGCTGGCGGGCCCCGGCGAGAAGGCCGCTCTTGGTCCTGGGCATCAGGGGTTCGCCGATGCGCTCGTGCACGGCGATGTCGCTCTGGGTGTAGTCGCCGATGCGCATGCGGTCGACGGCGGCCACCCAGGCGGCGCACAGCTCGCGCGTCCACTGCTCCGGCTGCTGGACCTCGGGGTGTTCGGCAGCCAGCCAGCGTCCGATGCGGAGCATCTGGGTGCGTCGGCCTCTACGGCTGCGCGGCGGCAGCGTGGAGGTGTCGCACCAGCGCTGCACCCACTGCGCCCACGGCTCGGACACGCCTTCCACCGGCGGCGGGCTAAGCCGAGTCGGCGGTTGCGGCGGGCTGGTCAGGCCGAGCGCGGCCAGCGCCCGGTGGACGCTGTGGAAGTTCTGGCGCAGGGAGTAGGGAATCGTCGTGTTGGTGCGCAGCTGCTGCAGGACCTCCGGTGTCAGATCCGCCAGCAACGGGCTGCGGTTGAGCAGCATCGAATGACTGACCAGGCCCACGGTTCTGGCGGTGACCTGCGGGGACCGCTGCCCCCAGCCGTGCAGCACCGCGGTGACCTGATCGATGGCCTCATCGACACGGGCCTGCCCGAACACCTTCCGAGCGACGGCGGTGCGCCCGACATTGCCCAGCAGCTGCAGGTCGGCGAACCCGAACAGGTATGCCATCGCGATCGCATAGGAGCGTGCGGAGCTGTCGGCCCATCCCGGATACGCCCGCCGATACGCCTTCCCGCTGGTCCCCAGCACGTCGGCCCAAGCCGATGCGTCCCAGGCCCAGAAGCTCCTGCGCTGCGTGGCGCACCCGCGCAGCAGCAGCGCGACGGCGTCGACCGCCGAGCGGCGGTGGAATACGTTATCTGCGACGTCGAGGTGCTCCCGGGCGGCGAGAGGCTGGACGAGTCGGTGGATTGCCCGCCACTGGGCCTGATGCGGATCCTGCCACCGGTCCGGCCACTGGCGCAGCCCCCAGCCCAGCTCCTCGAGCGCGGACAGCTCAAGGCCGGTGAGCGCAGCCGAGGAGTCGTACTTCGCCGGGCTGATCGGCCAGGTCCAGGCGGGAGCCGCGGCCGTCAGGTTGACGGCCGCCGAGGACAGTGCGGTCACGACTTGATCGCTCCCGGCTTGTGCTCGCCGAGGCTGGCCAGCATCTCCATCCGCCACGCGTGGATCTGATCCATGCCGCGCTGCAGCTTCTCGGCCAGGTCCCGGCCGGACAGGTGGATGTACTGGAGTGTGGACTCGGTGGAGCGGTGGCCGGCGAACGTGGCGATCGCGTGGAGCTCCCAGCCCATCCGGGCCAGATCCGTCAGACACAGGTGCCGGGTGGTGTGGGTGGAGAATCGCTCGACCCGGAGGCCAGCGCGATCCTTCGCACCACTTTCGACCAGGTCCACAGGCTCAACGGCTCGCCGTAGTTGCGGCGAGACTCCGACAAAAACAACAGGCCCCGCTCCCGGCTGATCGTCGCGCGGTGGGCGAGGTAGTCCGACAACAGCACACCAGTGGTCGCCGAATACGGCACCACGCGCTCCATGCGGTTCTTCGTGGTCTTCGCCCGTATTCGAAGCATGCGATGCGCTGGGTCCACATCGTCGGTGCGCAGAGAGCACAACTCCTCGCGCCGCAAGGCGGCATCGTAGGCCAGCGCAAGCATCACCCTGTTCCGGATCGGCTCATCCGCAGCAGCCGCCAGGACATCCAGCCACTGCTGCTCGCTGGGGATCCACGGCAGCTTGACCAGGCGGGGAACAAGGCCGCGCTCGTGTCCGCCGAACCCACCACGAGGCGTGTAACGACCCCGGCCCACCGGATTGGAGTCGCGCAGCCCGTCCTCGATGAGGAAGTCGTAAAACAGCCGCACGGGCACCAACCGCTGTTGAAGCGTGGCGTTCGACAACCCGGCCCCCGAATCGATCGACACCACGTTCGTTCCACGCTTGCTCGGGCGCGACGTCAGTTCGCGAACATAGACGGCAACGTGCGCCCGGTCCGCGGTGATCGGGTCGACTGCCTCCCGCTCGCACACCGACAGATACTCGGCCAACCCACGGGCGTAGGCGTCGATCGTCCGCGGTGCTCGCCCGAGGTCGGTCAATACTCGCAACCAGACCGCGGCTCGCTCGTGTCGGCCCAACACCGGCCACTTGTCCTCCAGCACCACTTCGGCGCCCAACGGATCTCCACAGTTCGTGGTCGTACCGAGCAGACATGATCGCCTACCCGGTCTGATTCCACGTAACTAATATGCTGCGCCGGTTCTACGACCTACACCGCGACGCCGGAACCGGGCCACTGCTCAACCCGTTCCCGCTGGACCTGGCCCGACGCTCCGGCCGGGCGCACGCGCACCACAACCCGATGGACGCCTGGGCGCCGGAGCGGACTGGCCGCTATCGGCCCACGGTTCCGCGCCGGATCCCACGCGCAATCCCGGACGAGTGGTTCAACACGCTGTTCGCGGCACTGCCGTCGAACCGTGACCGGGCACTGATCGCGTTCTGGATCTCCAGCGGAGTCCGGGCCTCGGAGCTGATCGGTCTGCGCCAGTGCGACGTCGATCCCGGCCAGCAGTTGATCAGCGTCGTGCGGAAGGGCTCCCGGGCGCGGCAGCAGGTTCCGGCCTCGGCGGACGCGTTCGTGTGGCTGCGGCTCTACCAGGCCGAGCTGCACGGTCTGGTGCCGCGAGGCCGGACGCAGCCGGTGTGGTGGACGCTGCGGCGGCCCATCCGACCGCTGACCTACCACGGCGCCCACCGCATGTTCGAGCGGGTGAACGCCGCGTTCGGTGCGGACTGGACGCTTCACGACCTTCGCCACAGCGCCGCCGCCCGTATCCTCGGGCACGCGCATTTGACCACGACCGAGGTCTACCTCGCGCCGCGCCAGGACGAAGTCGTCGCCGAGGTGCTGGCCCACCACGCCCGTCAGGCCGACGTGTATGCCGCACCTGTGCCGCCGCCTCCGGCACCGGGCTACGATCCGGACGCCCTGAATGTGCTGTTCGGGCGGTGGTGATGACCATCAGTACGAAGCACTCGACACGTCGGCCGCTGCAGACCGCGAACACGACCGCCGAGCAGGCCAGAGCGCGCAACAACGTACTGCGGGAGCGGTTCCCGCCTCGGACCGTCGAGGAGTGGTGGCCTGCAACCGCAGGGTCGGCGGAGGAGGTGCTGCACCGGCTGACGGCGCTGCCGTTCTTGCCGGCGGCCAACGCCACCAGGGCCGGGCGACGGCGGGGGGTCGCCAAACTGCTGCGCTGGCTGTCCAGCCTGCCCGGCGACACCTGGCAGCAGCGATGGAAGGCTAGCGGCGCCGAGCAGATCCCGGGTGCGGGCTGGACAGACCTCCCGCAGCGTTTCCTACGTCAAAGCGGGCTGGCGCCGTCGTATGAGCGCACTGACCTGACCTCCGGGCTGCTGATGCTCGTCTGCGGCGACGTCATCCGTCCCGACCTGGCCTGGATGCTCACCCGCACCCACAAGCACCTGGCCCCGACCATGGCCGAGGCCCGTGACCCCGAAGGGTTCGCGAGGCTGACACAGCTGGCCGAGTCGGGACCGACCAGTGCACGAGGCGAGGCCACCATCGCCGCGACGCGGATCGCGATGCTGCTCGCCTGCAAAGGCGGGCTGATCGCGGACGTCACCGTCGGCGACTGCGTGGAACTGGTCGACACCCTGCGCCGGGTCCACGTCCGCGGAGGGCAACGCAAAGTCGACTTCTACTTGCGGCTGCGGGCGCTGGGCATCTTCCCCGAGGACGCCCCTGCAATGATCCGCGCTTTCGGGCTGGCCGCCGGACGGCTGAGTATCGAAGAGCTCGTGGACCGCTACCCGATCCGCAGCCGCATGGTTCGCGACCTGATCGTGGACTACCTGCGCGAGCGGCAGCCGTCGCTGGACTACACCAGCCTGGACTCGGTGTCCCGAACCCTGGCCGGGCTGTTCTGGACCCGGGTCGAAGCGCTCTCGCCGGGCATCGACACCCTGCGGCTGTCTCCGGCGCTGGCCCGGGCCTGGAAGGCCGACATCGCCACGAAGAAGCGTTCCACAGCCGGCCAGGACGGCACCGTCGTCGAGGTCACCAGCCCGAGACTGAACATGAAGGATGAGCTTATCCGCGTTCGCGCCTTCTATCTCGACCTTGCTCACTGGGCGGCCGAGGAGCCGGCCCGCTGGGCACCGTGGGTCGTGCCCTGCCCGATCAGCGACGAGGAGATCAGCAAGGCCAAGGATCGCAAACACCGCAAGGCCCGGATGGACCAGCGCACCCGCGAGCGGCTCCCCGTCCTGCCGGTGCTGACGAGCACCGTCGACCGCAGGCGCCGCGCCGCGGCCGAACTGCTGGCCGCCGCTGAGCGCACTCGGCCCGGGGAGCTGATCCCGGACACCGATGGAGCGCTGCGCAGAGCCGTCGCGCCCAAGGCCGCCGGGCACCTGATCTGGGCCGAGGAAACCTCGACCGGCCGCCGCCGGAACCTCACTTACGAGGAGACCGAGGCCTTCTGGGCTTTCGCCGCGATCGAGGTTCTGCGCCTGACTGGCATCCGCAACGAGGAACTGCTGGAGCTGACCCACCACAGCATCACCGAATACCGGCTCCCGACTTCAGGTGAAGTCGTGCCCCTGCTGCAAGTCGCCCCATCCAAGACCGACAGCGAACGGCTCCTGCTGGTAAGCCCCGAACTGGCGGACATCTTGTCCGCCATCATCCGTCGCCTGCGCGGACCCAGCGGCGCGATTCCGCTGGTGACCTCCTACGACTGCCACGAACGGGTGTGGAACCCGCCGATGCCGCTGCTGTTCCAGCGGGACATCGGCACCGAACACCGCGCCTTCACCCCCACTGCGCTGCGCAAGCTCCTGATCAACACGCTGGCCGTCACCGGACTGACCGATACCGCCGGCGAGCCGCTCATCTTCTCACCGCACGACTTCCGCAGGATCTTCGTGACCGACGCCATCATGAACGGCCTGCCGCCGCACATCGCCCAAGTGATCTGTGGGCATAAGAGCCTTGATACAACGATGGGCTACAAGGCGATCTACACGACCGAGGCCATCGAGGCGCACCGCGCGTTCATCACCCGCCGCCGGGCCACCCGGCCCAGTGAAGAGTACCGGACTCCCACCGAGGAGGAATGGGACGCGTTCCTCGCACACTTCGAGAAGCGCAAAGTCTCCATCGGCACTTGCGCTCGTGCCTTTTCAAGCCCTTGTGTTCATGAACACGCTTGTGTTCGTTGCTCGCTCCTCCGGCCGGACCCGGCCCAGCGCGGCCGACTCGAGGAGATCCGCGACAACCTCATTGCCCGCATCGCCGAGGCCGAACGAGAAGGCTGGCTCGGCGAAGTCGAAGGACTCCGCGTCAGCCTTGCCGGCGCCGAGGACAAGCTTGCGCAGCTCGACCGCGCATCCCGCAGCACCGCCATCGACCTCGGCATGCCGCGCCCAGCCGCGGCTCGGAACCAAGAGGTGGAGAGAAGCGCTGCTCTGGGAAGATCAGAGGGTGGGCAGCAATGAGATCCGGTTCGACTACCAGCAGCACGGTGAGCGCGACGTGTTCGAGATCGTCCCCCGCATCGACGCGACACCGCTCACCGAGCTGATCGACAAGTTCGAGACCGACTTCGGGATGAAGCCCGCAGGCAACGCCTACGGCGGCCTCATCCCCCAGTTCTTCCGGTTCGGCCCGATCGAGGACCACTTCCACGGACGGTCCACCGGCGCCATGGGCCCGAAGACGCCCGTGCTCGGCTGCGAGTGCGGTGAGTGGGGGTGCTGGCCGCTGATGACCAGCATCACCGTCACGGCCGAACTCGTGACCTGGGACTCCTTCGAGCAACCACACCGCAAGACCCGCGACTACACGGCATTCGGCCCGTTCCGGTTCGACCGCCACCAATACGACGACGCGCTGCGGACTCTGAGCGCGGCGATCGGCTCCGCCGCAGCGAACACAAACGAAGAGGATTGTTGATGGAACGGTTCGAGACAGCAAGTCTGGCGCTCATGCCCGGTCAGAAGGTGCAGGCCACAGTCCTGAGCCACCACCCATGGGGCGTGCTCGTCGAGATCGCCGGCTACGAAAACGCCGGCCTGTCGGCTTCCATCGACATGATCGAGCAGTTCTCCCGGACCACGAGCAGTCACGACGAGCTACTCGCGCTGTTCCCCGCAATCGGTTCGCAACTCGAAGCGGTGATCGAGCAGATCCATCGATGGCATTCTCCCGTCCCGGTGCGGCTCAGCATACGGCCTGACGACCTGGAGTCGCTGTCGTGGCGCTGCGACTTCTGCGGCGAACCGATCACGGTCAGCCCCGGCGGAGACGCCCTCGTCCTCGACTCGCGCAGCACCGATGGCCCGGGAAGCCACACCGTCATCTCTCACCGGCAGTGCCTGGCTGACCGAATCCGTCCGGAGAACCAGGGAGGGCGAGCACGGGCGTTGAAGATCGGTCACATGTGAGGCGGTCGAGCCTGCGACCCGCTCCGGCATGATCAACCTCGTAGTTCAGAGAAGCATGTGTCAGATGTTCGCTCCTCAGGCCGGCCCCGGCCCAACAAGGCCGGCTCAAGGACATCCGCGACAACCTCATCGCCCGCATCGCCGAGGCGGAACGCGAAGGCTGGCTCGGCGAAGTCGAAGGGCTCCGCGTCAGCCTGGCAGGAGCCGAGGACAAGCTTGACCAGCTCGACGCGCTCGTCACAAGAAGTACGACTGTCGTCCAGCTCGGCATGCCAATCGTCGTGCCGAACCCGGCCTGTGCGAAGGATCTGTGACATGCCCGTCTGCGCCGACTACCCGCTCGCGGCCTGCTTGACGAATACGTATTCGTTGGCGTCGTCCGGGTCGCCGATGAACGCAAACAGGGTCGGATGCTCAGGGTTGCCCTTCGTCTCAAGAACCGTCTCGCCCGCGGCCGTCCACAGGTCGATGCCGCCAGCGGTGTTTTCCTTCTCTTGCCTGACGGACCAGGTCCCACTGCCCCGAGGTAGATCCAGCAAGTCAGTCGTCCCAGGGAACGCCTGGTCCGGCTGATTGCTTCCAGCCGGCATGTTCGTGGCCACGAACATGCCGTCGGCGGAGAGCGCGAGGGTCGCACCGTCCTTGCTCCGCCAGGTTCCTACGAGCCCGGCAAACGACGGCGTCACAGTCCGCGCCCCGCCGAGATCCCTCATGGCGAGAAGTCCGAAAGGCAGGGCCAACACGGTCAGCAAGGCCGTCAAACACCCGCAGCCCCACCACCGCCTCGTCCGAGCCTGCCGTTCGATCTCCCGCTCATTCACGACGACCCAACCCGCAATCCATGGTCGAACGCTACCGGCGAGGGCTCACCAATCCAGCAGGGGCCCTGCGACGACCACGGGATCTTCGCAAACGCGCAGTCGGATGTTCTCGACTCATGCCCTGCAATCGAAGTTCAGAGAAGCACGTGTCAGATGTTCACTCCTCAGGTCGGATCCGCACCACCGCGACCGCCTGGAGGAGATCCGCGACAACCTGATCGCCCGCATTGCCGAGGCTGAACACGAAGGCTGGCTCGGCGAGATCGAAGGACTGCAGGTCAGCCTGGATGGCACCGAAGACAAACTGGCCCAACTCGACACTTCAACCACCCGCCACGCGATGATCGTCGAACTCGGCATGCCGCGAACCACACCCAACGCATAGGCGTCTGCGCCGGATGAGAGAGTGCGACCGTGAACACCACCGACTTCTGGAGTCTGATCGACGGCGCGCGATCGGACGCCGATGCGACAGCGAACGATCGATATGACGCCTTCGCATCAGTCCTGGTCGACCGGCTCGCCGCCACCTCCAACCAGACGATCTTCGAGTTCCGGCAGATTTTCGAGCAACTCCACTCGGCGGTCTATCGGTGGGACATGTGGGCTGCCGCCTACCTGATCGGTGGCGGCTGCTCCGACGATGCCTTTATGGACTTCCGCGCCGGCCTGATCGCCCAGGGCCAGGATTGGTACGAGCGAGCCGCCGCCTCACCCGACGCTCTCGCCAACCACCCGGACGTCATCGTGGCCGCGGCCGACGGCCTCGTCGAGGCCCTCTTCAACGAGCCGGTCAACTACGCCGCCTCCTACGCCTACGAGCGGATCAACGGCGACGAGGACCACTGCTCCTTCTACGACGACTACGACCAGTTCCTCGGCTCTCAGCCCGAGCGCGGACCGAGCGACATGGGCGAAGGCTTCGACTTCGACGACAACGCCGAGATGCACGCGCGGCTGTCCAACCTTGCGCGTCTCTTCAAGCCCTAACTTGGACACCCTCGTGTTTGTCTCCGCAGGCGCCCCTTGGACCCACTAGGAGAAACCAGTGTCATACCCGCAACAGCCCACCCCCGAGGAGGAGCTCGCCGACGCGAAGAAGCTGTTGAGCCTCCCGCATATCGTCGTGATCTGCGGCTCCACCCGCTTCATGACCGAGATGAACGAGGCCGATCTGCGGGAGACGAAAGCCGGAAAGATTGTCGTCAAACCGGGCTGTGACATGAAGTCGCCGCACGAACTCTGGTCCGATCCTGTCGAGGCCGAGGCGCTGAAGGTTCGACTCGACGATCTGCACCGGGCGAAGATCCGGCTCGCTGATGAGGCGCTCGTAGTCGGCGACTACATCGGAGACAGCACCCGAGCCGAAATCGCCTACGCCCGGTCGCTGGGCAAGCCCGTGCGGTTCACGCACCCCGAAGTCGACCCCGACACGCCTGACCGCCCGCAGCCACCTCATAACCAGGGCCGGCAGCCCGCCGCCTGACCGTCTCGCGATGGCTTCGGCCGCCGCCCACCCCACACCCTCGCAGGCATCCCTTGGAATGGATCATCTAGTTCAGAGAAGCCTGTGTCAGATGTCCACTTCTTCGAGCTGGCCCAGCTCGGATGCCGCGTCTGGAGGAGATCCACGCCAACCTTATCGACCGACTCCAGGAGGCCAAGGGATAAGGCTGGCTCGGACGCTCCAACGCTTGAGGCGGTCACCGCGCTCGAACCGTCCCTCGCTGACTACCCGTCGTTGGACGACACCCGGTTCTACGAGTTGGAGCGGGACGTGGCCCGCACCGAACTGCTCGGCGGATGGAAGGTAGGAATCGCCAACGCTACCGACGGCGGCGGCGTCATCCAGGGCAGTGAAGAACTTCGCACAGAACGCCTATTGCTACGGGGTGCTGCGCGTCGACGGTTCGCTGCACTCGGATTGCGTGACCACCTCGTAGCCGCTCATGGAGCCCCACGATGAACGTTGGCCCTCGCAGTCGGTGTATACCTGTCCGATTACGGTGGTGTGGGTGCCGTTTGAGTAGAAGGTGACCGTGCAGGCGTAGTCGGCTTTACAGACGGGCGCGGCATTAGCTGGGGCGGTCGAAAGCACAGCGATGGAGCTACCCAGGAGTGCGGCGACGGTGAGACGACGGATCAAGGCTGCCTCCAGCTCAGAGCAACAGGGTGGGCGGCGAGGGCGATCGTCAGAGTACTGCTATACCTGGTTTTGTCCAAGGGCGCCCGCGATCTGTCCCGGGCGTACGCGGCGGCGTCATCCAGGCCACCGTGAAGAACTTCGTCCAGAACGCCTACTAGAAGCGGGCCGCGGGAGTCTGCCGGCCGCCGTCCGTTTCTAGCTGCGGCGAGGGCGTGGGGCTGCCAGGTTTATGGTCGCGCTTTTGTCATCGCGGGTGGCGATGCCTTGCTATTGCTTGAGCCGGTTGATGAGTCGTTCGGTGATGGTGCGCTTCCGATTGGCGTTCCTATCGCCTTCGTGGCGATGCGTCGCGATCGCTTGTTTCCGCCAGAAGTTGTTTCGGCGAGCGGCTTTCTGACGATCCTAGGGAGGTAACTCGGCGCTTGGACGAACTGGTCGGCTTCAAGCGGTGAATGGAGAAAAGCATGCGAATGCGCCCATTGATATTGGCGGCAGCTGGTGTCCTGTCGGTCGGCTTGACGAGCGGTACGGCGTCTGCGTCCGCGTCCGCGTCCGTAACCGAACCTGCGGCATCCGCAGCCGCACCTGCCACGTTCACGGCCACAGCCACGGCCTGGGGGACAGACACTCTGTTTGCCTACATCAACGCCGAAGCCGCGCTCAACAAGAAGTACACCGGGTGTACCAACGTGGTCATCATCTCGTCTCTCCCGTCGGGCAGCGGTTGGATAGATACGGTCGAGGGCACCTGTACCGGAACCGCCTGATCCTTTGTGCACGATCAGTCAGCGGAAGAGTCGGAAGAATCCGCGTACCTGTTCGACCAGCGACTCCGGCTGCTCCAGTGCGGCGAAGTGGCCACCTCGCGGTAGTTCCTCGAACCAGTGCAGGTCGGTGAACCGCAGTTGGGCCTCTCGCCGTGATGGGCGGGTTATGTCGCGGGGGTAGACCGACAGGCCGGACGGTGCGGTGACCTTGTCCCGGAAGTTGGCGAAGCTCTCCCAGTACAGGCGTGCTGACGACGTGGCCGACGCGGTGAACCAGTAGACCGAGATCTCGTCGAGGATCTTTTGTCGTGACACCGCGTCCTCGGGGCGGCCGTTGTTGTCCGTCCAGGCCCAGAACTTCTCGGCTATCCAGGCGGCTTGGCCTGCCGGGGAGTCGGTGAGGCCGTAGCCGAGTGTCTGCGGCCGGGTTGCCTGCTGCCCTGAGTACCCCCGGCCGGTGCGTTGGAACTCCTTCTCAGCCTCGAGGTTCGCCAGCTCCGCGGGCGTCGGGTCGTCGAACGTGCCCGCTGCTACGGAGCCCAGGTTCAGGTGCACGGCGGCGACCCGGTCGGGCGCCACCTCGCCCAGTGCGCCGGACACCGCCGATCCCCAGTCACCGCCCTGCGCGCCGTAGCGCTCGTAACCGAGCGAGACCATCAATGTGTCCCAGGCGCGCGCGATACGGTTGACGCCCCACCCGGTCGTCGACGGCTTGTCGCTCCAGCCGTAGCCGGGCAACGATGGCACGACCACGTGGAATGCGTCCGCCGGGTTGCCGCCGTGTGCGCGCGGGTCGGTCAGCGGGCCGAGGACGTCCAAGAATTCGAGCACTGACCCGGGCCACCCGTGCGTGAGCACCAGCGGGAACGCGTCCGGCTCCGGTGAGCGGACGTGCAGGAAGTGGATGCCCAGCCCGTCGATTGTGTCGCGGTACTGCGGGAAGGCGTTCAGGCGCTCGGCGAACCCGAAGTCGTAGTCCTCGGCCCAGCTGCGGCAAAGCTCCTGCGCATAAGCCAGGGGCAACCCCTGCGACCAGTCGTCCACCGGCTCGGGCTCGGGCCACCGGGTCCGTCGCAGCCGTTCACGGAGATCCGCGATCTCAGCTTCGGTGATGCTGACCTCAAATGGCTCGGCGACCATAGCGGGGGCTCTCTTCCTCGGTAGGACGTGTCGGTAGGACGTGATCGGATCAGATGTAGGGCAGGGTAAAGCCGTCGGCCGGCTCCCACATGTGGACCGTCATCGCTGTCTGCCACGCGTGTCGTCGGGGCCGGCGCCGGGGCGCCGGGTCAGGCTGAGGACGAGTCCGGCCAGGGGGAGTGCCGCGAGCAGGCCGAGGGCCGCCGGCGCCGACACGATGCCGGACAGGCCCGCGACGGCTGCCGGGCCGATTCCGCCGCCCAGGAAGATCATGAAGTTGAGCAGGCCTTGTGCGGTGTCGCGGTCGCGCGTGGCGACCAGTTCCGGTGCGAGGCCCACCAGCGTGGCCTGGGCGCCGGCGAACCCACACACGGTCAGCGCCGCGCCGACCACGACGGGGATCGGCCCATTGAAGATCGCGACCACGAGCACGCCGACGGCGGTGAGTGCCGCGAGCCCGGCCGACACCTGCCAGCCGGTGAAGCGGGCGGTCAAGGCTCCGACCAGCCGCCCGGCCAGCACCGAGCAGGCGGCGGCCGGGACCAGGAGCGCGCCGGCTTCCAAGGCGCCGCCGCCTGTGGCCTGCTCGATCAGGGACGGAGCGAGGAACAGCACCCCGTAGTAGCCGGCGAAGACCGTCCCGCCGACGAGCCCGGCCGACACGAAGCCGCGGGCCGCGATCACCCGCAGCGGCACGAACCCGTCCGGCCTGCGTCGCACCAGCCACCACAGTCCCACGACGGCGAGCGCGCCGGCGGCAGCCACGACGAGCGTGACCGGAGCGGGCAGGCCGACCGAGTGTGCCTGCAGCAACGTGATCAACGAGCCGGCGAATACCGACAGCACGGCCGCGCCGACGAAGTCGAATCGCCCGGCCGCGCCGTCCTGCTCACCGCTACCGATCCGGGTGAACGTGCGCCTACCTGCCGATGCGACCAGCAGGAGGGGCAGGGTGAGGACCGGGAGCGCGAGCACGGCACGCCACCCCAGCCAGGTGGTGACCGCCCCGCCCACCAGGGTCCCGCACGCCGATGCCGTCGCGCTGGCGGCTGCGATGATTCCCAGTGCGCGGGTCCGTTCTCTCCCGGGAAGGGCGGTGACCTCGGCGAAGACAGCGATCACGGTCGCACCCGCCCCGGCGCCGCCGATCAGTCGACCGACGATGACGACTGGCAGCGTCGGGCCGGCTCCCGCGAGCGCCGAGCCCGCGGCGAGTACTACGACCCCGGCGACGAGTACTCGGAAGGGGCTCCACCGCGCTATCAGCCGGCCCGCGACCGGCATCGCGAGCGCGGAGGTCAGCGACCAGGCGGCAAGGATCCAGGCGGTGGCCCCGAACGGCACCGCGAGCGCGCGGCCGATGGTCGGCAGCGCCACCGACGGCGCTCCCAGTGCTACGTACTGTGGCAGCACGAGCATTCCCAGGGCCAGCCCCAGCCGGCGCCCGTTCGGGGCGTTCGATCCGCCGCTGAGCGTCGTTCCAGACGGGATCGTCTGCAGCATCGGCATCTCCTCCCCGGTATGCTGTGACATGTGACTTGCTCTATGGGTGTCACACTAGGAGTCAGCGAGGAGACACGTCAAATGCTCAATGCGTGTAACGACCCCTCGGCGGTCCAGACGGCCGTCGATCTTGCCAACACCTTGAGGCCGATCAAGGGAGAGGACGCGCTCGAGACCGTGGAGCAGCTCCGGGACTTCCTCGATGAGCATTTCCCGGCTGGATCGGCTGGATCGGCTGGACCGGCTGGACCGGCTGAGCCTGCGAGCTCGGCCGCAGACCGATGGGCCGGTGTGCGGCAGCCTCTCACCGGCGCCGACCTGGTGGAGGTTCGCGCGTTGCGTGAGACGGTTCGTGCCGTGCTCGAGCAAGCGAGCACCGACGCGGTCGGAGCTGCGGCCCTGATCAACGGCGGTCTGCGGAGCAGTCGCGCCACCCCGGAGCTGCGCCACGATCACGACCGCTGGTGGACCGAGGTCACCTCCGACACCGACCGCTGCTCGACGCACCTTGCCGCGACCACGCTCAGCGCGCTGGCCTCCGTGATCGCCACGCTCGGTCCGTCTCGTCTCGGCGTATGTGCCGGGCCGGCCTGCCGGGCCACTTTCGCGGACCTCTCACGCAACGGCTCGAAGCAGTACTGCACCCGAACCTGCGCGCACCGGGCCAGCGTCGCGGCCTACCGGAGCCGGCGCAGCCCGCGTTGAATGTCGGCACGTGGCTCTGTCAGGTCGGCTCCGGGGTTCCCTCCTAGCCGGTGATCGGAGGCCCGCCGACGAATGAACATACTGTGGGCGTTGATGCGCGCGGGACGCTGCTATGAGTTACGTCCTGAGGGTGCCGACAACTCGCGTTCTGGCGCGGGGCGCCTGGACGCTGTCGCGGACCAGGGCGGTTGGTCAGCAGGTGGTTAAACAGCGTGGTCTTGCCCGCGCCCAGGAATCCGGACAGCACCGTCACCGGCAGCGGCAGCGGCGCGGTCCCGATGGTCATCGGCCGCTGCCCTTGGAGGCGTAGGGCAGCAGCGCCATTTCGCGGGCGTTTTTCACCGCGCGCGCGATCGCGTGCTGCTGCCGGACGCTCAGGCCGGTCACCCGCCGGCTGCGGATCTTGCCGCGATCGGAGATGAACATGCGCAGCAGATCAGTGTCCTTGTAGTCGACGTGTTCCAGTCGGGCGGCCAGCGCCTTGTCGGGGCGCTTCTTCCTGCGCGGCTTGCCGCGGTCGGCGGCGGTGTAGCGGGGCATCAGGGTTCTTCCTTGTGGTGTTCAGGCGACGGGGTCGAGGAGTTCTTCGAAGGCGTCGGGCAGTCCTCCCCAGGCGGGCTCGCCGGCGGCGACTTCGTCGGCGGTGAGCAGCAGGTCGCGGTGCAGGCCGGTCACGATCACCACGGGCAGCAGACTCGCGACAGACACGGTGATTCCTTTCCCAGGCCTCGATTACCAGCTGGACTTGTGGACGCCGGGCAGGTGCCCGGCGTGGGCATGTGTCCGCAGGTTGATCCGGGACAGGCCGAAGGCGCCTACGTAGCCGCGCGGCCGGCCGTCCACCGAGTCGCGGTTGCGCACCCGGGTGGCGCTGGCGTCGCGCGGCTGGCGCTGTAGTTCCTGCACGGCTGCGGCGCGCTGCTCGGCCGGGGTGTGCGGGGAGGCGATCAGGCTTTTGAGTTCGGTGCGGCGCTCGGCGTACCGGGCCACCACGGCGCGCCGCTGGTCGTTCTTGGCGATCTTCGATGCCTTCGCCATCAGATGCGCACCCCCTCGGCGCGCAGCCGGGCGACGACCTTCTCAATGCCCTGCTTGTCGACGGTCTTGATGCCCTTGGCGGACAGCTTCAGCTTCACGTGCCGGTTCTCGCTCGCCAGCCAGTAGCGCTTGGTCTGGATGTTGGGGTCGAACCGGCGGCTGGTGCGCCGGTGCGAGTGCGAGATCTGGTTGCCGAACGTCGGCTTGCGGCCGGTGACCATGCAGTGTGCGGACACGGAGGGTCCTTTCCGGGGGTCTGGTTGCTCGTCGGGTTGCTTCCGGGTGCCACTCTAGATGAAAATGAAAACTGTTGCTAATAAGCTGGCCGGCAACGCCACCCGGTCACCGTGACGATCACCCTCAGGAGACACCCGCACCCATGGCCCGCAACGAACTGCGCCCCGTCATCAAGCTCCGCTCCACCGCCGGCACCGGCTACACCTACGTGACCCGCAAGAACCGGCGGAACAACCCCGACCGCCTGGTCCTGCGCAAGTACGACCCCGTCATCCGCCGCCACGTCGAGTTCCGCGAAGAGCGCTAGGAGGTACCCGCATGAAGCCCGGCATCCACCCCGACTACCGGCCCGTCGTCTTCCGCGACCAGGCCGCGAACTATGCCTTCCTCACCCGATCCACTGCCACCAGCTCGCACACCATCGAGTGGGAGGACGGTGAGACCTACCCGGTCATCGACGTCGAGGTCTCCTCGGCCAGCCACCCCTTCTACACCGGCAACAGCCGCGTCGTGGACACCGCCGGCCGCGTCGAGCGGTTCAACCGGCGCTACCAACGGCCGGACAGGACTGAATGAGGGATGATCGAACGCCCGGCTCGCAAGCCTGAGCTCCGGCTCAGCTCGGCCCGTCGTCCACCCGGGGCCACGGGTAGTCCGGGTCGGCGGTGATCTCCACCTGGTGGGGAGCGTTGCGGGGGAAGGTCCAGATCCGGCCCATGAAGTCCCCGGCGGGCGCCTCTCGGGAGCGCCAGCGGTCCTTGCACCTGGTCGGTCTCGGGTGGCGCATCAGAGGAACCCGCGCCCATCAGGATGACAACTTCGTGACCCTAGGGCTCAACTCATGATGTTGAGATGACTACTCAATGAATATGGCGGCAGGATCAGGTGCCCACAATTTGGCTGCGAGGGCAAGGCGCAGCGCTAACGCTTTGCCCGGTATCGCGCCATTGTGATGGGTGATAAACGTCATAGCCTGACCCTGGGTTTCTGTGAGATAGAGTCGGCCCCCGCATCATCAGGGCGCGTTTTGTGAGGGCGGAGAGTGGCGCGATGACTATTCTGGTCACAGGGGCATCGGGCGGCGTCGGGCTCGATGTGATGAAACAGTTGGGGGCGGAAGGTCGCACTGTGCGTGCGATGAGCAGGCGGCCGCTCATTGTCGATCTTCCCGATGATGTCGAGAATTTCATCGGGGATCCGACGAATGAAGGGGCCCTGGAGGCGGCCCTGGAGGGTGTCGATGCGGTTTTTGTCAACTCGGTATTCTTGAATGATATCGAAACCGCCAGGAGGGTCGCTGGCGTCCTTGGTCGAAGCCTGGTCGAGCGAGCGGTGCTGTTGTCTTCTTCGTGTGTCCTCACTCGCCGTGAGCTTGTGTTTGCCAATTTCCTCCGAGACGTCATGGACGAGTTTCGTTCAGTGTTTCCGAATCTCGTCAGTGTGCACCCGGGGCAGTTCGCGTCTAACGCCCTGCGGTGGCGAGACATGGTGAGGGAAGGGGTCGTCGGGCACCCGTTCGGTGACATCAGAGTGCCGATAATCGATCCGCATGATATTGCGGCGGTGGTGAAATTGTGCCTCATTGAAGATCGGTTTCAGGGTGAACGTATCGAGATAACCGGTTCGGACTGCATCACTCCGAGAGAGATGGTCAAAGAGATCTCGGATATGCTGGGACGCGAAATTCGGTATGTAGAAATATCGGCCGCCCAGGCGCGCGAGAATCTTAGTAAGGGTATGAGTCCGGATCGGCTGGACTACTTCCTTGCGATGACCGGAAGTCCTAAGCCGGAGGAGCAAAGGGTTCTGCCGGCCGTCGAGAATCTGACGGGTAGCCGTCCCCGATCGTTCGCAACCTGGCTCGCGGCGAATATCGACAGTTTCCGCTGAGCGGCAGAGGCGTCGCAGCCACCTCAGCCGGCGGGCTCTGTCGCGCGGCCTGTGAGTTGGTCGAGCAGGACCTTGCGGCGGACTTTGCCCAGTTCGGTGCGGGGGAAATCGGTGACATGCTCGATCCGGGTGGGCAGGCAGGACTGGTGGAAGCCGAGCCGCTCCAGGTGGTCGCGTACCTCGTCCAGGCCTGGCCTGGAGGAGGAGACCAGCGCGGCGCAGGGGGTTTCCCGGCCGTCGGGGTGCCGCCATGGCACGAGTACCGCGTCCTCGATGCCGGGGTGGGTCAGCAAGGCGTCCTCGACGTCGGCCACCGGGATCTGCCAGGTGTCACCGATGCGTTCGGCCGCCCGGCTGACGAAGCGGAGCCCGCCCATTCCGTCGGACGTCGCCAGGTCTCCGCTGTCCAGCCAGCCGTCGTCCTCGTTCGGAGACCAGCGGATCTGTCCGCTGTCGCGGCCGACGGTCGCCAGGCAGACCGCGGGCCCGCGCACGTGGAGTCGGAAGACGTCGCCGTGGGGCGTTCGTCCGGCCGGCTGGGGCCGGACTTCTCTGCCCGGTATGGTCCGCCCGAGACTTCGGGCGGCGTGGGCCGGCGGATCGTCCGGCCCGGTGGTCAGTACGCTGCCACACTCGGTCATGCCCCAGACGTTTCTCACGACGGGGCACAACTCCTCCAGCACCGCCGTGAGGACCACCTGGGGGAGCGGGCCGCCGAAGCTGCTGACGGTCTGCAGGCTCTTCACGTCCCGGGCCCGGCGCCGTTGTTCCTCGGTGAGTTCGCGGAGCATCCGGGGCGTGGTCCACAGGTCGTTTACCTTGTTCAGCTCGATCAGGTCGAGCCAGCATCCCGGGTCCTGGCTGTCGCTGAGGAACGTCACACCCACCGACGGAGCGGTGGTGTGGACGACCCTGCGGAACGCTGCGATGAAGGACAGGCCGGTGGTGATCGCACGAAGCTGCACGGTGTCTTGGGGCGCGGGCAGCGGCACGCCGTAGAGCGTGTTGGCGCTGTGGACAACGAGTTGGGCCTCGCCGGTGGTGCCGGAGGTCATCATGAGCGCATAAGCGTCGTCGGGGGCAAGGGGTTCGAGGTCCCGGGGCCGCTCGGTGGTGCGGCCGTGGAACGCGTCGTCGAGGCTGAGCGCGTCCGTGGCGGCAGCGTCGCCGATGACGATGCGATGGCGCAGAGACGGCAGCCGGGGCGCCTGCTCCAGGAGTTGACGTGCGTACGGGATACCGTCCCACTCGTCGGGCACGACGCAGGCGACGGCGCCGACGGCGGCCAGTGTGCGCTCCGTGACCAGCGATCCGAACACGGTCGGCACGGGCGCCACGACCGCCCCGGCCCGCAGACAGGCGATCATCAGGACCGCGGCCTCCCACCAGGTGGGCAGTTGGTGGGCCACGACGTCCCCGCGGCGCACCCCTAGCTCCCATAGGGCCGCGGCAACCGCGTCCGCACGATCGTCGAACTCGCGGAATGACAGTGGGACAAGTCGGCCGTCGCGGTGACGCCACGTCAAGAGCGCGGTGTCATCCGGCCTTTCGGCGGCGGATTTCCGAAGATCGTCAGAGAACGTCGTATCGCGCCACCAGCCCTGATCGCGGTAACGACGCCCCACCTCCGGCGACGGCGCGAACGATTCCCAGGAGGGGAGCATAAGGACCTCGCAATCACGGATCATGATGAACTGATCACTCGAAGAAAGGGTAATGGCTGCGATGAACCGGCATCCAAAAGCGGTGACACAATGTTGAGCTAAACGGCGCCGAGATCGACAGCTGAAGGTCCGACTCCGGCCGTTCTCGATCTGGGATCTCGTGGAATGTCTCCAGCCGGGCTCGGCCGGGGGTGGCGCGGGCACCTGGAAAGCGTTGAGCAGGGCCGAGGTCGCGAGGTATGCGCCGATCAGGTTGACCATGTCCAGGACGCCGGTCTGCCCCACGCGCAGGCGGCCCGCGTCCGAATCGCTCACCTCACGGGGCCCCGGCCGTCCCGCCTGTGCCGCCGGCTACGCTGGTTGTCCGGTGCGGGTCCGACGATTCGGCGAACGCCTCATCGATGCCTGGATAGCACTGCAGTACCTGCGACAGCCCGGCTGTCTGCAGTAGTCTGCGCATCCTGGCCGTGGGCGTGGACAGCCGTAGCCAGCCGCCCCGTTCAAAGGCGCGACGGTGGATTCCGACCAGCGCCCCGAGCCCGGCACAGTCGCAGAAGCCGAGCCCGGACAGGTCGGCGACCAGATGTGACCGGACCGTACCGTCCGACCGGGCCAGGCGGTCAATCAGCAGGGGAGCCGTCGCGACGTCCAACTCACCGATGAGGACGACGACCCACCCCGCGGCGTGTCTGTGGACCCCGATCCGCAACAGATCCGGCGGCGAGCTGCCGGTTCCGGATAAGTGCGGGGGCTGATTCTGCGGGGTGGAGGTTCCGGGATCGGACACGGCAGGCTCCAGAGACTTGCGGGCGGCCTTGCGTCTCCGGGGTCTGGGGAAACCGGCCCGGATCACCGGGCTCACCGCCAGGCTAGAGCGGGCGGGAATGAGATCAGGAGCAGGCGGGGAAACGCCACCCTTGGTGTCCAGAATGCGGACAGGCGCGAGACCGGTCGGAATCCTCGGCCGCGACCATCGTCCCGGCTTCGATCATCTGGGCGGCCGGTCCCGGCTCAAGTGCGGGCCCGCATGTGCCGCGGCCGCCTCGGCGGCGGCCTGCGCGGCAGCCTCGATCTGGCCGGGGTGACCTGGCCGGGGCGACCGGGCCGGGCCCGGCGGCTCGCACGATCTACCGGGCCGGTCCGCTAACCTCGAGATCGTGTCCACGACTTCGACCGCCCGGCTTGGAGATTCGCGCGCGGCGGGCGGCCGACGGGCCAGGCCTGGACGTGCGCCGCGGCTGAGAGGTGCCTGCCGGTGAACGGCGACGAGGCGCCGGACGTGCCGCGGCCCGAAGGTTCGGACGAGCGGTACGCGGTGGTCGCGGTGGCGGCTTCGGCCGGCGGTATCACCGCGCTGGGGGCACTGCTCGGCGCGCTGCCGGTCGGGTTCCCGGTCCCGGTACTGGTGGTGCAGCACCTGGACCCCAGGCACGAGACCGTGATCGCCCACGTGCTGGGGCGCAGCACGCAGCTGCCGGTCAAGCTCGCCGAAGCCGGCGAACTGGCCCGTCCCGGCACCGTCTACGTCGCGCCGCCCAACCGGCATCTGCTGGTCGGCGCGGCGGGCTTGTTGTCGTTGTCGGACAGCGAGCTGGTCCATTTCGTGCGTCCGTCCGCGGACCTGCTGTTCGAGTCGGTGGCCGGCGCCTACGGTGCGCGGGCGATCGCCTGTGTGCTGACCGGGACCGGCAAGGACGGCTCGATGGGGGTGACCGCGGTCAAGTCCCGCGGCGGCACCGTGATCGCCGAGGATCCGGAGTCGGCTGAGTTCAAGGGCATGCCGCAGGCGGCCGTCGGCTCCGGCGTGGTCGACTTCGTGCTCCCGCTGGAGGAGATCGCCGCGGTCGTGCGCGGCCTGGTCGAGCCGGCGGACCGGTGACCGGGAAAGGTGTCCCGTCCGGCCCGGAGCCCGGCGGCGACCTGGAGGAGCTGCTGGTCTTCATCCGCGATGCGCGCGGGTTCGACTTCACCGGCTACAAGCGCTCGACCCTGGCCCGCCGGATCCGCAAGCGGATGGCCGACGCCCGCATCGCCGACTACGCCGACTACCAGGACCGGCTGGAAGCCGACGCCGAGGAGTTCCGGGCGCTGTTCAACACGATCCTGATCAACGTCACCAGCTTCTTCCGGGACCCCGAGGGCTGGGCGCACCTGCAACGAGAGATCCTTCCCGAGCTGGTCGCGGCGCGCGGGGCGGACGAGGACATCCGGGTGTGGAGCGCCGGGTGCTCCAGCGGCCAGGAACCGTACTCCCTGGCGATCCTGTTCGCCGAGGTCCTCGGCGTCGAGGAGTGCGTCAGGCGGGTCAAGCTCTACGGTACCGACGTGGACGAGGAGGCCCTGCGCGAGGCGCGCAGCGGCCTGTACACGGCCAAGGCGCTGGAGCCGCTGGCCCCGGAGCTGCGGGACAAGTACTTCGAGCCCAACGGCGCGCAGTTCGCGTTCCGCGCCGATCTGCGCCGCCGGGTCATCTTCGGCCGGCACGACATCACCCGGGACGCCCCGATCTCCCGCCTGGACCTGCTGGTCTGCCGCAACACCCTGATGTACTTCAACGCCGAGGCCCAGTCGCAGATCATCGACCGGTTCCACTTCGCCCTGCGCGAAGGCGGCCACCTGTTCCTGGGCAAGGCCGAGATGCTGCTGTCCGACGGCGAACGCTTCGAGGTCGCCAACATGCGGCAGCGGATCTTCCGGCGCCGCCCGGGCGACGCCGCGACCCCCTACCACCCGGCACCGCTGAAGATGGACGCCACCACCGGCACCGAGGTCCGGGAGGCCAGCCGTAAACGGCAGCTGCGGGACCTGACCTTGGAGACGTCGCCGAGCGCGACCATCGCCGTCGACCCCGACGGGGCGATCGTCCTGATCAACGCCGCCGCCCGGGCCCAGTTCGGTCTGACCACCTACGACCTGAACCGGCCGTTCCGGGACCTGGAGATCTCCTACCGGCCGATCGAGTTGCGCTCGCTGATCGAACAGGCCGAGACCGAGCGGCACGCGGTCCGGGTCCCGGCCGCCGAACGGCAGCTGCACGACGGCGAGATCCAGTTCCTGGACATCGTCATCCAGCCGATGTCCGCCGCCGACGGCGAGCCGGTGGGCGTCGCGCTGACGTTCCTGGACACCACGGTCGCCACGAAGCTGCACAACGAGCTCACCCGCACCCGGGGCGAGCTGGAGGCGGCCTACGACGCGCTTCAGTCCACGAACGAGGAGCTGGAGACCACGAATGAGGAGCTCCAGTCCAGCATCGAGGAACTGGAGACCACGAATGAGGAGCTCCAGTCCACGAACGAGGAGCTGGAGACCACCAACGAGGAGCTCCAGTCCGGCAACGAGGAACTGGAGACGATGAACGAGGAGATGCGGATCCGGTCCGGGGAACTGGACGAGGCCCGCAGCTTCCTGGAAGGCGTGCTGTCCAGCATCGCCGCCGGCGTGGTGGTGCTGGACGCGGACCTGCGGGTGCACAGCTGGAACCGGGGCGCGGAAGACCTGTGGGGCCTGCGCTCCCGTGAAGTCCATCTGCAGCCGTTCTTCGCCTTGGACTTCGGTCTGCCGACCGAGCAGGTGCGCAAAGTCGTCGCGGACTGCCAGCGGACCGGGGCCCGGTCCGGGCCGGCGGACGTCACCGCCGTCAACCGCATCGGCCGCACCATCGTGTGCTCGATCGCCTGTTCCCCCATGGACGGCGGCGGCATCGTCCTGCTGATGGAGGACACCGGCCGCGGCTGATGCGGCGGATGCGCTTCTTGTCGGTTTTGGCTTTGGTCACCGCCTGTGTCGGCGTATCCTGCGAACATGCCCCTGCCGCCCGAATCCGGCCGGGAACTCGACGAGGCGGTGCAGCGCGCGGAGGTCGAGCACCGGCGAGCCGTTCGCGCCGCCGAGATCGCCGCCCGGCACGAGACACAGATGCTCACGGCCGCCGAGGGTATGCGGGCGCTGCACGCGCGGATGGCGGTCATGCACCGGCAGGCCGAGCAGCAGCACCGGACCGCGGCCCGGATCCACACCGCCCACGCCGACCGGCTGCGCCGCTGGGCCGAGGGATCCCAGGACCCGCAGGCCCCCTCCGATCTCATGGCGGCGGCCTGCGAGACACTCGGCGCGTCCGGCGCCGCGTTCACGCTGTTCGGCACCGACCAGACCGAGGTGCTCACGGCGGCTTCGAACCCGGCGAGCCGGACCGCCCAGCACCTGGAGTTCACCTTCGGCCAGGGGCCGGCCCGGGAGACCGTGCGGCTCCACAGACCGGTCATCGCGGCCGGAACGGAGATAGCGGCCACGTGGCCGATATACGGGCCCGCCGTGGAGCGGTTGGGCATCGGCGCGGTCGCGGCCGTCCCGGTCGCCATGGCCGGGCAGACGCTCGGAGCGCTGACCGTCTTCGACCCGCCCATGGCCGACGGTCCGGACGCTGAGGGCCCAGACCTGGAGGCGTTCGAGGCGACCGCCGAGACGCTGGTCGCCTCGCTGGAACCGCCGCCGCTCAGCGGCGCCTACGAGGAGTTCACACGCTGTCCGTCGCTGGTGGGCCAGGCCGACCTGTGGGCCGTGGTGAACCAGGCCGCCGGCATGGTGTCCGTGCAGTGCCGCTGCGGCACCGCCGACGCCCTCGCCCTGATCAGGGCGCACGCCTTCGCCGAGAACCGGCCGGTGGACGAGGTCGCGGCCGACATCGTCGCGCGCACGCTGCGCCTGAGCTGAGGACTGCTTTCCCCGGCTCGGGCCACCGTGTTCCCTGAAGGGCTGTCGCCTTTCGCCCCGCCGCCGACCGGACATCCGCCCCGCCCCGGGGCGGGACGCCGCACACGGTCGGCGGCCGAGGTGTCCGGCTACGGCCGCGCCTGGCACAGAACGTGGCGAATCAGGATACTGTTGCACTCGTGTGCTGCCGGTGAGGCACCGCGAGTCGATCGGCGTATCCGTACTCACCGGATCTGAAGCCGGCGGGCCCGGCCGGGCCGACCGTTCGCAGCCCTCACCCCATGACCGGAGTTCCCCTTGCGCCGGAACGGCGAATTGGAGTTGAAGCGATGCGCGAACCACTCGAGGCCACGACGGCCGGCGAACAGCTGCTGGCCCCGGTGTTCGTCGAGCTGGCCGACACCCTGCTCGCCGACTTCGACCTCGCCGAATTCCTGCACACCCTCACCCTGCGCTGCGTCCAGGTCCTGGCCGTCGACGCCGCCGGGATCCTGCTCACCGACCAGACGGACCACCTGCGGCTGGTCGCGGCCTCCACCGAGCGGGCCCGGCGGTTGGAGCAGTTCCAGCTGCAGATCGACCAGGGACCCTGCCTGGACGCCTTCGCCACCGGGCAGCCGGTGCGCAGCGGCGATCTGGCGGCGGAGGCCGACCGGTGGCCGGACTTCGCCGCGGCCGCCGCCGAGCACGGCTTCACCGCGGTGCACGCACTGCCGATGCGGCTGCGCGAGAACACGATCGGCGCGCTGAACCTGTTCACCGCCGACCGCACCCTCGACGAGGCCGGACAGGCCACCGCGCAGGCGATGGCCGACATCGCCACCATCGGCATCCTGTCCGCCCGCGCCGCCGCCCGGCGTGATCTGCTGGCCGGGCAGCTGCAGACCGCGCTGGACACCCGGGTCCTGATCGAGCAGGCCAAGGGCGTGCTCGCCGAGCGCCACCAGATCACCATGGAACAGGCCTTCTCGGTGCTGCGCGGCCACGCGCGCGGCACCAGCACCAGACTCACCGAGGTCGCCACCGGCGTCGTCACCGGGGCCATCGACTTGTCCGGGCTGGCAGCGTCCGGGCCCGGTCACACCTGACTGCCTCCCGTGGGTGCGGCGGCGACCGCCGCGATCAGGGCAGGACGGGCGTGGCCGAACCAGGCCGCCTTGCCCGTCGAGGGCTGACACCGGCCGGGACCGCGAGCCGGTCGTGCCTCAGCGACTCGGCGCCGCGCTGAGGCGTCATCGGGGACGACGCGCGTACCCGTCGACCCGGCGCGGGCATCTGGTCGCCGACCAGTGCTGGGAGTGCGTCATCGGCGGAGCGCTGCCATCGGCCGTGATGGCGGCGCCGGGTACGTCTGTGACGGGTCGTCGGGGCACTGCCGTCTGGCGAAAAGGTGGCGTGTTGCGCTCGGGTCTTTGCCCGGTCCTCGGCGGTTCTATTCTGGCGATGGGCCCGGCAGATCCGGGCCTGTCCTCCCAGACCCCGGAGACGCACGGCCGTTCAGCCAGCTTCCGGAGTCTGACATGTTCGACGTCGCCGAAAGAGTCCCCTTACCGGAGGGCCACCCTCCACGCCAGTCCGTGCCCGGCCGCATACCGCCTGGCCCACTGGGGATCAGCAGCTATGACCGTGCCCCAGGCACGGTCATCGTGCTTGTCGGAGAACTGGACATCGCCACAGCGGTGCATCCGGTGCTGGCCGGGCACCTCGAACCCTCGGGCGCGACGGGCCGGGAATACGTCGTCGCAGACGTGGCCGGCCTGGAGTTCTGCGACTGCGCGGGGCTCGCGGCACTGCTGTGGATCCACCGCCGGGCCGTTGCTCGCGGCGGATGGCTGCGGCTGTCCGCGGCCACCCCCAGGATGCGCAAGCTGCTGCGGGTCAGCATGCTGTCGCACGTCCTGTTGTGCTACCCCGGAATCGCCGAGGCCTTCGCCGACGTCGCCGTGCCGGACGACTGCCCGGTCGCGCACACAGGCTTCGACGAATCAGGGGCCTGGCGCGGCGATCCGTCGCGGCCGGGGCGTCCGGGAGTGGCTGCCGGACAGACCGGGGTGCCTGGCGGCGGCCCGAACAGCGTCCCGGCCGACGAAGGCCGGGCGGCGGAAAGCGAACCGTGACCGGCGTCGGCGGCGACGCTGGTAGTCGCTGCCGGCGAGCGGACGTGGGCCGGTGCCGCCCAGAGCGACCGGGGCGCGCCAGAGCCCGGGCACCGATTGCGCCGCCTCCCCTATCGCAGTACCCTGATTTTCTGGTCGATACGGCGGCGGGCCCCTGACCGGCAAGGCGAATCGTTGCCGGGACCGGGAACGGGTCGTGTACATCCGGCCGGTGGGCAGCCCACCAATTCGCCCCCTCCTCCAGGCCCAGCCACCGCCCATCCAGGCCCGCCCAGACAACCGCGGACCATTCCTCGGAGCCCATGGCAGCTCTCAAGCGGTCGTGCCTGCGCTGTCCACGGGTCCGCACCGCGAAAGCACCCGCACAACGCATCGCCCGACTCACACTGCAGGGGGACGACGTGGAACCGAGATCCGAATGCCGTTCGGCAGATCCGCTCGACGGTCAGGATTCGCCGACGGGGCGGATGGCGATGGGGCAGCTGGGGCGCGCGGTGGCCGTGCTGGACGTGGTCGCCGACCTGGAGACGGCCAGCGCCTCGGAGATAGGCCGCCGGCTGGGTCTGGCCAAGTCGACGGTCCACCGCCTTCTGAACGTCCTCCAGGTCCACGATCTGGTGTCCCGGGGCGAGAGCGGATACCGGCTCGGCGGGCGCGCGGTCGGCTGGGTCGACCGGGGGCAGACGATGTCGATGGCGCGATTACGCAGCGCGGCGCTGCCGCACCTCGTTGAGTTGCACCGCCGGGCCGGTGTCGCCGTGGCGCTGGCGGCTCCGTCCCGCGAGGCGGTCGCGTACCCCGAGCGCCTCTACGACCGCTCCCAGCTGTCCGAGATCGCCCCGCTGTTGTCCCGGTCCCCTCTTCACGCCACCGCGACGGGCAAGATGCTGCTGGCCTTCGATCCGGTCGCCGGCCGGTGCCATCCGGCGGAAGGCCGGCTGCCCGCCTACACCGCCGCGACCATCACCTCGCCCGAACTGCTCGACCGCGAACTCGGCCGGATCCGCGAGGCCGGTTTCGCCACCTGCCGCGGGGAACTGTTCCCCGGCGTGAGCGCCGTGGCGGCCCCGATCTGTGACCACCGCCGCCGGGTGGTCGCCGCCGTCGGCTTGGCCGGGCCCTCCGACCGCGTGCTGCACCCGGGTCTGGCCCGACTGGTCCGCGTCACGGCCGCCGCCATCACCTCGGTCCTGCGCTCGACGCAGGGCGAACCGACGCTGCTGTCGGCGCTCGTTCTGCCGCAGCGGGCGTGACCCCCGTTTCCCACCGCGACGGCGGCTCCTCGCCTTGCCAGCCGGCCTCCGCGTGGCCCTGCCGGCAGCCCTCATCCATCACTGCCGGCGCGCACCGCCGGATCAGTCTCCGCCAGCCGCAGCGCCTCCTCGACCAAGGCCTCGACGATGTGTCCCTCGGGAACGGTCCGGATCACTGTGCCGCCCACGAAGATCTGTCCCTTGCCGTTGCCGCAGGACACCCCGAGGTCGGCCTCGCGGGCCTCGCCGGGACCGTTCACCACGCAGCCCATCACCGCGATCCTGAGCGGATGGGGGAAGCCGTCGAAGGCGGCTTCGACCTTGGCGGTCAAGGTGTACACGTCGACCTGTGCGCGTCCGCACGACGGACACGAGATGATCTCCAGAGTTCGCGGACGCAGTCCCAGCGACTGCAGGATGTGGGTGCAGACCTTGACCTCTTCGACCGGCGGAGCCGACAGGGACGCCCGGATCGTGTCCCCGATCCCCTCGCTGAGCAGAACCGCGAACGCGGTGGCGGACTTGATACTGCCTGGAAGCGCCGGCCCGGCCTCCGTGACGCCCAGATGGAGCGGATAGTCGCAGCGCTCTGACAGCAGGCGGTAGGCCGCGATCGTCGTGAGCGGATCGTGGTGTTTGACGGAGATCTTCAGATCGGTGAAGCCGTGTTCCTCGAACAGGGAGCACTCCCACAGCGCCGATTCCACCAGCGCTTCGGGTGTGGCGCGGCCGTGCTCGGCCAACAGCCGCGGATCCAGGGAACCGGCGTTCACCCCGATCCGGATGGGGGTTCCCCTCTCGCGGGCGGCCCGGCTGATCTCGCCCACCTTGTCGTCGAGCCGCTTGACGTTCCCGGGATTCACCCGCACCGCGGCGCAGCCCGCGTCGATGGCGGCGAAGACGTAGCGCGGCTGGAAATGGATGTCGGCGATGACCGGGATCGTGGACTTGCGGACGATCGTGCTCAGCGCGTCCGCGTCGTCCTGAGTGGGAACCGCGACGCGGACTATGTCGCAGCCCGCGGCCGTGAGTTCCGCGATCTGCCGGAGCGTGGCTTCGACGTCCGCGGTGGCGGTCGTCGTCATCGACTGGATACTGACGGGTTCGCCGCCGCCGACCGGCACGTCGCCCACCAGCAGGCGCCGCGTAGGCCGGCGCGCGGCGAGCACGCTTTGGGCCTCGGACCCGGCCGGGCGGGTCCGAGGCAGTCCGAGGAACGTCTGACCAGGCATCACGAAGCCCTCATTTCCGGTTGGGGAACCGCGCCCGCCAACGCGCGTCGGGCCGCCTCGGCGAGCGCCGCGCCGGTGAATCCGTGGGCCGCCAGGAGCGCCGCGCGCTCACCGTGGGGCAGGAATCGGCGCGGGAGGCCCAGGCTGTGGACCCGGGTGCCGATTCCGGCGTCGGCCACGGCCTGTGCCAGGGCCGCGCCCATCCCGCCGCCGCGGCCGGAGTCCTCGACGGTGAGGACCAGCCGGTGCTCGGCGGCCAGCCGTACGACGGTGCGGTCCGCCGGAAGGATCCAGCGCGGATCGACGACTCTGGCGCCGATGCCCGACGCGGCCAGCAGCGCCGCGGCCTCGACGCAGGCCGGGGCGACCGGGCCGGCGGCGACGAGAAGGACGTCCCGGCCGGTGTCGTACAGCACGTCGACACCGTCCAGGCGGCCGATCGCCGGCACGTCGGCACCGACGCCGGACTTGGGGAACCGCACCGCCGTCGGGCCGGTGCTCACGGCCACCGCCTCGGCGAGCAGAGCGCGAAGCCGCGTGCTGTCGCGCGGCGCGGCGACCCGCAGCCCGGGGACCATCGCCAGGAAGGACAGGTCCCACATCCCGTGGTGGCTGGCGCCGTCCGGACCGGTGATCCCGGCGCGGTCCAGGACGAAGGTGACCGCCAGACGGTGCAGCGCGACGTCCATGATGACCTGGTCGAAGGCCCGATTGAGGAAGGAGGCGTAGACGGCGACCACCGGGTGCAGCCCGCCCAGCGCGAGCCCGGCCGCCGAACAGACCGCGTGCTGCTCGGCGATCCCGACGTCGAAGACCCGGTCCGGCCAACGGTCCGCGAACTGCCGCAGCCCCACCGGCCGCAGCATCGAGGCCGTCAGGCAGACGATGTCCGGACGGCGTGCCCCGATGCCCACGATCTCCTCGGCGAACACGTCCGTCCAACTGCGCGCCGCCGGCGCCGCCGACCCGCCGGCCCCGGACCCGGCCCCGGCCGCGTGCCCGGCCGCGTGTCCGGCGGCAGCCGGATCGAGGGCTCCGACCGTGTGCAACCGGTCGGCCTCGTCGGTCTCGGCCGGAAGATATCCCTTGCCCTTGACGGTGACGCAGTGCACGATCACCGGACCGTTCCGCGCGGCCGCCGCGGACAGCGCCCGCTCCACCGCCGCGACATCATGACCGTCGACCGGACCCAGGTAGGCAAGGCCGAGTTCGCCGAAGACGTCGGCGTCCGCGATCCCCGCCCGCAGTCTGGCCAGATGCCGGGCCAGACCGCCGGTCGTCGGGGCGTAGGAACGCCCGTTGTCGTTGAGCACGACCACCACCGGGCAGCCGCTGCCTCCGATGTCGTTGAGTGCTTCGAACGCCAGGCCGCCGGACAGCGCCGCGTCGCCCACCACGGCGACGACCCGGCGGTCCTCATGCCGCAGCCCACAGGCCCTGGCCAATCCGGCCGCGTAGGACAGCGCCGTGGAGGCGTGGGAGTTCTCGACGATGTCGTGCACTGACTCAGCCCGCGAGGGGTACCCGGACAGCCCGCCCTCCTGTCGCAGTGTCCTGAAGGCTCTGGCCCGGCCGGTGAGAAGCTTGTGGACGTAGGACTGGTGGCCGGTGTCGAAGACGATCCGGTCGGCCGGCGAGGCGAAGACCCGGTGCACGGCCAGCGTCAACTCCACGACACCCAGGTTGGGGCCGAGGTGTCCGCCGTTCGCGCGGACCTGCTCGACCAGCACCGCGCGAAGCGTGGCCGCCAGGGCGGGCAGTCGCTCCGGTGGCAGGGCCCTGAGTTCCTCGGGGCCGCTCGGGATGTCCGTGCGGACGCCGAGGACGTCGGTCTGCGCCATCTCGCCTCCTTCAAGAAGTCCGAGGTCCACGCCATCACCGGCAGGCGGCACAGGCCAGGACGCGTCCCGTCAGCCGGAACCCCGGTTCGGTCCGGCGGCCTCGGCACGCCCGCCGAAAGCCCGGCGGCCGGCGCCGGTCCCACGCGGTGGGACCGGTTCGTTGACCCGCCGAATCGCGACCCCGTAGCGTCACCGGTCAGTGATGGAGAGTGAGGTGTCGTTCCCATGGTTCACGGCATCACCGCCCTAGTCGCCCAGCCGGATCTGGGCTTCCGCCGCCAAGTCGATGACGAGCTCGGAGCATTCCTGGACTCCCGGCGGGACCGCTGGATCGAGTCGGGCACCCGTCCGTGTTTCAGTGTGCTGCGTTCCTACGTCCTGAGCCCGGGCAAGCGCCTGCGCCCGACGTTCTGCTACTGGGGATGGCGCGGAGCCGGCGGCGAGCCCGGCCCGCAGATCATCCGCGCCGCGGCCTCGATCGAGTTGTTCCACAGCTTCTGCCTGATCCACGACGACATCATGGACACCTCGGACATGCGGCGCGGCCAACCCGCCCTGCACCGGCAGTTCGCCGACATCCACGCCCGCTCGGGCTGGCGGGGCGACGCGACCCGCTTCGGGGTGAACGCCGCGATCGTCGCCGGCGACCTGCTGGCGATGTGGTCCGACGAGATGCTCCAGACCTGCGGCCTGGACCCGGCCGGCTTGCGGGCCGCGTACCCGTACGTCGCCAGGATGCGCGCGGACGTCTGCGTCGGCCAGTTCCTCGACGCCGAGGAACAGGCCCACGGCGGATCGCTGAGCGGGGCCGTGCTGGTCGCCCGCTACAAGACCGCCGGCTACACGGTCCAGGGCCCGCTCCAGATCGGCGCGGCGCTCGCGGGCGCTCCGCAGGCCGTGCTCACAGCACTCGGCGCGATCGGACGCCCGCTGGGCGAGGCGTTCCAGTTCCGGGACGATCTGCTCGGCGCGTTCGGCGACCCCAAGGTCACCGGGAAGTCCGACATGGACGATTTCCGGGAGGGCAAGCCGACGGCGCTGGTGGCGCTCGCCCGCGACGGCGCCACAGCGCACCAGGCCAGGCAGATCTCCGCTCTGCACGGCAACCCCAGGCTCACCGTCGAGGGCGCCGCCCTGCTGCGCCGCATCATCGTGGAGACCGGTGCCCGCAAGGCCTTGGAGGCCATGATCGACGAGCGCGTCGAGCAGGCCCGTCAGGCGCTGGCGGCGGCGCCGCTCTCCGACCCCGCGGTCCGCGGGGAGCTCGAGCTGTTACTGACCTCGACCGCGCACCGCGAAAGCTGAAGGGCGGTCGCCATGGCGGGGAAGGAAACCGGACGCAAGGTCCTGTTGGCCGCACCGCGCGGCTACTGCGCGGGTGTGGAGCGCGCGATCCGCATCGTGCAGGACGCGATCGAGCAGTACGGTCCGCCGGTCTACGTGCGCAAGCAGATCGTCCACAACACGCACGTGGTCGCCGACCTCGCCGGTCGCGGCGCGGTCTTCGTGGACGAGCTCTGCGATGTGCCGGACGGCGCGGTCGTCGTGTACTCCGCGCACGGCGTCGCCCCCGAGGTACGCGGCCAGGCCCATCTGGTCCAGGACGCCGGGCAGGCGGACCCCGGATGGCTGCGCGCGGCGCGGACGGTCGGCGTCACCGCCGGAGCGTCAGCCCCCGAACACCCGGTCGCCGGAGTGCTCGCCTGGCTGTCCCGGCACGGCGCCGACGACGTCGAGCAGGTCACCACCGCCCACGAAGACATCCGCTTCTCCGGTCCGCCGATGCCCGAACGTGCTCCATCGGCGGCGGACCGACGGCCCTGACAAGTCCGAGAACCACGAGAACAGGAACGAAGACGATGCCTGAGACCACCAACGCCCCCGACTCCGAACAGGCACAGCAGGCCCAGCTGTCCCTGAGCACCGAGGCCGCCCGCAACCTGGCCACCACCACCAAGTCCGTCCCGCAGATGCAGGGCATCACCTCGCGGTGGCTGCTGAAGCTGCTGCCCTGGACCCAGGTCTCCGGCGGCACCTACCGGGTCAACCGCCGCCTGGCCTACCAGGTCGGCGACGGCCGGGTCGCCTTCGACAAGACCGGCGCGGACGTCAAGGTCGTCCCGGAGACCCTGGTCGAGCTGCCGCTGCTGCGCGGATTCGCCGACACCGAGGTGCTGACCGCGCTGGCCGCGTCGTTCGTCCAGCGGGAGTACGCCGCCGGCGACACGATCGTGGCCGCCGGAGCCCCCGTCGAGGAGACGTACCTGATCGCCCACGGCAAGGCCGACATGATCGGCACCGGGAAGTACGGGAACGAGGCGGTGTTCGACACTCTCGCCGACGGCGACCAGTTCGGCGGACAGTACGTCGTCCCCGGCGCCGAGCACACCTGGGGGTTCACCGTCGCCGCGAGGACCGCCCTCACCGCCTTGGCCCTGCCGCTGTCGGCGGTCGCCGCGCTCGGCGACCGAGCCGCACCGCTGCTGGCCCACATCCAGCAGGCCGCCGAGGATCCGCAACCGGCCCAGAACAAGCACGGCGAGGCCGAGATCGGCATGTCGGCCGGCCACGCCGGCGAGGAGATCCTGCCCGGCACGTTCGTCGACTACGAGCTCACGCCCCGCGAGTACGAGCTGAGCATCGCCCAGACGGTCCTGCGGATCCACAGCCGGGTCGCCGACCTCTACAGCGAGCCGATGGACCAGACCCAGCAGCAACTGCGGCTCACCGTGGAGGCCCTGCGCGAACGGCAGGAATCAGAGCTCGTCAACAACCGCTCCTTCGGCCTGCTGCACAACGCCGACCTGCGCCAGTGCTTCAGCACCCGCACCGGTCCGCCGACCCCCGACGACCTGGACGAACTGCTCAGCCGCCGCCGCAAGACGCACTTCATCCTCGCGCACCCCAAAGCGATCGCCGCGTTCGGCCGGGAGTGCACGCACCGGGGCATCTACCCGAGCGCGGTCGACGTGGACGGCCACATGATCCCGTCGTGGCGCGGCGTGCCGATCCTGCCGTGCAACAAGATCCCGGTCGGCGACGGCCGCTCCACGTCCATCCTGGCGGTCCGCACCGGCGAGGCCGACCAGGGCGTCATCGGCCTGCACCAGACCGGGATCCCCGACGAGGTCGAGCCGAGCCTGTCCGCGCGCTTCATGGGCATCAGCGACAAGGCGATCATCTCCTACCTCGTCACCGCCTACTTCTCGGTCGCGGTCCTGGTTCCCGACGCGCTCGGGATCCTGGAGAACGTCGAGCTCGGCCACTACCACAACTGACCGGCGGCCCCGTCGTGGGACGACGAACCCCGAAGGGAGGCGACCGGCGATGGAGCCCTTCACCCTGCCCGATTTCTATCTGCCGCACCCAGCCCGGCTGAACCCGAACGAGCAGCACGCCAGGGAGCACTCGACCGCGTGGGCCGAGCGGATGGGGATGCTCGACACCCCGGGTCCCTCGGGGGAGCTGGTCTGGACCGAAGAAGACCTCGCGTCCCACGACTACGCAATGATGTGCGCCTATACGCACCCTGACTGCGACGCGGCGATGCTCGACCTGGTCACGGACTGGTACGTGTGGGTGTTCTTCTTCGACGACCACTTCCTGGAACTCTACAAATACAGCCGGGACCTGGCCGGCGCTAAGGCGCACCTGGACCGCTTGGACCTGTTCATGACCGAGCCCGGACAGGACGGCCCGGAACCCGGGAACCCCGCCGAGGCGGGCCTGGCCGACCTGTGGGCCAGGACCGTGCCCCGGATGTCCGGCGTCTGGCGCTCGCGGTTCCGGGCCTCGACCCACAACCTCGCGGTGGAGTCGTTGTGGGAGCTGGACAACATCTCCCGGGGGCGGATCGCCAACCCCATGGAGTACGTGGAGATGCGTCGGCGCGTCGGCGGAGCGCCGTGGTCGGCGAACCTGGTCGAGGTCGCCGTCGGCGCCGAGGTGCCGGACCGCCTCGCCGCCCTGCGCCCGATGCGGGTGCTGCGAGACACGTTCGCCGACGCGGTGCATCTGCGCAACGACATCTTCTCCTATCAGCGCGAGGTCCAGCAGGAAGGCGAGAACTCCAACGCGATCCTGGTCCTGGAGACCTTCCTGGACCTGCCGACGCAGCAGGCCGCCGACCTGGTCAACAACCTCATCACCTCGCGGCTCCAGCAGTTCGAGAACACCGCGTTCACCGAGGTCCCGATCATGTTCGCGGAGAACGCCTCGCCGCCGTCGGACCAGTTCGCCGTCGGCCTCTATGTCAAAGGCCTGCAGGACTGGCAGTCCGGCGGGCACGAGTGGCACGCCCGGTCCAGCCGGTACATGAACTCCGAGGCGGCGGGCGCTGCGGCGCTCAGTGCTCCGGAGTCCGGTGCTCCAGCATTCAGTGCTCCGGCGTTCAGCGCTCCGGGACTTGACGTTCCGCTGGCGGGCGGACCCGCCGGGTTCGGCACCGCGGCCGTGCGCCCCTTCCCCAACGTGGCGGCCGAGGAGCGGCGGGCGAAGCAGCATTCTCAGGCGGTGCACGCCCGCGCCGGCGGCCATCTGCCCCTTCCCGATCTGTTCATGCCCTTCACGTTCCGGACGAGTCCGCACCTGGACGACGCCCGCCGGCACAATCTCGCGTGGGCCGAGGACATGGGCATGTTCCAGACCGTTCCAGGAGTCCCGGGAGGAGAGCTGTGGGACGCCCCGCGGTTCGTCGAGTTCGACTTCGCCCACTGCGCCTCGATGATCCATGCGGACGCCTCACCCGAGGATCTGGATCTGTCCTCGGACTGGCTGGCCTGGGGCACGTACGGCGATGACCTGTTCCCGGCCCAGTTCGGCCGCGCGCGCAACATCATCGGCGCGAAGGCCCAGAACGCGCGGCTGGCGCTGTTCCTGCCGCTGAACGTCGGCCCCACTCCCGAACCGGTCAACCCGGTGGAACGCGGGCTGGCCGACCTGTGGCGGCGAACCGCCGGGCCGATGTCCGCGGCGGCCCGGCGGCAGTTCCGCACAGCCGTGACGGACATGACCGCGTCCTGGATCTGGGAGCTGGCCAACCAGGTCCAGAATCGGATCCCCGATCCGGTCGACTACATGGAGATGCGCCGGGCGACGTTCGGATCGGACCTGACAATGGGCCTGGCCCGGATCGCGCACGGGGAACTCGTGCCCGACGCCGTGTACCAGACCCGGGTGATGCGCCAGCTCGACAACTCGGCGCAGGACTACGCGTGTCTGACCAACGACCTGTTCTCCTACCAGAAGGAGATCCAGTTCGAGAACGAGATCCACAACATGGTCTTCGTCATGCAGAGCTTCCTCGACTGCGACCGTCTCCGGGCCCGTGACATCGTCGCACGCCTGATGGGCGAGCGGATCCGGCAGTTCCAGCACATCGTCGCGGTCGAGATGCCCGTCATGTTCGAGGAACACGGACTTTCGGAGGCGGCGCGGGCGATGCTCACGAACTACGCCCGGGAGTTGGAGGACTGGATGTCGGGAATCCTGGAGTGGCACGCCCGATGCGCCCGGTATACGGAGGCTGGCTTGTACGCCCGATTCGGCGTGCTCGGAGCAGCAGCGCCGGTAGCGGCTGCGGCAACGGCGCCGGCCGCGGCAACGACAATGGCAGTGGCGCCGGCACCGGCACCGGCAACGGCCGAGCGTTTCGCGCACGCGCCCAGGCCGACCGGGCTGGGCACCGCGGCCACCAGGTTCGCCGAACGCGTCCGTTCCGGACGCGCCTGACCGAGAAGGAGTCACCGCTATCGAAATTGGCGGAATAATGCGATTGCCGGACACGCCCGACCCGCCGCGAGACAATGACCGGCGCCATGAACTGGCGAGGACCGCGACGGAATGCGGGAGCACCGATGGCAGGGGCAGGGGCGGGCGCGAGCGCGCGAACATACGGGATCCTGGTCGAGCTGACTGACACGCTCGGCCCTGACTTCGACGTCAGCGGGTATCTGGACCGCTTCTGCTCCCTGTGCACCGAATTACTGGACGTGGCCGCGACCGCGGTGTTCCTCGCCGGCGGTCCGCGCGGTATCGACCTCGCCGCGCTGCACGGAGAGCAAGCCAGGACGCTAATACGCCACGAACTCGACGAAGTCTCGGGGCCGGCCTTCGACTGCCACCACAGCGGCCGCCCGGCCGGCTGCGACGACTTCGCGGCGCCCGCACTGCCCTGGCCGGCCCTGGGCCCGGTTGCCGCGGCGTGCGGGATCGCCGCGGAATACGCCGTGCCGATGCGCTGGCGGGGGGAGACAGTGGGCGTGCTGGCATTGCTGTCCGAGAGCCCCGGGGCGATCGCCGGCGACCGGGGTTCGCTGGCGGCGTCCATGGCGTCGGCGGCGGCCAGCGGCCTGCTCCACCATCGGGACCGGGCCTGGCAGGCCGAACTGGCCATGGGCCTGCGCACGGCGCTGGACGACGCGGTGCCGGTCGAGCAGGCCAAGGGGATCCTCGCCGAGCGGCTGTCGATCGACGTCACCGAATCGCTGGTCCTGCTCAGCGAGTACGCCTGGGCCCAGTCCCGGGGCGTGCCGGACGTGGCGGCCGACGTGGTGGCCGGCCGCCAGGACATCGCCAAGGAACCGCTGCTCACCCGTCTGGGCCTCCCGGAGGCCGAGCAGGAATCGCATCAGGCCTCTGTGGTCCTGGAAGCGGACCCGACGGCACCGCGAGCAGCCCGGGGCTTCGTCGCGGCCGTGCTGCGCTCATGGGGGCTGACCGAGTACGCCGACACCGCGCGCCTGCTCACCTCCGAGCTGGTGACCAACGCGGTCCGGCACGGCCGCGGCCCGGTCGGGCTGCGGGTCAGCCGCCGCCACCCCGAGACGGTGGTCGAGGTCAGAGACCACGGCAAGGGCGAAGTGCGCCCCTCGCCGGGGCTGACGGCCGACACCGAGACCGGCCGCGGGCTGGCGATCGTCGAGTTGCTGGCCGACCGCTGGGGCGTGGTGCCCGGCGACGCGGGCAAGACGGTCTGGTTCGTGCTGTCGAACGCCGGTCCGCGGTCGCAGTGAGCGATGCGGTGGTGCCGGCGCCACGGCGCGGGCCCCACGTGCGGTACCGGACCCGGCACGGGGTTCAGGCGTGGTGCGGGTCGGCGCTCTTGGTTTGGCCGTAGCCGCTGCTGAACGCCGCGTAGCTGCCGACCAGCGCGTGCCCGAGTGGCAGACCGCGTGGTCCCTCGGTTTCGCCGTCGCCCTCAGGGCAGCGCTACTTGTACCGGTCGTCGTGCTCCACGAAGTCCTGATACGCCGACACAGCCTCCTCGAACATCGTGTTCGTGATCACCACCGGCTCGAAGTGGTCGAAGTGCGAGCTCAGCCGGACCGTGTCCGGTCCCTGCCGGATCGCCCCGGCGCTGGTGGTGCTCAACGAGTAGCGCGGCCCGTGCTCCTCCAGGAGCCGGTGCCAATCGCGCAGGACGCCTTGCACCGCCTCCTTGTCTTCGTGGGGCAGGCCCTCGAGGTACCACTCGATGGCCTTCGCCACGTTCTCCTGCCCGGGCGGGTACTCCAGAGCGATCACGCTGTCCTCGAAGTCGAGGCCGAAGCGCCAGCCGGTCGGCTGGGGCTCCGGGCGCTCCGAGCGCTCCGGGTCGCCGACCGGCTCTGTGTTTCCCTGCATGGGGCGGCTCCATTTCCAGAGATACGAGGGCTGGCGGGGCTTCTCAGTCCGGGAACCATGACGAGAAGGTCTTCTTCTGGTCCGCCCCGACCTCAAGGTAGCCGAAGATCTTGACGCCCTTGTATTCGCCCGTCATCGCCGAGCCGCGCTTGCGCAGCGTGCCGTTGTTGAGGACGTGGTTGCCGGCGTCGATGATGTCCTGCTTGGTCCAGTCGGCCGGGAAGAAGGTGTGCGCGGTGCTCTCCTTCGGCAGCACCGAGTGGTCCGGATAGCGCAGGCCGACGGTGCCGTCGACCACCTTCACGCTTCCGTCGTCCCGTGTCACCATTTTACCGCTGATGAACCGATTGTCCGGGATCCCGCCGGTCTGGTCGGGGTGCATGTGCCAGCCCGCGAACTTCCCGTCCTTGGTGACCACGCCGTTGATGACATGGTCGATCCCCTCCGCGGACACCTCGTAGAGCCCGAGGGGGTCGGCGTACGTCAGGGGATTGACGACGTAGCCGCGGTCGTTGGGGGACGGCGCCAGTCCGAGCGGGTCCGGCGTCAGGTAGGCCGCGGTATCGGGGTCGTAATACCGGTTCAGGTTGTAGTGCAGCCCGGTCTCGTCGTCGTGGTACTGCCCGGGGAACCGGATCGGGCAGTCCAGGCCGTCCTCGCCGGCGGTGTCGACGGTCCGGCCCCACAGGGATCCGGTGGTGCGCCACGCGACGTGCCCGTCGGCCCCGATCAGCTCGGCGGGGGTGCCGACCAGGTCGGTGACGACGGCGTGGAACACCTCGTCGACCGCGCCCTGTTCCGCGCCGTCGACCCAACTGCGCCGGCGCTGGGCGGCCGGGCGGTACGTGTCCGGATCGTAGTCCCAGGTGAGCGTGACGTTGGTGCCGTCGGGGCCCAGCGCCGTCTGTTCGGCCAGGCGGGAGTCCTCCCACGAGAACAGCGTCCGCTCCGCCCCGCGGCCGTCCTCGCCCAGGCGGACCTTGGCGGTCCGGCGGCCGGTCGGGTCGTAGACGTAACGCCAGGTGCCGTGCTCCGGGGTCTGGGCCTGGACCAGGCGGTCCTGCGAGTCCCAGGTGTAGAGCCAGGTCTTCTGCCGGCCGTCCAGCGTCCGGCGCGTCGTCCGGACCAGTCGGCCCGCGTCGTCGTAGTCGTGGTGGGTCCGGCCGGCTTGGCGAATCAGGGCCCTGGAGGTGACCGACGGCTCGTCGGCTTCCGTGGCCGCGCCACCGGCACCGCCACCGGCACCGCCACCGCCACCGGCAGCGGTGACGTTGCCGAACGCGTCGTAGGCGAAAGCCTCGCTCCACCCCTGCGCGCAGACCGCGGTCGGGCGCCCCGCGGCATCGGAGACGAACCGACGAGTTCCCCGAAGACTGTCGTGGACCTCTTCGGGCACACCGTCGGCCCGCCAGGCCCAGGACCGGCTCAACACGGTCGCCCCGTCAAGCCCGGCCCCGGCGGTCAGCCGCTGAGCCACCGGCCGCCCGGCCACGTCGTACTCGCGGGTCAGCCAAGCCTGGGCCGCCCCCGCCGCCCCGAGTGCTCGCTGGACCTCGTGACCGGCGGCGTCGAAGGCGTATTCAAGCTGTCCCATCCCCGCCGTCAGCCCCGCGGCCCGCCCGGCGGCATCGTAGGTCCACGTGGACTCGACCCCCGACGCGGTGACCCGTCGGATCCGGCGCCCGACCGCGTCATACGTGTACTGAGTACTCCGACCGTCGACGGATTCCGACAGGATCCGCCCCATCAGGTCGTACTCGTAGGCCAGATCGGCCGAGCCGTCCCCGAGCCCGGTCGCCGACACGAGCCGGCCGGCGGTGTCGTAGCAGTACACGTATTCACCCTCGGGGGACTGACGCCGGGTGACCCGGCCGGCGGCGTCCCGCTCCAGCCCGATCCGCTGCCCGAGCCCGGTGATCCGCGCCGACAGCGCCCCGGCGGCGTCGTACTCGTACCCGAGCGTGCGCCCGATGAAGTCGCTCTCGCCGATCAGCCGGTTCGCCGCGTCGTAGGCGTACCGCCAGCTGGCGCCGCCGGGGTTGGTCACCGACCGCAGCCGCAGCTCCCCGTCGTAGTCGAAGGCGTACCGCACGCCGTCCGGGCCGGTGCTGGCGATCAGCGTGCCCATCGGCCCGGGCTCGTAGACGGTGGCCGTGCCGATCGCGTTCACCGACCTCACCAGCCGTCCGCCGGCGTCGTACTCCCAGTGCGAGCTGGTGCCGTCGGGCCCGGTGCGCGACACCGGCAGGCCGTCGGCGCTCCACCGGAAGGACGTGGTCGCCCCGACCGGATCGGTCAGCGCGAGCACCCGGCCCGCCGCGTCGCGGGTGGCCCGCACGGCGGCCCCGAGCGGGTCGGTGCTGGTCAATGCCAGCCCCGCGGCGTCGGTGGTGAACCGGGTGAGGGCGCCCAGCGGATCGGTCGTCGCGGCCAGCGCGCCGGCGGCGGTGTGCTCGAACCGGGTCACGGCGCCGGCCGGGTCGACCACCTCGACCAGGTTGCCCCGCTCGTCGTGGGCCCGCCGCCAGGTCGCGCCGTCCGGGCCGACGGCCAGGACCACGCGGTGGAACCGGTTGTACGTCAGCTCGGTGGCCAGCCCGCCCGGCGCGACCACCCGGCGGACGTCCCCGTTCTCGTCGCGCGTGAAGGCGGTGGTCGCCCCGGTGGCGTCGGTCAGCCGCACGACCCGGTCGTACAGGTCGGACTCGGTGTACTGGGTGTGGCCGAGCGGGTCGGTCTCGGAGCAGACGTGCCCGTTCTCGTCGTAGATGTAGGTCGTGGCGTGGCCCAGGGAGTTCGTGACGACCGTGGTCCGGTTCTCCGGGTCGTACTCGAACGTGCCGGCCAGGAACGCGCCCTCGCCGCGCACCACGCGGCCGAACTCGTCGTAGTGGTAGGCGTAGCGGTAGCCGGAGCGGTCCTGCCACGCGGTGATCCGGTCGTCCTCGCCCCACTCGTAGGTGAACGGCAGCTCCGAGGCGTTCCACACGACGCCGGTCAGGCGGCCCCGCTCGTCGTAGCGGAAGGACTTGACGGTCGCGCCGTCCTCGCTGCCGTCCGCCAACCGCAGCCGGACCACGCGCGGTCCGGCGGCCGTGGCCAAGGTGTCCACCAGGATCCGGTAGGCCGCGTGGACGACCGCGGTCGGCGTGCCGTTCTCGTCCCGCTCGATGACGACGCGGTTGCCGTTGCGGTCCGAGATCGCCATCAGGTCCCTGATCTGGCCGATCTCGTCGCGGTAGTGGACGACGCCGAAGTGCCGGGTCAGGCCGTTCCAGGGATCGGAGATCCGGATCTCGTCGCTGTCCCGGTCCCATATCAGGGGCCAGCGATCGCCGCGCTCGGGCAGGACCTCCTGGCCGGCCGAGGGCATCGGGTAGTCCAGCCGCTGCGCGTCGTCGCCGACGAAGTGGATCCCGACCTCGTTCACCGCCAGCCGCTGGTCCAGCGTGGACGACCAGCCCGCGCCGAACAGCCGTCCGGTTTCGTACCCTGAGACGTAGGCCCGCCGCAGTACCAGCGGCAGCACGCCGGCCAGCTCCACATCGGTGGCGTCGGTCAGCATCCAGCCGGAGACGACGTCCACCGGGTCGGACTTGGCGATCGCCCTGAGGTTGCCCTCCGCCGAGCGGGCCTTGCCGCCCAGCGACTCCAGCGCCTTGCCGCCGAACTTCTCGAAAGCCTTGCCGCCGGCGAATTGCAGGCCGAGCATGCCGACACCCAGCAAGGCGTCGCCCCAGTGGCCTTGCATGGCGTCGCCGGCGATCTGCATGCCGGTGCCGACGAGGGCGATGATGTTGTCGGCTTCGG
>NZ_JAAFYZ010000159.1 GCF_018274385.1 Catenulispora pinistramenti | reverse complement strand
CGTGGGGGGCGGGGCGGACCGCCACTTCGACATAGGGCATGCCGACGATGTCCACGACCAGGTTCTTGCCCGCGAACACCTGCCGGATCTGCGCCAGGATGTCCGGGCTCGTGATGGCGATCCGCAGGCGCTCGTCGCCGTTCGGCGCGCGGTGCGCGGCGACTGTCATGGGTTCAGCCTGGCTTATCAGCCTTCAAGCATTCTTCACGGATCCTTCACGGCCGCTGTTCGGCCTGATCGCAGCCCCTTTTCGGGACCTTTGACGCTCCGTGGCCGCCGGCTCAGGGCGTGAACAACGCGAACCACTGGTTCTGGTCCCCGGTGTTGCACGGGAGCGCGGTGAGCCACTTCCCCGAGCCCTGGCCCGCCAGGCAGGTCCCGGTGTGCTTGTTCTTCAGCACGCCGTACGTATCGTGGCCGGGGACGTTGGCCAGGTTCCACTCCTGGTAGTCGCCCACCATCTTCGACTGGAGCCCGGGCACCCCGCCCCAGTCATCGGAGATGATCACGTTGGCGGTGTTGTTCGGGTCTATCTCCAGGACCTTCGTGCCGGCGCTGTCCGGCTTGCCGGTGGACTGGAAGACCAGATCGGCGGTGGGCTGGTCGTCATAGAGCCAGACCGACCAGCTCTGGGCGTCGTTGTGCAGGGTCTGCCACAGTTCCACCTGCTGGCCGCTGGTGAAGTTGTCCTGGTACAGGTCGACCGATTGATTGGTCGCGTAGTTGAGGATGTTGTCCGCCTTGATCTGCCCCAGCGCCGACGGCTTGGGGGACGCCGGCGGCGGGGCGACCGGCTTGGACGTGGACGCCGGCGGCGGGGCGGCCTGGGACGAGGACGGCTGCGGCGGCGGCGCGGCCGACGTCGGCTTCGGCGGCGTCGGCGTCGGGGTCGGAGTGCTGGACGGGGCCGCGGGCGTCGGCTGGATGATGACCACCTGCGGCCCGGTCGCGGCGGCCGGCTGCGGCGAGGCCTGGGTGCTGCTGGCGAACGACGGATGGATGCCGAACCACAACCCCAGCACCGCCACCGCACCGGCCGCCACGAACATCAGCAGGCGCTGAAGCCAACGCGGCAGCAGCGCCGACTGCATATAAGTGCCCTGCAACGACACCGGCTGCCCGAGTCCCGAAGGCGAGACCGTGATCGTGTACTGATGCCGGGCTTTGGCGCCGAACCACAGCAGCCGCCCCGGCCGCACGCTGAACTTGCTGAACTGCGCGCGTCCCGGTTGCAGCCGCAGAGCCGGGGTGCGGATGTCCACTTGCAGGTTGGAGTTGTTGGACGTCGTGGCGACCGAAGCGCTCGCGGCGGTGTTGCTGAAGTTGTCGACGGCCAGCCGGACCCGGCCGCGATGCCAGCCGCGGGTGGTGACCGGCAACAGGTCGGCGCGGATGTCGGCGAACTCCGCGACCCGCAGCACACCCTCGATCGCGAACGTGTTCTCCCGGTCCTCGCGCGGCGTGACCTTCACCGCGTAGGACTGCGGCCCGGCCTGGGCGTCGGGGCTGCGGGGCGGGGAGAAGGTCAGCCGAGCGGTGCCGGTGGTGCCCGGGTACAGCCGCAGCGTCTGCGGCTCGACGACCGCCCACTTCCCCGGATCACCGGTGGTCTGGAGGTGGTACTCCTCGACGATGTCACCGGTGTTGCGCACGGTGAGCTCCACCGTGGCCTCGGCCCCCGGTTCGACATCCGCCGTCACCGGGTTCAGGTCGACCCACACGATCCGTTGCTCCCTGCCTTGCCAGCCCCGCCCGCGTGAACACATGAATAGTCGAACGGGCCTATCCGATCCACCCTACGGTTCGATAAAGGCACGAAGGCCCCGGCGTTGAGGTACAGCCGAGCCGAGGTGCTGACGACCCCGGCGGGCCGCGGCCTCACAACCGCTTGTCCAGCCAGTCGAACATCCGCCGCTCAGTCAGCTTGCGGCCGAGCCTCGCCGTCGACTACACATCCCCTGATACCGAACCCGGGCGCCCGGTCGACTCGCGCACCACCAGGCTCGTCGGCAAAGGGGAGTGGCGGATCGCGCCGTCCGGGTCCTCAATCCGGTGCAGCAGCAGATCGACGCCGCGCGCCCCCATCAGGTCCAGCGGGACGTGCAGCACGGTCAGCGCCGGATAGATCGTGCGGGCCATGAACGTGTCGTCGACCGACACCAGGCTGAAGTCACCGGGCACCGACCGGCCCTGCCGGGCCAGTCCGCAGGCCACGCCGTGCGCCACCATCTCGTTGTGCGCGATGACCGCCGTCGCTCCGCTGGTCGGCACCAGATCGGCGGCCGCCACGCCGTTGTCGAAGGTGAGGTCGAACGGGCCGAGCTGTTCGACCAGATCCACCCCGAACTCCGCGCACGCGTCGTGCACGGGCTGCCGGCAGGCCGGGTCGCGGGCGGTCAGCGTGCCGTCGACATAAACAATCCGGGAGTGTCCCAGGGCGGCCAGGTGCCTGATCACCTGCCGCATGCCGGTCGCGGGTTCGGCGTAGACACTGTCCGCCCCCGGGGCCTCGGCGCCGATCAGCGCCACCGGGCCGGACCGCGCCAGCTCGCCGACCATGGCGTCGGTCATCCGGGGGCCGGCCAACAGCAGCCCGTCGGTCTGCCGGCCCACGGCCCGCGCCAGCGCGAAGCCGTCCTCCGGCTCGTCGCCGGTGTCGGCCAGCACCAGGGTGTGGCCCTTGGCCCGGGCCCGGTGTTGCACCACCTTGATGATCTCCGCGTAGTACGGGTTCACCACGTTCGGCACCAGCAGCCCCAAGGTCCCGGTCCGGCCCTGGGCCAGCGCGCTCGCCGCCGGGTTCGGCGTGAACTCCAGGCGCCGGGCGGCCTCCAGCACCCGGTCACGGGTGTCGGCCCGAACCGTGTCCGGCAGGCTGAAGACCCGCGAGACAGTGGACTGCGACACCCCCGCCGCGCGGGCCACGTCCGTCATGGTCGCCCTCACGCGATGCCGACCAGCTCTTCGACGTCCACGGCCGCCCCGTCCGCGAAGGATTCGTTGGCGGCCAGGCCGACGCCCAGCGCCCGCGCGCCGTCCACCGCTGTGGCGAGAGGCACGCCATCGCCACTGCTGCTGCCGCCATCGCTGCCGCTATCGCCACGGCCTTCGCCGTCGAACAGCGCTCGCAGCATCCGGATATCGCCGCCGCCATGCCCGCTGTGGTCGAAGTCCGGGATCGGCACCTCATAAGGCGGCTTCCACAGCGGCCGCACGAGGATCCGCGCGCCGCCAGCGTTCTCCTGCGCGGTGTCGCCGTGCACGGCGCCCTTGGCAGACGTGAGCTTGGTACGCGGCTCCTGCCACGCACTCTCCTCGACCTCCAACTCCAGCCGCCCCCCGGTACCGTTGAACATCACGCGATAGCCCTCCCACGGCGAGTACGCGGTGAGGTGGTACGACACGCTGGCGCCCGTGGAGTAGCGCACCAGGACCGCCATGTCATCCTCGATGGTGATGCCGTCGCCGAAGACGTTCCGGTCGCGCAGGTAGCTGTCCTCCTTCTCAGCGCCCAGATACAAAGCCCGCAGCGTCTCGTTCTCGCTGCGCATGCCTGCATGCGTATGCAGGGTGGTCAATGGGTGTGGTGGGGTTTGCGGGCCGGGTTGCTGTTGGCCTGTGGGCTTAAAATGCATTTTACGGCCTTCGGTCATGGTTGTGCCGGTTCGGGGTTCGGGTCGACGGGTGTGTTTGTCGGCTGCCGGTTCGCGCGTTCACAACCCCGCCCCACCTCAGGCCTCTTCAACTCCAGCAAGTCAGAGCAAGGGCACAGACAAGATCAACAGCCACAGGTCAGATCAAGAGCCACAAGCAAGGTCAAGGGCTGTGATGAAGGGCCGGGCCTCCGGCGGGCCTCGGCAACCTCAGGGAAACTTGCGCGGTTCCCTAGGGTGGCTGGGTGAGTCTCAGCGGCTGCGGTTTGTGGGGTGGTGCGGTCCGTTCCCCTCGGTCGCGTCGTCAGCCCGATGGGTACAGCACCGGTGTCCGGGGGTAAAGTCCGCGCGGCTGCGGTCATGCGTGTGAGCTGCGGTTTGTGATAGCGCGAACTTGACCCCCGGCCACCGGCACTGTAGGCGAAGCCCTGCCGACGCGACCGAGGGGAACGAACCGAAAACCAGCCGGAGAAATACAAAACGGGGGTGCGGGTACCGGCAGCTCGGCGAATACGGCCGCTGGTCAGGGTGCTGGCAGCGCGGCAGTCCCGAAGGTGCGCATTCTGGGCTGGCGGGCGCGGGCTCGCCTGGCCGCCGAGATCGCCGCCGCCGGATGACAGACATACCTGGCCACCAAGATGGCTGCCGCCAGATGACAGATTGGTGTGGCCACCAAGGCATGCCGCGCCTACCGCACCCGGGCAGGTTCTCGACCAACTGGCCACCGGCCCGCCGCCAGAGCCTCACCAGCAGCTGCATCGCCGACCTGCGTTGTCGTTCCCTGTGATTGCTATTCTTCCGGCTGGTTTTCGGTTCGTTCCCCTCGGTCGCGTCGGCAGGGCTTCGCCTACAGTGCCGGTGGCCGGGGGTCAAGTTCGCGCTGTGCGAAACCGCAGCTCACACACTCAACCGCCGCGCGCGGACTTTACCCCCGGACACCGGTGCTGTACCCCCCGGGCTGACGACGCGACCGAGGGGAACGGACCGCACCACCTCACAAACCGCAGCCGCTGAGACTCACCCAGCCACCCGATGGACTGGCGCTAGTTTCCCTGAGGTTGCCGAGGCCCGCCGGAGGCCCGGCCCTTCACCACAGCCCTTGACCTTGACCTTGACCTTGACCTTCAGCTTTTGATCTTGCCTGTGCTGTTGATCTTGCTCTTGATCTGGCCTGTGCCGTTGATCTTGCCCTTGCTCTGACTTGCCGGAGTTGAAGAGGCCTGAGGTGCGGCGGGGTTGTGAACGCGGAAACCGGCAGCCGACACACAGACTCGCCGCCCCGAACCCCGAACCGGCACAACCATGACCGAAGGCCGTAAAATGCATTTAAAATCCACAGACCAACCGCACCCCGGCCCGCAAACTCCAGCAAAGTCCAAGCCAGTATCGACTTGAATCTCGCGGTGAGCAGTCCAACACCAACACCACCCCTGCATGCGCATTCAACGGCCCTCGCGGCGCCGCAAAGAGAGCAGCAGCGCAGGAACCAGCGTTAGCGCGGTCGCAGCCAGCGCCCACCAGAACGTGTCCGCGAAGGCGCGTGCCGACGCGCCGACGTGGTGCGACGCGTTGCTCTGCAGAATCGCCGCGAGTACGGCGGCCCCGACCGATGCGCCGATCGTCTGCACGGTGACGATGCCGAGATCGATCGGCTGGTCACCGGTGGCGTGCGCATCTTCCTGCGTGCCTATGCGCGGCGCTCGGCGTAGGGAGTAGCAAGGGCGAGTAGTGCTCTGAGCCGGGCACTCAGGCGGGAGCGGTTGCCCCACCCGGTATCCCTGCCGTCGGCAAGACTGCGGGCTGGCGTCGGGATTGGGGCCGGGACTGCGGTCGGAACTGAGGCCGGGACTGGCTTATATGCGGGCATGGCTCTCCCTGGGCGAGGGCGGTAGGAGCAACGGTTGGCAGAGCTGTGGCGTCTGTTGACGAGCCTCGCAGGGGCATCTGGAAGAGCCATAACATCGCCATAACAGGGGGTCGTCGGCCTCACCCCGACTCCCGCACTCCCGATTTGTTGCCCCCCGCACCTTGCGGCATCAGGGCATTGGGATGCATCTTTCCCCTATGCCCGTCGCGATTGGGCAATCGGCAGCCGCGGATCGCGCGGGATCATCGGCGCTTCGGCGAGAACCCGGCCAGGTTCCAGCAGGGGAGATGCATGTTCCGCATGGTTCGATCAGGGCGCCGGGTGGGGCGGGGGCTCGCGTTCGTGGCGGCGTTGTCCACCGCTGCGCTCGGGGCGGCGGTACCGACTGCGGCCGCCGGGCCGGTTGGGCAGGCGCCCGCTCCGGCTCCGCAAGCCGCCGGGGATTCCGCCGCCGCCGGCTCGCCCACCTACCAGTCCGTCTGCGGCGTACCGAAGCCCGGCACGTTCTCCTGCTTCGCACTGCGCCGCACCGACGTGCACCAACCCGCGCACCAGAACGCCGCCGCCGCCCCGCCCGTGGGCTACGGTCCGGCCGATCTGCGCAGCGCGTACTCGCTCCCGTCGGACGGCGGGGCGGGGCAGACGGTCGCCATCGTCGACGCCTACGACGACCCCACCGCCGAAGCCGACCTGGCCACCTACCGCCAGCAGTACGGCCTGTCGGCCTGTACCAGCGCCAGCGGCTGCTTCAGCAAGGTGAACCAGACCGGCGGGACCCAGTACCCGACACCGAACGGCAGCTGGGCCGGGGAGATGTCCCTCGACCTCGACATGGTCTCGGCCATCGCGCCCCGGGCGCACATCCTGCTGGTGGAGGCCGACGATGCGGGCAGCGCCAACCTGGCCGCGTCCGTGGACGAGGCAGTGGCGCTGGGCGCCAAGTTCGTGTCGAACTCCTACGGCGCCGACTACACCGCGACCCCCGGTTCCGGCGAGGACCCGTCCGATCCGACCACGCTGGACCCGTCCTACGACCACCCCGGCGTAGCCGTCATAGCCTCCGCCGGAGACTCCGGCTACGGCGTGGCCTACCCCGCGGCCTCGTCCTACGTCACCTCCGTCGGCGGCACCCACCTGACGCGTGCCCCGGGCACTGCACGCGGCTGGGCCGAGACGGCTTGGGCCGGCACCGGATCCGGCTGCTCGCTCTACGAACCCAAGCCCGCCTTCCAACACGACGCCGGATGCGCGAAGCGGACAGTCGCCGACGTCTCCGCCGTCGCGGACCCGAGCACCGGCGTGGCCGTCTTCGACGGCGGCGTCTGGGGTGTCTTCGGCGGGACCAGTGTGGCCTCCCCGATCATCGCCGGTGTGTACGCCGACGCGGGCACCCCGGCCGCGAGCACCGACCCCAACTCCTACCCATATGCCGCGGGCACCGGCCTCAACGACGTCACCGCCGGCACCAACGGCGGCTGCACCGTCGCCGACCAGTGCAACGCCACCCCCGGCTACGACGGCCCGACCGGCCTGGGCACCCCCGACGGCCTCCAAGCCTTCCGCACCGGCCCGCACGGCACGCTGCGCGGCACCGTCACCGATCGCCAAGCCGACAGCCAAGCCGGCAGCCAAGCCGACAGCCAAGCCGGCAGCCAAGCCGACAGCCAAGCCGGCAGCCAAGCCGACAGCCAAGCCGGCAGCCAAGCCGACAGCCAAAACGACCGCCAAGCCGACAGCCAAGCCGACAGCCAAAACGACCGCCACACCGGCCGCCCCGTCGTCGGCGCCGAGGTAAGCGACGGCACCGACGTGACCCACACCGACGCCCAGGGCCGCTACACCCTCGCCCTGCCCGCCGGACCCCATGACATCACCATCGCCGAGTATGGATACACCACCGCCACCGCCACCGCGACCGTGACCATCGGCGCGGGAACCACCTCGACCAAGAACGCCGACCTGAAACCGGTACCCAGCGCGACGGTCTCCGGCACGGTGACCGACGGCTCCGGCCAGGGCTGGCCGCTCTACGCGCAGGTCAGCGTCAACGGCGACCCCAACCCGGTGTGGACCGACCCGCGCACCGGCCGCTACACCCTGACCCTGCCGCAGAACGCTGACTACACTCTCACCGTCGCCCCCGCCTCGCCCGGCTACGACGCAGTCACCAAGACAGTGCACGTAGCTCAGGCCTCGCAGTCGATCGATGTCGCTGCGACCGCCGACCCCTGGCAGGCCACCGCACCCGGCTACCAGCTCACTCTGACCGGACCCACCGAGACGTTCGACTCCACCACATCCGCGCCCGCGGGCTGGACCGTCGTCAACGCCTCCGGCACCACCGCCGGCTGGCAGTTCAACGACCCCGCCGCCCGGGGCAACGAGACCGGCGGCAGCGGCGGATTCGCCGTCGCGGACGCCGACAACAACTTCTCGGCCGATATCAACACGTCGCTGGTGTCCCCGGCCTACGACTTCAGCGCCGATACCCGGCCGGAAGTCGGCTTCGACACCATGTGGTGGGACAACCCCTACTACCAGCAGATCGACGTGCAGGCCAGCGACGACGGCGGCGCCACCTGGAGCACCGTGTGGACCCCGGACTCCGAGATCGCCGCCGGGGACTACATCGTCACCGACACCCACCTCGACGTCCCGCTCGCCGCCTACGCCGGCAAGCCGTCGGTGCGGCTGCGCTTCCAGGACACCGCGCCCCGCGACGGCCAGTACTGGGGGATCGACGACGTCTTCGTCGGCCAGCGCGACTTCACCCCGATCCCCGGCGGCGTGGTCGTCGGCACGGCGCGCGACGCCAACACCGGTCAAGGAGCCGTCGACGCGACCGTCACCGACCAGGACGATCCCTCGGTGCACGCGCAGACCGTCGCCAACCCGAACGACCCCTACCTCCCGAGCGGGTTCTTCTCACTGTTCGTTCCGGGGCCGGGACGGCACGTGCTGACCGCCGCCAAGGTCGACTATGTCAGTACACCGCGACCGGTGGACGTACGAGCGCACGCCGCCGTCGCCGCCGACTATCGGCTCCGAGCCGGGCAGTTGCAGGTCCGCCCCGGCCCGATCACCGCATCGGTGGGATCCGGCGGCCACATAAGCAAAACCCTGACGGTCACCAACATCGGCAGCGCGCCGGCCACGCTCCTGCTCGGGCAGCAAGCCGATGCGGCCTCCGCCGCCGCACTGAACGCGGCGCCGGGCGCGCCGTTCCAGCTCGTCCCAGGCACCTACCCGACGGGCGCCATCACCGGAACGCGCCAGGCCGGTAATCCCGAAGCCACCCGCTCCGCGACGCCCCCGCCCGACAGCTGGCAGAACGCGCAGCCGCTCCCGGGGGCCGTGATGGACGACGTGGCGGACGCCTACGACGGCAAGGTCTACGCAGGGTTCGGAGACGCCGGTCTGTCCTTCGGCGACACCACGAGCGGCAACCTCTACGTCCTCGACCCGACAGCCAACACCTGGACCCAACTCGCCTCGGCCACCGACGGTCGGCAGGCGCCCGGGCACGGCATCATCGGCGGCAAGCTCTACGTCGCAGGCGGCTGGACCGCCACCGGGCCCGTCGATCCGAAGCTGGAGATATACGACATCGCCGGCAACACCTGGACCACCGGCGCCCCGGAGCCCACCGCGTATGCCGGAGCCGGCAGCGCGACCCTGGGCGGCAAGCTCTACCTCGTCGGCGGATGTGCCGCCACAACCTGCGGAACCACCGACGTCTCCGTCTACGACCCGGCCACCAACACTTGGAGCCACACCGCTCCCTACCCCGAACCGATCGCCTGGACCTCCTGCGCCGCCGTCAACGGCAAGCTCTACTGCGCCGGGGGCACCAACGGCAGCGGCGCGAACATCCAGCACGCCTATGCCTACTACCCCGCCACCAACACCTGGTCCGCGCTGCCCGACATGCCGATCCCGTTGTGGGGCGCGGCGTATGCCGGCGCCAACGGCATGCTGGTCATCTCCAGCGGTGTCACCACCGGCAACAGCCTGACCAACCAGAGCGAAGTCTTCAGCCCGGCCACCGGCACCTGGAGCGCGCTGCCCAACGCCAACAACGCCACCTATCGCGGTGCCGGTGCCCTGGGCTTCTACAAGCTCGGCGGCTCCGCTTCCGGCATCCAGCCGACCACGGACGTCGAACACCTCGCGGGCTACGCCGTGGACCCGGGGGTGAGCGTCCCCTGGCTGGCTGAGAACACCACGCGGCTGACGCTGCAACCGCATCAGCGGATGACTGTCACGGTCACCATGGACGCGGATGAAGCGAAGATCGCCCAACCCGGTACCTACACAGCCGATCTCGTCTTCGGCAGCAGCACTCCGTATCCGATCCCATCCGTCACGGTGACTCTGACAGTGTCCTGAGCAGCCTGTGTCCTGAGCAGTCTGTGTCTTGAGCGGCCTGTGTCTTGAGGGGCCTGTGTCTTGAGGGGCCTGCTGGTTGAGGAGCCTGCTGGTTGACCCCGCCCTTGGGGCGGGGTCTTCACTGGGGCGATGACCTACTACACCGGTTCCGGGCCGTACTGCTACGCGAACTCCCTGGCGATGGTGCTCGGGGACGACGCCCCGCCGCCGCGAGTCATCGAGGTGCTGACCGGGTCGCCGTTCGGCTTCGAGTTGATCGGGGGCACCCTGCCGCTGTTCGACCCCTACAGCTGGGATCCGGATACGGGCCTGGACGCCGCGATCGCGTTGCTCGGCTTCGGCTGCGAGCGGTCGGCGGGCGGGACGCCGGAGGAAGCGGAGGCGCGGCTGCGGGCGGCGGCCGGGCGGGGACCGGTGTTGGTCGGTCCGGTCGACATGGGGCTGTTGCTGCATCAGCCTGGCACCCCCAACGCCGACGGCGCCGACCACTTCGTCACCGTCCTTCAGGTGGACGACGACGGCACCGTGCTCTTCCACGATCCGCAGGCCCACCCCTATGCCACGCTGCCGATCGCGGACTTCCTCGCAGCCTGGGAGGCCAAGGCCGTCGCATACATCGACACCCCTTACGTGATGCGCGCCGACTTCGTCCGCGAGCGGGCCGTGACGATCGAGGACGCGCTGCGCCGGTCGCTCCCGGACGCCCGGCGTTGGCTGGCCGGCCGCCAGGACCGGCCGGTACCGCCGGGGACGCTGGGCGGCGCGGCCGGGGTGGAAGCGCTGGCCGCGATGGTGGAGCGCGGGCTGGACGAGCGCACCCGCGGATTCCTCGCCTGGTTCGCGATCCAGGTCGGTGCCCGCCGACTCGACGACGCCGCCCGCTGCTTGGAGACGCTGGGGTTGGCCGAGGCAGCGGCGATCGCGGCGGGGCAGGCGCGTGCCGTCGGCGGTCTCCAACACCCGCTGGTCAGGCGCGAGGACCGCGTGCTGGCGGCCCGGCTGCGCCGCCTCGCGCCGAGCTATGAGCGGTTGCGTGTCGCGCTGGCATGATCGTGTCCGTGTCCATGAACCACGGCGACGTGACCTTCCGCCGGTCAGCTGTATTCGAGCACGAACAAGACAGCGGTATCCGGTTCCAGGGCTTCGAAGATGTGCGGGACGTCGCCCGGGTAAGTCATGTAGTCCCCTCGATCCAAGCGCACGGCCTCGCCGATCGGCCCGATCGTCGCCGCGCCGGCGGAGATGACCACGTGCTCGACCGAGCCGGGCAGGTGCGGGTCGGAGTTGCGGGCCGTGCCCGGCTGCGCCTCGACCCAGTACAGGTCGCGGCGGGTGGCCTGCGGGACCGAGGACAGCAGGGTCGCGGCGTAGCTGGAGTGCTCTGAGTACGTGACCGGTCCCTGGCCCGCGCGCAGGATCCGGATCTGGGGCCGCGGCGGGTCGACCAGGCGGCCGAACGGCACTCCGAGGGCGGTGGCCAGCGCCCACAGCGTCTCCACGCTCGGGTTGCCAGCGCCCGCCTCGAGCTGGGAGAGGGTGGATTTGGCGATCCGGGCGCGCTTGGCCAGCTCGGTCATCGACAGTCCGGCCCGTTCCCGTTCGCGGCGGATCGAGGCGGCCAGCAGGCCGATCATCTGGGACGGCGCCGGGGGGCCGTCCGGGACTTCCGGGCCGGCAGGGCCTCCCGGGCCGGCAGGGCCTTCGGGGCCTCCCGAGCCTTCCGGGCCGCCCGGGGACGGTGCCGCGTTCCGCATTGTTCGCTCCAGCGGTTGTTCTGTTCGGGTTGACGAACGCCTGATGGTCTGTTCATTCTAGTGGACATGAGTTCGTTGTGCCGAACGTTGGGTCGGACACTGGGTCGGCCGACCCTGGCCGACATCGCGCTGGTCTGCGCCGCCGACGCCGTGGTCGGCGCGACTTTCGGCGCCGTCGCGGTGGCCGGCGGCCTGCCCGCGTGGCTGCCGATCGCGATGTCGGTGCTGGTCTTCGCCGGCGGCGCGCAGATCGCGGCGGTCGGCGTACTGGTGGCCGGGGGCGGCGTGGTCGCGGCCGTGGCTACGGGCCTGGCGCTCAACACCCGGCTGCTGCCCTACAGCCTGGCCGTCAGCGACGTGCTGGACACCGGCCGCTGGTGGACGCGGCTCCTCGGCGCGCACCTGGTAGTAGACGAGTCGGTGGCGTTCGCCCTGCGGCAGGACGATGCGCGGCGGCGGCGCGCGGCGTACTGGCTGACCGGGGTGTCGCTGTTCGTCTGCTGGAACGCCGCGGTCGTGCTCGGCGCCCTGGTCGCCGGGACGCTCGGGAACCCGGACACGTTCGGTTTGGACGCGGTGTTCCCGGCGGTGATGGTCGCGTTGATCCTGCCGGGGCTGTCGGGGGACCGCAGGCTGCGCACAGCCGCGGTGCTCGGTGCGCTGCTGGCCGTCGCGGCGACGCCGGTGCTGCCGGCCGGGCTTCCGCTGCTGCTGGCACCGGTCGCGCTGGTCGTGGTGCTACGAAAGGGATCGGGCGATTCTGCCGTGCTGAGCGATCCTTTCGTGCCGAGCGATTCTGTCGTGCTGAGCGATGCTGTCGCGCCGAGCGATGCCGCCCCAATCCATCCCGCACCCGGCTCCGCCGACCCCGACCCCGACCCCGAACCGGCGGACCGATGAACAGCGCGACCGTCCTGGCGCTGCTGGCCGCAGGCACCTACGCCCTACGCCTGGCAGGCCCGATCTTCCACCGCCGCCTCCAGCTCTCCGAGCGCACGACCCGCCTACTCGGCGCCCTGGCCACCGTCCTCCTCGCGGCGCTCGCCGCCACCGCCGCACTGACCCAGGGCCACCACCTCGCGGACTGGGAACGGCCAGCCGGCGTACTGGTCGGCGTCACCCTTGCCGCGCGCCGGATGCCACTCCCGGTCGTCGTCATCGGGACGGCGGCGACCACCGCGCTGCTGCGCCTGCTCTTCGTGCCCTGACAAGCGCGTACACCACGGGCCGGAGTGCAATACCTGTTCCCACTCCGCGCCCACTGCCTCTCCAAACAAGGCATCCCGCTCGGCGAAATGCAGTGCGGTGGCTGCCCTTTAGCCGGACCGGCAGCACCGCACCTCCCGCAGCGACCTCAGCCAGTAGGCAGCCCGGCAGCGTGCCAAAGCTGGTTCTGACCGTTGTTGCATCCCCAGATCTGCAGCGCGGTCCCCGACCCGCCGAACGCGGTGTCATCCAGGCAGGTGCCGGACTTCACGTTGACCCACGTGCCGGCGTACTCCAGGGTCCACTGCTGGTCGGCGGCGCCGGTGCAGGTGGACAGGACGACGGGGGTGCCGTCGGCGGTGGCGCCGGCTTGGGCGTCGAGGCACTTGCCGAAGACGGTGACGGTGGTGTTGGCCCCGAACTGGGGGTTGGTGAGGGTCCACTGCTGGTTGCCGCCGTTGTTGCAGTCGTAGATCTGGACCGGGGTGCCGTTCGCGGTGCCGGAGGCGGTGTCGTCCAGGCACAGACCGTGTATGCCGTAGACGAGGCCGGTGATGGGGGCGACGTCGGTGGCGGCGTAGCCGGCCCCCGTGCTCGCGACCAGGGCGCCGACGGACAGGGCCGCGGCGGCGGCGAAGCGTGCGCGGCGGCTGGGGGTGTGAGACGCGAACCGAATGCGGGTACTGATCATCGGTACGACTCCTTTGGAGTTGATGTTGCGGCAGGCAACATACGGTGCGCTCAGGAATACGGACCCTGGCTCAGGGTTGTCAACGGCGGCCGAACGCGGGTGCCGTTTCTCATCTTGTGACTGGCATGCCACAAGCCGTCCCGATGCGACTGGCTTTGCTTTTACAGCTCGGGGGTTGCAGTGCGGCCCGGGGTCAAGGCTCTGCGAAATTGAGGATCGGGTCGGTCCGCCCTGCCGATAGTCTGTCCCGGACTTTGGCGTTCCACGGGGGGTACCGCATGAAGAACGTGATCAAAGCTGCCATGCCCACGGCGGCTGCCGGCCTCATGCTCCTGTCCCTCACCGCATGCGGCGGCTCCACCGCCGGCGCCATCTCCAAGGTGACCACCGCCGCATCCGGCAAAGGTGCCTCGACAACGGCGTCAGCGCAGGCATCAGGATCGGCGTCGGCATCGGCATCAGGGCCCGGATCCGCCGGGGTGACCACCGCACCCCAACAACTCGTCCCCGCGGCCTTCGACAACACCAAAGGCTGGTCGATCACCCCGCCGACCGACGGCACCTCGCTGGACGACCCGGTCATCGCCCCGGACACCAACCTGCTCCTGCTGCGTTCCAGCACCGTCAACGACACCAGCGCGAGCATCATCGCCCGCGACGCCAAGACCGGCGCGATCCGCTGGAGCGGCCAGCCGGCCGCCCAGGCCGCCTCCGATGGTTCTTCCAGCACTGATATCAACGTCCTGGTCACCCACAAGGCCGGCAAGGAGTACGCGGTCCTGGTCAGCACCGGCTTCCTCGGCGGCGATGCCGTCACCAAGGCCAGCGAGGTGACCCAGCTCGAAGTCTTCGACGCCGCGTCGTCCGGCGCCCAGGTGGCCCCGCTGCGGGTGATCACGGTGCCCGGCCTCGCCGACGGCTACAGCGCGCTCCGGGACGGCGGAACGGTCCTGGTCCAGCTCGGCACGGGCGGCGCCGTGGTGGACGTGACGACCGGTCAGGTCACCGCCTACGGCGACCAGGACGCGGTCCTGAAGCCGCCCGCACCCTGCGAGCTGGCGATCGGCGACTGTAGCGAGAACGCGAAGATCATCGGCCAGACCCCGGCCGGACCGCTGGTCCAGGGCTACGCCGCCTTCTGGACGAAGGCCTGGATCAGCGACGGCTTCATACCGCAGGGCACGAAGACGCAGTTCAGCAACGAGACCGTCCAGGCCGACGGGACGCCCGGCGGCCAGGTGCTGGCCCGCTGGCCGCAGCCGACCGACGCCACCACCGACGTCGTCTGGGCCCTGCACGACGGCCAGACCGGCCGCGTCCTCGCCACGGTGCCCTGCGCCGCGAAGACGACCAGTGCCAGCCAGACCGGCAGCGCCGGCAACGACGGCGTCACCCTCTCGCCGGACGGCCACTACCTGATCGCCGGCGACGGCATCGTGGTGTTCGACCTCCAGGGGAACAAGGGCTACTGCTTCGCGGCGAACGCCACCCGCAACGAGGTCGACGTGACCGCCGTCGACACCGACGGGACCGCCTACGGAACCGTCCACGGCACCGCCACCGGCACAACGGACGTCACGCCGGCCAGCGTCAAGCCGGACTCCGGCCAGGCGACCGCGCTGCCGGCCGGGACGCTCGTGCCCGCCCTGATCGGCGCCGGGGTCGGGGTCTTCGGCACCTCAACGGCCGGAGGCGGGTCCATCCTCGTCTACCCTCATCACTGACGGGGTCACGGAGTCAGGGGGCACGGGGTCACGGTGTGAGGACGATGCGCCCGAACACCGTGCCGTCGTCCATCTGCCGATGCGCGTCAGCAGCCTGATCAAGATTCAGCACACTGTGAACGACGGGATGCAGACCCCCGCTCGCTGCCGCGTCGAACTGCGCGGCCCGCACGATATCGCGCTCCCCGACGGGAACCGTGTCGAGGCTGAACGCCGCGAACGAGAGCGACTTCCGGAACGAGCGCATGAGCGCCATCCCGAAGTCCGGCGACGGCATGCCGCCCACGACGCCCACGACGACCATGCGGCCGTTCGGCGCGAGCCGATCGATGAAGGTCGGGATGGCTTCCCCGCCGACGATGTCGATGATCACATCGAAGGCGTCCGACTCGCCATGAGAGCCGTTACCGCTATGAGAACCGTCATCGGGCTGCCCGGTCCGATCGAGGACGACCGTCGCGCCCAATTCCCGCAGTCGCCGCCCCCGCTGCGCGGAAGACGTGGTGACCGCGACAACCTTCGCGCCGCCCTGCGAGGCCAGTTCCACCGCCGCGATGCCGATGCTGCCCGCCGCACCGCGTATGAGCACTGATTCACCGGCGGCGAAATGCGCGTGGCTCAGCGCGAAGTGTGCGACCGGACCCGAGCTGCCAAGAGTCACGGCGTCGATCGAAGACAGGCCCTCCGGCAGGACGGTGAGGTGTTCAACGCCCGTCGTGGCCAACTCGACGTAGCCCCCGGTCGTCCCGGTGAAGGCCCACACCCGCCGCCCGATCCACGACGCGTCGACGCCGTCCCCGACCGCGGTGACGGTGCCGGCCACCTCGTTACCCGGAATCAGCCCCGGCTCGAACCCGAAGCTGCCGAGCGCTCCGCGCCGGATCACCGCGTCGACCCCGCCGACCCCGATCGCCTCGGTCCTGACCAGAACCCGGCCGGCGTCCGGCACCGGATCCGCGACGTCCCGCACCACCATCCCGGACGGGTCACCGAACCGCTCGACCACGACTGCGCGCATCGTCATCTCCATCTCATCAGCCTCTGAGCAGGTACGATGCGACAGTAACGGACGCAGGCGTCCACTTAGCCGAAGTGAGAACGATCAGCACGCAAGTGCCTCAGAAGCTTTGAACGTGCCCCCGGGCCGTTGGCGTTTTTGCCGTCATCACGGCGATTCACTTGTGGCAGCGTCGTTTCCTCCCGCAGTGTGGAACGGACGCGATACCAATGCCTGAATTGCCGCTCTATCAATGGTGTGACCAGCTGGTCCGCGCGAGTGTGGAACAGGACCTCGCCGCCCTCGGCGAAGCGGCGATGATGCTCTCCGAGAATGCCGGCCGCATATCGGGACCGGAAGCGGAATCGGCCCTCGCGGCGATCGCGGTCGTCACGGCGACCACGGTGCCGGAGCCCGCGCTGTGGGCGGCCTCGGCCGGCGTGGAACTGATCCGGCACGGCGCGCCGCCCGATCAACTCCTCGCGCCGCTGTTCGGCTCCCTGAAGCGGATGCTGGGCATGGCCGCCGACTTCCTGGAGACCTGGGAGTACTGCGTCGCGCTCGAAATGCCCGGCCTCGAAACCATGGGCATCATCGACATGCCGCCGGACCCCGACGCGCCCGACGCCATCGGCACGCCTCCGGACCCCGCGCTCATCACCGGCCTCCAGGCCGGGCTGACGTCCGAGATGTCCGACGTGATCCCGAAGATGGTCTACTGGGTCGAGGAGATAGTCCAGAACTGGTGGTACCTCGGCCGATGGGTGCAGACCGCCACCGCGCTCCTGGAACTCCTTCCGCGACCCGAACCGCAGGCCTCGCAGAGCCCGCAGGCCCCGCAGAGCCCGCAGGCCTCGCAGTCGTCGCGCGCCGCGCAGATCCCCTACTACGACGAGATCGTCGAAGCCGTGGTCAGCCTGACGATGTCGGACGCCATCGCGGACCTGCCGTACCGCTGCGACGCCCTGCACGATCTCGCGGCGGCCCTATCCGCCTCCCCGGTGGACTTCTGGACCACGACGGTCCTGTACGCGCATCTCGAACAAGACGGCCGGCTGTTGGCCGTGGCCACCCAACGCGCGGTCGCCGCGGCCGAAGGCCGTCCGCCCCGCGATCTCGAGACCGCGCTGGAGCCGCTGGCCGAGGTCATCGCCTCGGCGCCGCCGATCATCGGCCGCTGGGTCGCGCTGACCGGCGGCGCGTTCGTGGAGTCGGGCGCCCCGCCGGACTGCCTGGTGGGTCCGGTGTTCACGGCCTTGCGGCAGGTCATGGAACTGGCCCTGGAGTTCGCGGCCTGCTGGCAGGAAACCCGTGCCGAAGCGCTGCCCGACCCCGAAGGCGTCGGCCGGCCACAACCCGGGACCGAAGCCGAACATCGGCTCATGGTCGCCACGGCCGAGAAGCTGGCTCCCCGATCGGGTGACCGCGCCTTCGAGGTGACGATGGGTTGGTGGGCGCTGTGCACGTGGACGCTGTCCGCGAACGCGTTGCTGAGCCACTCGCCGCGCATCCGTACCCTGATACCCGATCCCGACCGCCTGACGGCACTGCTCGATGAGCTGCTCCCGATCACCGGCGCGCTGGCCGGTCTGCGACACCGACTGCGGCACCTGGCCGATCACCTGTCCGATGCGCCGGACATCGGTCGGGCCGACACCCCCGGGCCGGGCGACTCAGGCCACGAACACTACGACCGTTACGAAGGTCACGAACACTACGAACACTACGAACACCACGAACAACACGCGCGCCGCCAACACCATGACCCTGATGTCCGCCACGACCGCCACGACCGCCACGACCGTTACGACCACCACGACCCCCGCCTAGACGCCGCCGCCGAACTGACCACCGCCGCGCTCCTCGCCGACACCGGCGACCTCGCCACCGCCGCCGCTCACATCGGCACCGCCCTGGCCTACGCCCCCGACTTCCCCGCCGCCTACGAAGCGCTCTTCAAACTGGCCGCCCGCGCCGGCGGCACCGCCGTCGACCTCTTCCCCCTCGGCGGCAACCACCTCGCCTACACCATCGGCCGCGCGCACCTGCTCGGCGCGGGCGACGACCCGGACGCCGGCCTGGACCTGCTGCTGGCCGTCGTCGCCTACGACCCCGAGCGGCCGTGGTCGGCGGTGCCGTGGGTCGCCGACCCCGAGGTGCCGCGCCGGATGGATCCGGACCGGATCGCCGACACCTATCTGAAGCTCCTGCCGAGTCTGCCGAGCCCGCCGGAAAGCATGTCAGCGAACTGTCAACGTGCCCTGATGCCGCTGCTGGACCTGGGCCGCAACGCCGTCGCCAGCCATCCCGGGCACGGTCTCCTGCACGGCGCGGTGGCCAGCCTGGCCCGCCGCTTCGGCGCCTGGGACGAGGCGATCGCGCTGGCCACCCGCGGTGAGCAGCTCGACCCGAGTTGGCTGACGACGATGTGCGCCGCCTCGGCCTACTCCACCGCCGGCCGGGTGGACGAGGCGCTGGCCGCCTACCAGCGGATGCTGCGCTTCGATCCGGAGAACACGGCCGTGCTCACCGACATCGCCGAACTCCTGGCCGACGCCGGCCGCTTCGATGAGGCCCTGGACTGGATCGCCCGGGCGCTGGCCATCGCGCCCCGGGACCCGGCGGCGTTCCCGACCGCGTGTGCGCTGCGTTTCGCCGACGACCGGGACGTCGCCCACCTGGTCGCCCTCGCCGACTTCCTCCAGGACCGGCCCGACGCCGAGCACGGTCACCGGATGCTGGCCGCGGGCTGCGCCGGCCACCCCTGGCTGGCCCACGTCCCCGCGGGCCTCGACGGCGCCGCGGCCTTCCTGGACACCCCCGGCGCGGTCGCCGGATTCCGGGCCGGGATCGCCGACGACCCCGACCCGTGGATCGAGCTGGACACGATCGAACTCCCCAGCGCGATGGCCGTGCTGGGCCGGGTCCTGCCCGACGTGTCGGTCCGGATCGGCACCGTCCCCGAGCCCGATCCGCGCAGCCCGCGGTGCCCGACGGACACCGCGGTGTGGTCCTACGAGGGCACCACCGCGCGCCCCGCGGTCCCGGCCCCGTCCCCGGACGGCGCGCGGGCCATCGCGGACCTGGCCACGCTGGCGATGGGCGGATGGCCGTCCCCGACCGCCCTGCACGCCACCTCGGCACACCTGGCCGGGCTGCCGATCGGCGATCTGCTCGGCGCGCTCGTCCATCCGCCGGAGCCCCCGACCACGACCCCTGATCCGGACGCGCCGCCGGCCCAGACCCGGTGGGTCCGCGCCGTCCAGACGATCGCCTGCGTCGGGATCCTGCACCACCGCGCGAACCAGGTGTGGATGCTCTCCACGCGCCGCCGGATCCTCATCGACCTCGCGTTCGGGGTGGAGGACTGGATCACCGAGGTCGCGTTGTTCGGGCTGGTCGTCGCGGCGTGGGTGGAGCCCGAGGCGCGCGCCGACGTGGCCGGGCTGCTGGCCGCCAGGCTGGCGGACGTCGTCGAGATCGGCACCCGCCGCCGGGTCCCCATCGCCCTCGCGGTCGCCGGCCTGGCCCTGTCCGTTCCGGATTTGCCCGCTGCCGCCACCGAACAGGCCCAGGCCGTCATCGCCCGGGCGTATGCCGAGTACGAAGCGGATGAACTGAGCAAATAGCGCTAAGTCCGCATACGCTCCCTTCATCGCTGGGTGCTGTTGCTGCATGCAGCTTCTGACATGCGGCTTTCCCTTCCAGCCGATACCTGCTCGCAGCAAGCTGAAGCACGACGGGAGATGGCAGGGGGTTGCGAAACCCGGTGTCGCCTCGTCGCCCGTCTTCTGGCACGTCTCTCTATCTGAGGAGGCACTATGAATCGGCTCCGGGGAGCTCTCGCGGGCGTCGTCGCCGCGGTCGCGCTGGTATTGGCTTGCTCCGGACTCGCGTCGGTCCAGGGTGCGTCGGCGTCCCCTTCGCCCACGGCCGGGCACGTGGTCCTGGCCGACGGCAACGGGAACGGTGGCGGCAGCATCCTCGACACCGGCTGGGGTGGGGGTGGCAGCTGAGCCGGTGGCGGCGCCCCGGTCGGCGCCCCGGTCGGCGCATCGGTCGCAGTCCCGGTCAGAGCCCCGGTCAGAGCCCTGGTCGGCTGGGCGATCCGTGCCCCGGTCGGCTGGGCGGCCCGGTGCGGTCCGCCCGGCCCCCGCGCCGAAATGCCCGTCCCGGGGCATGGCCCGCTGGGCCGTGCCGATCGGACTGGCCGCGCTCGCCGCCAGCGCCGTGCTCGGCGGCCTGGTGGCCATCCGGCTGGCCGCGGCCCGCGACCGGACCCACCACCGCCGGGCCCGCGAGGTCCTGGACGAGAGGTCCGAGGAGCCCGGCTATCCCTGGCCCTGACCGCCCCGCCGGCGAGCCCCGCGCCGTCGGTATCCGAAGGGAATGACCCTCATGGTTTCGCCCGTGGCCGTCTTCCGGATCCTGGGGGATCTGGCCGTCGAGATCGGCGGCCACGAGGCGGATCCCGGCCCGCACAAACAGCGCCTGGTCCTGGCCATGCTGTTGTGCCGGGCCAACTGCGTGGTCTCCACCGACCTGCTCACCGACGCGGTGTGGGGCGATGATCCGCCCCGCACCGCGCACAAGAACCTGCACGTCTACGTCTCCAGTCTGCGCCAGCTGCTGCGCCCGGCGGGCGGTCCGGACCGGATCGTCCACCGCTCCGGCGGATACGTGATGCGCGTGGAGACCGAGGAACTGGACTCGCTCCGGTTCCGGGAGTTCGTGCGCGCGGCCCGGATGAGCTCGGCACTGGCCGGTGACCACCACGGCTCGATGGTCCCCGGCGCGTCCGAGCACGCCGCCCGGTTGCTGGGCGAGGCCCTGGATCTGTGGCGCGGCCCGATGCTCGCCGACCTCGCGGACTCCCCGGCGATCCGGGTCGAGGCCGACGCCTGGGCGCTGCGCCGGGTGACCGCTTGCGAGGACTGGGCCGAGGCCGCCGTCGACGTCGGCCGCGCCGCCGCGGTCGCGGAGCGGGTCGCCGAACTGGTCGGTGCGCATCCGCTGCGCGAACGACTGCGGGCGGTGCAGATGACCGCGCTGCACCGGTCCGGCCGCCGTACCGAGGCGTTGGCCAGCTATGACGAATACCGCCGGCTGCTCGCCGCCGAACTCGGCCTGGACGTCGGACCGGTGGTCCAGAACCTGTATCGCTCGCTGGTGGCGGAGGGCGCGGGGGAGTCCGATCCGGCGGTGAGAAGCGGTACTGGAATCAGCATCGGGTCTGGGTCTGGGTCCGGGGCTGGGGCCGGGGCCGGTCATGACACCGTTCCGAAGCCGCGACGGCAGACCTGGCCGCAGACTTCACCGCAGAACTGGCCGCAAACCTGGCCGCAGGCGCCGCCGATGGTCGGCGGTCCCGCGGGCGGCGGTGGCATGCCGCACGCGTCGGCCGGCCGGCCCCGACTGCTGTTGCCCCCTGAACTGCACGACTTCACCGGCCGGGCCCAACACGCCGCCGAGTTGGTCGAGGCCGTCGGCGTCCGGCGCTGCTCGGTGTACTTGTGCGGCCCGCTCGGAGTCGGTAAGACCGCCCTGGCCGTGCGGACCGCGCACCGGCTGGCGTCCGATTTCCCGGACGGCTGCCTGCTGATCCGGATGCGCCGCTCCGACGGCTCGGCCCGCCCGGTCACCTCATTGCTCGCGGACCTGTGCCGGGTCACCGGCACCGCGATCCCTCAGGTCGACGACGAAGACGACGCGATCGCGTTGTGGCAGGCCGAGATCCTCGGTCGCAGCTTGCTCCTGGTCCTGGACGACGTCGCCGACGCCTCCGGTCTGCCACCGTTGCTGCCGGGGCCGGGCGGCAGCGTCGCGATCGTCACCACCCGCCGCGAGCTGCCCGGTATCGGCTCGCTGCACCGCATGGAGCTCGGGGCGTTCTCCCCGGCCGAGGCGCTCGACCTGCTCGCGCGGCACATCACCGGGCCGCGCGTGGCGAACGAGCGCGGCGCGGCCGAGCGGATCGTCACCGCGGTCGGGCTGCTGCCGCTGACCGTCCGGCTGGTCGGCGGCAAGCTCGCTGCGCTGCGTCATCTGTTGCTGTCCGCCTACGCGGCCCGGCTGGAACACAGCGGATCGCTGCTCGACGAACTCGCCGTCGGAGGGGAGACCACCGTCCGGCCGTTGCTCGGCGCGTGGTGGCAGGACCTGGTGCCGCAGGCGCGCGCCGGGCTGCGGGCCCTGAGCCGGCTGCCCGGCCCGGTGTTCACCCTCGCCGAGGCGTCCGATGTGCTCGGCCTCTCGCTGGACGAGGCCGGTCGCGCGTTGGAGTCGCTGATCGAGCAGCGGGAGCTGGACAGTCCGCTGGCGGAGGTCACGGCGCATGCCGTGCTCTACGAGCTGCCGCTGCTCTCACGTCTCTACGCCCGGGAACAGGACCAGCCGGCCGTCGCGTCCGCGGCGGAGGTCCCGTCCGGCTGACGAAACGCGATCGGGAACGGACTCAACCCCTGTATGGCGCCGGACGTCTCATGGATAACCGTCGGGTTTCCGACTGCCACCAGGGCACGACAGGTTGAAGGAGTACGTTCACGATGAGCAAGGTCAATGGAGGAGTCCGCGCCGCGGTGATCGCGGGCGGTTGCGTGGTGCTGGGCGTGTTCGCCGCAGCGGGCCCGGCGATGGCGAAGTCTGACATGTCGCTGACGGCCCACTCGGGCAAGGTGCGGGTCGGCCAGACGGCGCGGCTCTCGGCCGTCGCCGGGGACGACGGGGCGCAGTACCAGCGGCTGTGCGTCGAGCGGCAGAACGGCCGCAGCTGGCAGGTGCTGCGCTGTGTCAACGGGGGCCAGGACGGGGTTTCGCTCACGGTGCCGGTGAAGATCACGCACAAGGGCCGGACCAACTTCCGTGCGCAGCTGTTCAGCACCGATGCCCGACACGGCCATGCCAAGCTCGACCGTACTTCCTCGGTCGTGGCCGTGACTGGTCGCTGACGGCGGTCAGGCGGGATCGGTAGCCCGGGATCGGTAGCCCGGTCGGCAACGCGGGATCAGCAACGCAGGGTCGGCGCACGAGCCAATCAAGGGACTTGGGACTTTCCGATCTATTCCCAAACCTCAACATCATCGTGTACTGATCTCGACTTTCCGTCTACTCCTGGCAGAATCCTTAGTTGATGGGCGGTCCTCGTGGCCGATGCCGCGAAATGACCGCAGCTTCCGCGGAGGCGACATGGCCGACGGTGAACTCGCCCCGGCGGCGTTCCCGCAGATCGGTGAGGGCGAGATGGCCCTCTACCGGCTGTTCCTTCGCAGGGGGCGGTTCACCCTGGATGAGGCGGTACGGGAGCTCGGGCTCACCGACGAGGACGCCACGCGCTCCGTCGAGGTCCTGATCGACCTGCACCTGCTGCGCACCGAACCCGAAGAGGCCGGGGCCGACACCCCTCCGACATACCTGCCGGTCCCGCCCTCGATCGCCGCCGCCTACCGGGTCGCACCGGTCGAGGCGGACCTGCGCCGCCAACTCGCCGAGGCCGAACGCGCCCGAGCCCAGCTGCTGATCCTCGAAGAGGTCTACTCGGCAGGCCGCCCGCACGCCGGAGCCCACCGACTGGACGAGATCCTGGACCTGGCCACCGTGCTGGACCTGATCGAACGCTTAGCGGTGGGCTGCCGCACCGAGGTGATGACCGTCCAACCCGGCGGCCCGCGCGAACCGGACCAACTGGAACAGGCCATCACCCGCGACCTGGCGATGATCAGCCGCGGCGTCCGCATGCGCACCCTGTATCAGCACACAGCCAGGCTGCACCAGCCGACCCAGGAGTACGTCGCCCGCATCACCGCGGCCGGCGCCGAAGTCCGCACCCGCACCGACCTGTCCGGCCGCATGCTGGTCTTCGACCGCGAGGTGGCCATCCTCCCGCACCGCCTCAGCCTGGACGGCGCCATCGTCGTCCGCGAGCCGTCAATGGTCTTCTACTTCTGCGGCCTGTTCGACCAATCCTGGTCCTTCGCCGACACCTTCGTCCCCCTACGCCAATGGGACAACGAACTCGACGACGTGAAACAAGCCGTGGTCCGCCTCCTCGCCGAGGGCATGAAGGACGAGATGATCGCCCGCCGCCTCGGCATGTCCCTGCGCACCTGCCGCAAACACATCGCCGAGCTACTGGACGGCCTCGGCGCCTCCAGCCGCTTCCAGGCTGGGTACTTGGCTCGGGCGCGGCCTGATTTGGCTGGGCCGCAGGCGCAGTCGGTGGGGTAGTGGTTGGGGCGCCTTTTTTGGGGTGCTGGCACGAGTGCTGGCGCTGGCGCGAGTGCTGGCGTGGGCGTGGGCGTGGGCGTGGGTGCGAGTGCGAGTGCGAGTGCGAGTGCGAGTGCGAGTGCGAGTGCGAGTGCGAGTGTGGTGGGTGGTGGGTGACGGATCTTCCTTCGGGCTTGCAGTTCGTGTTTTGGTTAAAGGCGATTTTTAGGCGCCTCTGACTTATGTGTGGGTTGTCTGGGTGGGGTTGCGCGCGTGCACGCCGTGTCCGATCTAGGGTTTTGGACTGCCTAAGGTTCAAAACGGCTGATCTGGAGCACGGCGTGCAAAACAGGATTGTATGGGCCCGGCTTCTCGGGCTGAAGGACGCTGTGGTCGAGGACGTCGTGTTGGATGCCGACGGCCAGATCGTGGCCCATGTGCGACCGGTGGCCCGCCAGGCGCTGCGCTGTAGCCGGTGTCTGCGCCGCTGCCGACGCTACGACCGCGGATCGGGACGGCGCCGCTGGCGACACCTGGACGCTGGCACCCTGATGGTCCATCTGGAGGCTGACGCCCCACGGGTGTCCTGCCCGACCTGCGGCGTGGTGACCTGCCACACCCCGTGGGCCCGAGCTGGGGCCGGGCACACCCTGGACTTCGACCACCAGGTGGCCTGGCTGGCCACGAACACCTCCAAGACCGCCACCGCGACGCTGATAAGGATCGCCTGGCGCACCGTGGGGGCGATCGTCACCCGGGTGTGGGCCGACATCGACGCCTGCACCGACCGGTTCGCGAACGTGCGCCGGATCGGCATCGACGAGATCTCCTACAAGAAGGGCCACCGCTACCTGACCGTCGTCGTCGACCACGACACCGGCCGGCTGCTGTGGGCCGCCGTCGGCCAGGACGCCGAGAC
>NZ_JAAFYZ010000158.1 GCF_018274385.1 Catenulispora pinistramenti | reverse complement strand
CCCCCACCCCCCCTCAAACCGCCACACACTCCGCAACCGAACAAGCCACCAACATCCCCTCAGGCAGCCCATCCCCACCAAACACCGCAACCGTCGCCTTCTCCTCAGCAAGCGCGGCCAGCGCCAGCAACAGCGCGCCGGCGGTCCAGGCCGTCTTCTCCCGCGGCCAGATCGCGGGCCGGTGCCCCTCGTCGTCCGCCTCGTAGACCCGGCCGGTCCAGTACATCCCGTCAGCGTCGTCCCGCAGGTGCTGGATGTCCCGCAACAGCATCCGCGCCCGCTCGGCATCCCCGATCGCCCACAGTGCCAGCGCCAGCTCGCACGTCTCGCCGCCGGTGACCCAGGGGTTCGTCGAGACGCACCGCGCCCCGAGGCCGGGGACCACGAACGCGTCCCAGTCCGCTGCGATCCGCCGCTCGGCCGCCATGCCGCGCAGCGCCGTCCCGAGCACCGGGTAGTACCAGTCCATCGAGTACGTGCCCTTATCCGCGAACCGCTCCGGGTGCGCGGCCAGCGCGTGCCCCAGGCGGCCGCAGGCCAGCTCCCAGTCCGGCCGGCCGCTCCCGACCCGCTCGGCGATCGCCAGCGCGCAGCGCAGCGCCTGGTACATCGAGGAGCAGCCGGTCAGCAGCGCCTCGTCGGCCTCGCGTCCCTGATCGTCGCGGCACCACACGATCTCGCCGCCCGGGCTCTGAAGGCTCAGCACGAAGTCCATCGCGCGCCGCACCGGCGGCCACATCCGGGCCAGGAAATCCTCGTCGCCGGTGGCCAGCCAGTGGTGCCAGACGCCGACCGCGAGGTAGGCGCTGAAGTTGGTCTCGCACAGCCGGTTGGTCGGCTCGCTCACCCCGTCGGGCGCGTCGGCGTAGGCGGCGTACCAGGAACCGTCAGCGTTCTGTGACGCCGCGAGCCACCGGTACGCCGCCAGCGCGCGCTCCGGCAGCCCGGCGACGTCCAGCGCCATCGCCGCCTCGATGTGGTCCCAGGGGTCCAGATGGCCGCCGTGGAACCACGGGATCGCGCCGTCCGGCCGCTGGAGCGCGGCTATCCCCTCGACGGTGGTGCGGACCTGCTCGGCGCTCAGAACGCCTTCGCAGGCCAGCAGTTCCGCCGCGGCGGCGAGTTCTCCGGACTCCGTTACGGGCCCGTCCGTCATGCGGCCGGCTTCGTGGCGTAGACGACCAGGCTCTTGCCCAGCACCGGGTTCAGCAGCGCCTCGCCGGCGCGGGTGAGGGCCGGGGCCTTGATGATGTCCCACTCCAGGAGCTTCTTGTACGCCTTCACCGGGGCGTTCTCGTTGTCGACCCCGACCGCGCACTTCAGCCACCAGTACGGCGCGTGCAGCGCGTGCGCGTGGTGCAGCTCCCGTGGCACCACACCGGCCTGGCGCAGCTTGTCGACCATCTCGCGCCGCTTGTAGACCCGGATGTGGCCGCCCTCGACCTCGTGGTAGGCGTCGGACAGGGCCCAGCACACCTTCTCCGGGAACCAGCGCGGCACCGTCACCGCCAGCCGCCCGCCGGGTTTGAGCACCCGCACCAGCTCGGCCATCGCCAGCCGGTCGTCGGGCAGGTGCTCCAGCACCTCGGCGGCGACGATCGCGTCGAAGGTGCCGTCGGCGAACGGCAGCCCGTAGGCGGTGCCGCGCACCGCGATCGCGCCCGCGCCGGCCGGCACCTCCCCGGCCAGCTGCATCGCGGCGAACCACTTGGTCACCTCGGCGACCTCGTCCTGGCTGTAGTCCAGGGCGACCACGTCAGCGCCCTGACGCAGCAGCGCGAAGGCGTGCCGGCCGAAGCCGCAGCCCATGTCCAGGACCTTCTCGCCCTTGTTGATCGGGAACTTCTCGAAGTCCACGGTGAGCACGTCAGACCCCTGCCTTTCGTCCGCGACGGAGCCTGTCGGCGGCCATCCGGTCCCAGTCGATCGGATCCCGGCCGGCGGCGAGGAGCGCGCGGTAGCGCTCGGCGGTGGCGATCGCCGCGGCCCGCCACGTGAACCGTTCCAGAACACGTTCCCGCGCCGCCGCACCCAACCGGGCCCGCAGATCCGCGTCCCCCAGTACCCGGGTCAAGGCGGTGGCAAGCGCCGACGGGTCGCCGGGCGGCACCGCGAGCGTGGTCCGGCCGTCCTCGCCCGCCACCTCGGGGATCGCCCCGCCGGTGGTGGACACCAGCGCGGCTCCGCAGGCCATGGCCTCGACCGCGGGCAACGAGAAGCCCTCATACAGCGAGGGCACACAGGCCGCCTCGGCCGAGCGGATCAGGTCGATGAGTTCGGCGTCGGATATCCCGTGCACGAACCGCACCGAGCCGGTCAGCCCCAGGCGCTCGATCGCCTTGGCGACGACGCCGTCCTGCTTGGCCTTGCCGACCACCACCAGATGCGCGTGCTCGTTCTCCACCCGCACCTTCGCCAGTGCCTCCACCAACGGCAGCAGGCCCTTCAGCGGCACGTCCGCGCTGGCCGTGGTGACGATCCGCCCCGGGACCTTGGCCACCGAGGGATCCGGCGAGAAGGCGTCGGTATCGGCCCCGATCGGGATGGTGGTGATCCGCCGCTGCGGCACGCCGAGGTACTCCCCGATCTCCACGGCCGAGGAGGACGAGACGGTGATGATCTCCGGCAGCCGCCGCGCGACGCGGGTCTGCATCCTGGTGAAGGCATACCAGCGGCGCACCGAGGCCCGCTTGCCCCGGCCCGGCGCGGCGGCCAGTTCCAGCTCGCGGTCCACCTGGATCGGGTGGTGGATGGTCGCCAGCGTCGGGAAGCCCAGGCGCGGCATGCCGAGCAGTCCGTAGCCGAGGCTCTGGTTGTCGTGGACCACGTCGAACTCGCCCCGGCGGCCCTGGAGGTGGCGCAGCGCACGCAGCGAGAAGGTCAGCGGCTCGGGGAACCCGGCGGTCCACATCGTCCCGACCTCCAGCATGTCCACCCAGTCGCGGTACTCCGCGCGCTTGGGGGTGCGGAACGGGTCGGGCTGGCGGTACAGGTCCAGGCTGGCTATCTCGGTGAGCTTCACGCCGGGCTCGGGGTCCAGCACCGGATACGGCTGGCCGGCCAGCACTTCGACGGTGTGGCCCAGGCGGGCGAGTTCACGGGAGAGGTGCCGGACGTAGACGCCTTGGCCGCCGCAGAAGGGATTCCCCTTGTATGCGAGCAGGGCTATGCGTAGTCGGCCGTCCTCCATGCTCCATCACCTCGCTCCGTAAGTCCGTGTCCCGCCTTCACGGCTTAGACGGCGTCACGAGCGGGTCAACGGAGCATAATCCGTGGCGCTAATCTAGAACAAGTTCCTACTTCGCCCGCGCCGCAGGTGGCAGAGTTGGGACGTGACACAGTTCACAGACGGAACACAACCGGCTACCAGGACGGAAACGGTCTGTGTCCGCGCCAGATCCAGCCGGGAACGACATGTTGAGGACCCAGAGGTTGAGGAACGCCCATGACGGTTGACGCGTCGGCCCCGACCGGCACCCCCGCTTCGGCACCGTCGCCGGTTCCGGCCCTGACGGAGCGTCAGGAAGCCCGCCGCCAGCGCATCCTGCGCGCCACCCAGCAGCTGGCGGCCCGCGGCGGCTTCGACGCGGTCCAGATGCGCGAGGTGGCGGAGCTCTCGGAGGTGGCCCTGGGCACCCTCTACCGCTACTTCCCCTCCAAGATCCACCTTCTGGTGGCCACCATGCAGGACCAGCTGGAACAACTGCACGACCAGCTCCGCCGCAAGCCCCCGATCAGCACCGACCCCGGCGAGCGCGTCGCCGAGACGCTGATGCGCACCTTCAAGGCCCTCCAGCGCGAACCCCACTTGGCCGAGGCCATGATGCGGGCCCTGACATTCGCCGACCGCTCCGTCTCGGCCGAAGTGGACTCGGTCAACCGCCTGATCACCGACGTCATCGGCGACGCCATCCACGCCGGGCGGCCGCTGACCCGGGCGGAGCTGGCGGCGGTGCGGGTGGTCACGCACACGTGGCACTCGACGCTGATCACCTGGCTGTCGGGGCGGGCTTCGATCTCGCAGGTGAAGGCGGACATCGATACGGCTTGCACGCTGGTCTCGCAGGCGGCGGGGGCTGAGTAGGGCCGCTCAGGACAAGCCGCCGCCGTCAAGCGACGGGGCGTCCGGCGCCCAGGTGCCGCCCCAATCGGCATCACGCGCGGCGCGATACGCGTCCCCCTGCCGCTTGGAGACGAGCGCCTGCGCGACCGTGCTGTCCGGGTGGCACAGCTGCATCATCACCAGCCCCTTGCGGATCTGCGGGTGACGCAGGATGCGTGCCGACGCCGCCTCCGCGAGCGGCTCGCGGGTCGCCACGACGTACGCGAACTTCTCGTCCTCATGCCCGAGATCGGCGCCCTTGAGGCGCCGGTGCAGCGGCGTGCGATGGATGCGCGAGGCGAAGTGGCACCAGTCGCGGGTGCCGAGCAGCGGGCAGGCTCGGGAGTGCGGACAGGGGGCGGCGATGTGCAGGCCCATATCGGTGAGGACGTCGCGCGCGGCCATGATCCGCTGGTAGCCGTCGGGCGTGCCCGGCTCGATCACCGCGATCGTCTCCCCGGCCGCCGCTGAGGCCCGGACCAGCGCGTCCTGCGCCTCGGGTGCCAGCTCACTCAGCACGTACGACACGGTCACCAGGTCGGCGGCGGGGATCTCGGCGGGGAAGCGCACCTGGCGCCAGTCCGTGTGCCGCAACGCGCCGGAGAACGCGTCGCGCGCCAGCCGCCGGCCCAGGTCGAGCGCTTCGGGCACCTGGTCCAGGACGGTGACGTCCTTGAGCGTGGCACCGAACACCGCAGCCGCCGCCCACGCCGCCGCACCGGTCCCGCCGCCGACGTCCACGAGGGTCTGCGGCGCCAGGCCCGGCAGGCGCGTGGCGGTCGCACTGAGGGCCGCACGCACCGCGCCCCACGTGGCGGGCATCCGGTACGCGGCATACGCGGCGGCATCGACGGCACCGGACAGGATCGGGCGATCGGCGCGCCCGGGGGTCCGGTAGCGGGCGATCAGGCGGTCGACCGAGGCCTCCAACTCGCGCAACGAGAGATCGGCGGTGGCGGCTTCGAGGGACGCGGCGAGGTCGGCGGGGAGGTCCATGGCACGACCATCCTGCCACGTGGAAGGCGGTGCCAGGGGCTAACCCAACGCCAACCGCCACTCCTGCTCCACCAAATGATGCCCCCACATCTCCACGGCCTCCTGCCGCACGATCTCGAACCCCACCGCCCGATAGATCCGGTGCGCGGCGCTGAGCCCGTCGACCGTGTACAGCACCATCCGCCGGTACCCGGCCTTGCGCGCGAACGCCACGCACTCCTCGACCAGCCGCCAGCCCACCCCCAGCCCGCGCGCCGAGGGCTCCACCAACAGAATCCTGAGTTGTGCCGTGTCGACCCCGTCGTCCGTAGGCCGGCGCACCAGCGCGACGCAGCCGACGCGCCGTCCCAGCGCCTCCGCGATCCAGAACGCCTCGCGGTCCGGGTCGTGCGAACGCGCGTAGTCGGCGACGATCTTGGCGACGTCGGCCTCGAAGGTCTCGTCGAAGTCGCGCTCGGCCGCGTACAGAGCCCCGTGGCGCTCCACGGCCCAGCCGTAGTCGCCGGGTCTCGGGGCACGGAGCGTCACGCCCACGCCGGTTCCGGCGCCGGTACCCACGCCTGCGCCAGTGCCCGCTCCGGTACCCGCGCCGGTGCCGGTGCCGGTGCCGGTGACGACGTCAGCGTCAGCGGAACCCGGGTCGTACGCCGCAGCCCCTTCAAGCTGCAACAACGCCCCTATCTGACCCATGGCCTCGACCAACCGCGCCCGCTCCCCGGCCCCCAACCGCGACAGCCAAGCCGCGACCTGCTCGCTGGACCGCTCATCGAGCCCTGAGAAGACCCCGGCCCCACGCTCCGTCAGCGCGACAGTCCCCTTACGCGCGTCCTCGGGGGCACGCCCCCGGACCACCAGTCCCTCGCTGTCGAACCGCGCCAGGATCCGGCTCAGGTACCCGGGATCGAGCCCGAGGTCCTCGCGTATCCGCGCGACGCTGGAACCCTCCGGCCCGGCGTGCGCGATCTCGAACAGGACCCGGACCTCGGTGAGTGTGTACGAGCTCTGAAGAAGTCCCTCTTCGAGGACGCCGATGACCTTCGTATAGCCGCGATTGAACGAACGCACAGCTGCCACAGCGGGCGCGAGATCCACCATGCGCCCACGGTAGGCCGATATAGTTGACTGAGTCAATGACTCAGTCAAGGACTACGGATCGGGCGAAGCCTCAATCCGCGGGAGGGAAAACCGCGGCCCCACTGCCCTCCTCCACGATCGTGATGGCCTCCACCGGACAGTTCTCCGCGGCGTCCAGCACCTCGTCCGAGGCCCCCAGCACCGCGTGCCGCGGACAAGACTGCCGAGCCGCGTCCAGCTCGAACCCCTCGGGCGCGCGCAGCACGCACCCCCCGGACCCGATGCACAGATCCGTATCGACCGTCACCCGCCACTTGGTCTGCGCCACCGCTCAAAACCCTTCCGGCGTATAGCCGTTCGGCAGATGCATCGTCTTCGTCTCCAGGTATGCCCGCAGCCCCTCGGGCCCGAACTCGCGCCCGATCCCGGACTGCTTGTAGCCGCCGAACGGCGAGTTGAACTCCATCCCGAACGTGTTGACCCCGTAGTTCCCGGTCCGCACCTGACGCGCCACGTCCAGCCCGTGCTCCACGTCCGCCGACCACACCGAGCCCGACAGCCCGTAGTCGGAGTCGTTGGCGATCCGGATCGCGTCCGCCTCGTCCGTGTACGGGATCATCGCCACCACCGGACCGAAGATCTCCTCCTGGGCGATCACCATCCGGTTGTCGACGTCCGCGAACAACGTCGGCTCGACGAACCACCCCTTCGGCAGATCCGCCGGCCGTCCGCCGCCGACGACCACCCGTGCGCCCTCGCCCAAGCCCTTGGCGATGTAGGACTCCACGCGGTCCCGCTGCCGTTCCGCCACCAACGGCCCGATCTGCGTCTCCGGATCGAGCGGATCGCCGGTCTTCAGGCCCCTGACAGCCTCGGCCATCGCCTCGACCGTCTCGGCGTACCGGTCGCGCTGGACCAGCACCCGGGTCTGCGCGACGCAGGCCTGCCCGTTGTTCATATACGAGTTCGGCAACAGTCCCGGGATCGCAGTACCCAGATCCGCGTCCGGCAGGATGATCGCCGCCGACTTGCCGCCGAGTTCCAGCGTCACCCGGGTCAGGTTCGGCGTGGCGGCCGCCAGGACGGCCTTGCCGCCGGCCGTGGAGCCGGTGAAGGCGATCTTGTCCAGCCCCGGATGCGCGGCCAGGTAGGCGCTGTTCTCGCGGCCCGCCGGGACGATGTTCAGCACGCCCTCCGGCAGCCCGGCCTCCAAAGCCATGTCCGCCAACAGGTACGAGTCCAACGCGGTCTCCGGCGACGGCTTCACCACCACCGCGCAGCCGGCCACCAACGCCGGGGCGATCTTGCTCACGGTGATGAACTGCGGCACGTTCCAGGCCACGATCCCGGCCGCCACGCCCACCGGTTCGCTGCGTACCACCGTCGGCCCCAGCAGGCCCTGCCGCAGTTCCTCCCACGGGTAGTCCGCGGCCATGTTCAGGAAGAAGTCCCAGATCATGATCGGCGCCCACACCTGGGCCAGGATCGACCACGAGTACGGCGATCCGGTCTCGGAGCTGATGAGCTTCGCCAGCTCCTCCGAGCGCGCCTCGTACTGGTCCCGCAGCCGGCGCAGGATCTCCACCCGCTCGGCCACGCTCATCCGCGGCCACGGGCCGTCGTCGAAGGCGTGGCGGGCCGCGGCGACCGCGCGGTCCATGTCCGCCGGGGCGGCCTCGGGGGTGCGGCCGAAGACCTCCTCGGTGACCGGGGAGATCATCTCCAGCTTCGCGTCGGTGGCCGGGTCGACGTAGGAGCCGCCGATGAACAGTTTCCCGTGCTCGGTCACGGTGCCCATGCCGCATGCCTCTCGTGATGCTGACTGGCCGTCAGAAGGCGGCCCGTTAGAACAGATACCAGTTCCTGTGGGCAAGCTCAATGACCGTCTGGCCGGGGCTGGCGGGAGCGAACCTTTCGCCTCGCTAACTAGCCATGAGAACGTGTTCCCATCACTGTTGAGCGAAGGAGCCTCCCTATGCAGGACGCCGCGCCCGGTACTACTCGGCCCCCCGGCGAAGAGCTCCCCGGCGTCTGGTCGATCCGCGTCCCCTTCCCCGACAACCCGCTCGGCTACACGCTCGTCTACGCGCTGGAGACGACCGCGGGCGGCCCGGTCCTCATCGACGCCGGGTGGGACGATCCCGGCTCGCTGGCGGCGCTGGAGCAAGGGCTGGAGGCGATCGGCAGCTCGATCTCCGACGTGCACGGCGTACTCGTCACCCACCACCATCCCGATCACCACGGGCTCGCCGGGCGCATCCGGGAACTGAGCGGGTGCTGGGTGGCGCTGCACGAAGCGGACGCGAAGGTCGTCGACCTGGTCCGGACCGCCGAGCGCGAGCCGTGGACCAAGCGCTACAAGGCGTTGCTGGAACTGTGCGGGGCGCCGGCCGAGGCGATCGAGAACGCCGCGGCGGCGATCCCGTCCGGGGCCAAGCCGGCGGTGCCGGACGTGCTGATCGAGGACGGCGCCTTGATGGACGTCCCAGGACGCACGCTGCGCGCCGTCTGGACCCCGGGCCACTCCCCCGGCCACACCTGCTTCCACTTGGAGGACAGCGGGGCGCTCCTGACCGGAGACCACGTACTGCCGGGCATCACGCCGGTGGTGACCGTCTACGACGACCACGTGGTCGGCACCTCCGACCCGCTGGGCGACTTCCTGGCCTCGCTGCAGAAGGTCTCACGTCTGAAGACCACGCGGGCGCTACCGGCGCACCGGGCGCCCTTCGACGACGTCGCCGGGCGGGCAGCGGAGATCACCGAGCACCACGTGCAGCGGCTGGCGCAGATCGAGGGGCAGCTGGCCGTGGGGCCGAAGACGCTGTGGAGCATCACCGAGGGCATGGAGTGGAACAAGGGCTGGGAGCGGCTGGACACCTTCGCGCGGCATCTGGCGCTCGGCGAGGCCGGGTCGCATCTGCGGCACCTGGCGTTGACCGGGCGGGTGCGGCTGTCCTCGACCGAGCCGATCGAGTTCTCGCTCGCTTGATCGGGGCGGGGGCTGATTCGGGGCGAGGGCTGATCGGGGCGGCGACGGGCTGACGGGAGCCGACGGTTCACGCCATGAACCGTCGGCGTACGCTGATGAACCATGCCGGTCCAGAACTCGCACTGCTCCTACTGCGGCACCGCCTACGCCCCCGAGGCGACGTGGCCGCGCACCTGTGCCCACTGCGGCCAGACCACCTGGCGCAACCCGACGCCGGTGGCGCTGGTGATGGTGCCGATCATCGGAACCGACGGCCGAACCGGGCTGCTGACGGTGCGCCGGGGCATCGAGCCGCAGCTGGGCGAGATCGGACTGCCGGGCGGCTTCATCGAGGAGGGCGAGAGCTGGCAGCAGGCGGCCGTGCGCGAGCTGCGGGAGGAGACCGGGCTGTCCGCGGACGTGGCCGAGGTGGAGCTCGCGGACGTGCTGAGCGCGCCGCGTTTCGTGATCCTCATCTTCGGCCGGGTCAAGCCGCGGCCGATCGAGGATCTGGCCGGGCTCACGCCCGAGCGCGTGCACGCGCTGTCGGAGGGCGAGACCCAGGAGTTGGTCGTGATCGACCACGCGCAACCGCTCTGTTTCCCGCTCCACACGGAGATGAGCGATCGTTTCTTCGCCGGTCTCGGATGAGAATTTCGGCGGGCTCCGAAACACCTCGGAAAACCCCGGACACCCCCGACACCCCCGGCCACCTCTGCGGGAACGGTCGGAGAACGCCACTGGAACCCCGCGTGGCCGGGTGGATCTGTCCGCCACGAGAGTGACGACACGTCGCCCACCATGTCCTTTCACCTATCGTCACGGCCGTGGTAGTGCTACCGTGACGCTCGGTCGCACTGGGCAGTCGGTTCATGAAGCACATCGGGACTCACTCCAAGCTCGACCGGTATCGGTGCAACAAGCACTGGTACCCATCCACTGGTCCCGCTCACAGCGGGAGTGATTTCCGAGGTAGAACGCAGCATGGCAACTGGCACGGTCAAGTGGTTCAACGGCGAGAAGGGCTACGGCTTCATCGCGCAGGACGGCGGCGGTCCGGACGTCTTCGTCCACTTCTCGGCCATCGAGGGCTCGGGTTACCGGAACCTCGAGGAGAACCAGCCGGTCGAGTTCGAGATCACCCAGGGCCCCAAGGGCCCGCAGGCGGAGAAGGTCCGGGCGCTCGCCCAGTAACCCGACCCGAAACCTCTCACACGGAGAAGCCTTCGCGACACGTCGCGGGGGCTTCTCCGGCGTCCGGGGCCAGGGTGCGGAGCATGGCTTTGGACGCCGATTCCAACAACGCGGCTCCGGCTTCAAGAACTCCGGCTTCAAGAACTCCGGCTTCAAAAGCTCCGGCTTCAAAAGCTCCGACTTCGGATCACGAGACCCGAAGCAGACCTGGCCGGCCGCCGCTGCGGCGCGCCAGAGGGCACCACAGGACGACCGGCCATGCTGGCCATAGTTTCCAGCCGCAGCTCGCGCCACGCCGAGCGTGGCGGCCTCTGACGGCCGCGCACGAGAACGCCGCTGCCAGCTCCGAGCCGGCCAGGCGGCGCCTCAGACTCGCCCAGCGCCCCAGGCGCTTCGCCGCCTAGTCCGCGCGCCGGCTCCTCCGCGCGCCGCCTACTCCGCGAACCCCGTCGGCAGCTCCCGGTCAGCCGGGCCGTCGTACCAGTCGGGCCCCTGCATCTGCAGCGACAGCGGCTGCACCATGTCGGAGTTCTCCGAGGCGCGCCAGCCCTTCTCGCGCGTCGACTCCTCGATCGAGTGGGCGCACAGCGACAGGGTGCGGGCGGTGATGAACATCGCCTTCATCTCCAGCGGGGAGTAGCCGGCGTCCAGGCCGATGCAGCCCATCGCGCCGGGGCCGTTGATCCACAGGCGGCGGCCGAAGACGGCCTCGGTGGCGTCCTCCATGGCGCGGGCGATGGCGACGTAGGTGCCGCTGATGCCCCACTTGTCGCTGAGCTCCAGCAGGCGCACGGTGCGCGGGTCGCGGATGTGCTGCGCGTGGTGGTAGCCGGGCATGTTCTCGCGGCGGGCGCGCATCTCCTGGACGGTGAGCGCGGCGGCCTGCTCCATCGGGATGCCCTCGGCGGCGGCGCGCTGCTCGACGCCGATGTACATGTTCGCCGGGCGGTCGGCGGTGCCGTGCAGGCGGCCGATCGCCGCGACGCCGGCCGAGACCGCGCCGTTGAGTTCGGCGCCGCCGGAGGTGGCGAAGCGGACGGTGGCCGAGGACGGGGACATCGCGTGCTCGGCCAGCGAGACCATCATGGCGTTGGTGATCATCGCCTGCGCCTCGGTCGGCAGCTCGCCCTTGAGGACCAGGAACAGCATCTGGCCGAAGTCCAGGTTGCCGGTGAGTTCGTTGACGTCGTAGCCGCGGACCACGATCCGGTCGCGGTTCTTCCAGGCGATGTTGGACTTCCAGTGGAAGGGGGTCTTCTCAGTCGTCTCAGTCATGGGTGTTTCCGTTCCTCAGTCGTTCGGGAAAATAACGGGACTCGGGGTCGAGCACGTCGCGCAGCAGCGCCAGGTGCTCGGCCGACGGGGTGGCGACCACGTCGAGGTGGTCGGCGATCCGGGGCGTGAAGCCGGTGTTCGCCAGCACGTCCTCGACGGTCGCGCCGGGCATCAGGGCGCTGACGGTGAGCTCGCCCTCGGTGTCGTCGCCCTCCAGCACGCACAGGTCGGTGACCACCTTCACCCGCACCGGGTTCAGCCCGGCCCGGCGGCGGGCGCCGGGGCCGTCCAGGAAGCCCGGCGAGGTGATGTAGTCGCAGCGCTCCGGGAAGCGGCGCTTCTCGTGGCTGGTGAGCACCACGATCGTGGCGCAGTGCGAGGCGATGTCGTTGGCACCGCCGCTGCCGGGCAGCCGCACCCGGCCCGAACCGCGCTCGATCCAGGTGGAGTTGATGTTCGCGCGGGCGTCGATCTGCGCCCCGCCCAGGAAGCCGGTGGCGACCAGGCCGCGCTGCACGAAGCCGCCGAGCGATTCGATCAGCGAGCCCAGCTTGGACGGCGCGTGCATGATCCGCGGGTCCACCACGGACAGCGGCGTCGGCACCACCTTGGGGAACACGACCCCTGATTCGATCAGCAGCCGGGCCCGCGGGGCGTGCGTGCGCTGCGCCACCAGACCGGCCAGCAGCGGCAGTCCGGTGCCGGCGATCACACAGTCGCCGTCGGCGATCTGCCGGGCGCCCTCGAACACCAGCAGCTCGCGCGGCAGGGCACTGATATCGGGTTCGGTCACGGTCACAGCAGGCTCCGCATCTGCTCGGCCATCGCGGTCCGCGCCGACCCGCCGGGATCGGTCGCGGCCAGATAGGCGTCGAAATCGGCGTGCGCGGCGACGTTCTCGGCCAGGAAGGCCCGCGGCCCCTCGTCCCCGGCCTTGGCGCGCCTCTGGTAGCCGTCGATCTCGGATTCGTAGTAGTCGTACTTGCGATAGACGCTGGTCGGCCAGGCGCCCCACGGCTGCTCCACGACCGCACTGATGTAGGCCCCTGAGATGGTGACCCGCTCCGGCTGGTCGTCGAACGCGCCGGCCGGCAGCACCTGCTCCACCGAGACGATGACGTGCCGCGAGGCCCGGACCATGTCCACCTCGTGGCTGGTCACCCCGTCGATGACCACGTTGCCGTCGGTGTCGGCGGCGTTGGCGTGGATCAGCGAGACGTCGGGGGTGCAGGCGCGCACCAGCACCACCGGCTCGCCGCTCCAGTGGTCGGCGATGACCACCGCTTCGTCCTCGGCCACGAGCCGTTCGAGCACCGAGGAGCCCAGCAGCGAGCGCACCGGCATGAACGGCAGGCCCATCGCACCGGCCAGGAACCGGGAGGCCATCGACAGGTGGGAGTAGTCGCGCACCGCGATGCGGTTCGCCTCCACGGCCCGGCGCCAGCTGAACAGCGTCCCGAACTTCTCCAGGTTGCCGCTGCCCTGCTCAGTGCGGACCACCAGGCCCGCGGCGACCAGGTGGTCCAGCGGCAGCGACAGGTTGCAGCCGACGACCGTCAGCTCGCCGATGTCCTGCCGCACCACCTCGTGCACCAGGGCCATCGGGCAGCGGTTGATGTTCTGGCCGCCCAGGCCCAGTACCGCGCCGGGCTCGACAAAAGCCTGCACCGCTTCAGCGGCGGTCATGACTCTCGCCTGGCGCATCGGGTTCAGTAGCTGATGCACGCCGACCGCCATTCGGTGTAGAAGTCCCAGACCTCCGGCGAGCACTCCGGCGCGCCGTACTGCGACTGCTTGGCGCCCATGTGCGGCAGGTGCGCGTAGGCGCCGACGCCGGGCCGGTTGACGTGGAGCATGCCGGCCTCGAAGCGTTCCAGCGCCTCGAAGATGTGCGCCGGGTTCTGCGTGAAAATGGTGCCGGACATGCCGTACTTCACGGAATTCGAGATACGCATCGCGTCGTCGAAGCCGTCGCAGTCGATGACCGACAGCACCGGGCCGAAGATCTCCTCCTGGGCGATCTCGCAGTCCCAGGGGACATCGCGCAGCACGGTCGGCTGGACGTAGTAGCCGTCCGGGACGCCGTCGGTGAACCGGTGCCCGCCGACCGCGACCTTCGCCCCGGCCTCCTGGGCCTCTACGACGGCGTCCAGGCAGGCGTTCATCCGGTCCTCGTTGACCACCGGGCAGACTTCGGCGGCCGGGTCGAAGGGGCTGCCCACCTTCAGGGCGCCCACCTTCGCGACCACCTTCTCCAGCAACGCTTCCTTGACCCGCACGTCGACCACGACCCGCGAGGTCGCCGAACACCGTTGCCCGGCCTGGCCGAACGCGCCGAACACGATCGCGGCGGCGGCCTTGTCCAGATCGGCGTCCTCGAGCACCAGCACCGCGTTCTTGCCGCCGAGTTCCAGCTGCGTCTTCATCAGCCGCCCGGCACCGGCCTGGTGGATCGCGCGGCCGACCGGCAGCGAGCCGGTGAAGGAGATCCCCGCCACCCGCTCGTCATCGGTCAGCGCCTCGCCGGGTCCGCGGTCGCCCTGCACCAGGTTCAGCACGCCGGCCGGGACCCCGGCGTCGGCGAAGGCCTGCACCAGCAGCGCCGCCGAATAGGGGGTGAACGGCGACGGCTTCAGCACGCTGGTGCACCCGGCGACCAGCGCCGGCGCCACCTTCCAGATCGGGATGGTCAGCGGGAAGTTCCACGGCGTGATCAGAGCGACTACGCCGATCGGCCGGCGGAAGGTCATCGCGACGGTGCGCGGCTCCTCGGCCGGTGTGGTGTAGCCGTTGAGCCGCCGGCCCTCCCCGGCCGTGAAGTCCAGGATCGCCATCCCGCGCCGCACCTCGCCGAGCGCTTCCTTGTACAGCTTGCCCTGCTCCCGGCTGATCGCCCGGGCGAACTCGTCCTCGCGCTCGCCGATGATCCTCTCTGCTCGGCGCACGAACTCGGCGCGCTTGATCGGCCCGAGCTCGCGCCAGGCCGGCAGCGCGGCCTCGGCGGCGTCCACGGCGGCGGTGGCGTCGGCGGCCGTGGAGTCGGCGAAGCGGCCGAGTACGTCGGAGGTGTCGGCGGGGCTCACGTTCGCCCGCGTGCCGCCGGCCGCGGCCGGGCCCCAGACACCGCCGACGAAGTTGCCGAGGAGTCCGGGGCGGACAGGGAGATGATCAACCATGGTTCCTACCTTGGGATAAGCGCGGGCATCCGCCAAGACCGCTCTTCAGCATGGAGTGGATAGCGGCTCGCTATGTGCGGCCCGCGCATCGAAGCACAGGTTTGAAGGACTGGATGAACACTCCGTGAACCGGGGGGTGACTCGGAGCCCGGGCCTGCGGCGAGGGCTTCGGCTATGGCGGCCATAGCCGGTATGGCGGTTGGCGGCCCTTCCTGCGGCAGGAACACTCCGGAGCACGGAATGCCACCTGCCGCACGATGTCCGAACACGAATGTTCACCAGGCGATCGCCTGTCAGTCACTCGCACCCGCGAAGGTACGGCTCCGAGTCACGACATACCCGGAGATATTCACCTAGAAGGGCACCCCCATGTCGCAAGTACTGACCCGCCGCCTCGGCGCCGCGTTCGCCGTCGGCGGGCTGGCACTGACCGGGCTGACGGCTTGTTCCTCCTCCAAGTCCGCCGCCGGCGGCTCCTCCACCACGGCGGCCGCCGCGGCCTCCACCCCGTGCCCGGCCCTCGGCGCTGCCGCCCCGACCGCCGCGCCCAAGGCCGACGGCTCCGGCGGCCAGGTGACCATCTACAGCGCCGACGGTCTGTACGACAGCAAGGACGACAACAACTGGTACAACCAGGAGTTCAAGAAGTTCACGGCGCTGACCGGCATCCACGTGAACTACTCCGAGGACGGCTCCGGCGGCGTCGAGACCAAGGTCGACTCCGAGAAGTCGAACCCGAAGGCCGACGTGCTGGTCACCCTGCCGCCGTTCATCCAGAAGGCCGAGGCCTCGGGTCTGTTGCAGGCCTACAGCCCGACCTGCGTGGACAAGGTCGACCCCTCGCTGGTGGACAGAGGAGGCCAGTGGGAAGCCGTCATGGGCGACTACCTGTCCTTCATCTACAACACCAAGGCGATGCCCGACGGCCCGCCGAAGACCTGGAACGACCTGCTGGACCCGAAGTTCGCCAAGAAGCTCCAGTACTCCACCCCGGGCGTGGCCGGCGACGGCACCGGCGTGATGATCGCGGCGATCCAGGCGTTCGGCGGCGACCGGAACGCGGCGTGGGACTACTTCAAGAAGCTCCAGTCCAACAACGTCGGGCCGTCCAAGTCCACCGGCGCGCTGGAGAGCAAGGTCAACACCGGCGACCTGTGGGTGGCCAACGGCGACGTGCAGATGAACTACGTCGACAGCACGACGCAGTACCCGAACAACAAGATCTTCTTCCCGGCCGGCAACGACGGCAAGCCCAGCACCTTCTCCCTGCCCTACATGGCCGGGCTGGTCAAGGGCGCGCCGAACGCGGCCAACGGCAAGAAGCTGATCGACTTCCTGCTCTCCGAGGGCGCGCAGCTGGACGCCTCCAAGGTGGCCTACGGCTTCCCGACCCGCACCGACGTCAAGCCCACCGACAGCAACTACGCGGCCCTGACCGCGCTGATGCAGGGCGTGACCGTCTTCCCGGTGGACTGGAACGAGGTAGCGCAGAACTACAACAGCGACGTCAAGGCCTGGGACACCGCGACCGGCACCCCGAGCTGACCGGCCGCCCCGCCGACATATCAGTACCCGTATCACCAACAGGAGTGACCAGGAGTGAGCATGGCCGCCACCGAAGCCGACCCGACGGCCCGACGAACAGGACGCGGATCCGGGGGCATCCGCTTCGACGACGTGACGGTCGCCTACAACGGCAACGTCGTGCTCGACTCCTTCACCCTGGACGTGGCTCCGGGTGAGGTCGTGGCCCTGCTCGGGCCCTCCGGCTCGGGCAAGACCACGGCCCTGCGCGCGGTCGCCGGCTTCGTCCGCCCGGCCTCCGGACGCGTGCACGTCGGCGGCCGGGACGTCACCGACCTGCCGCCGTACAAGCGCGGACTGGGGATGGTGGTGCAGCAGTACGCGCTCTTCCCGCACATGCGGGTGGAGCAGAACGTGGCCTTCGGACTGAAGGCACAGAAGCTGGTAGCCAAATCGGAGATCCCGGCGCGCGTGGCCGAGGCGCTGCGGATGACCGGCATGGCCCAGTACGCCAAGCGCTACCCGCGCGAGCTGTCCGGCGGGCAGCAGCAGCGGGTCGCGATCGCCCGCGCCCTGGCGATCCAGCCGTCAGTGCTGCTGCTGGACGAACCACTGTCGGCCCTGGACGCGCAGCTGCGCAGCGGCATGCTCGCGGAGCTGGCGCGGCTGCACCGGGAGCTGCCCGATGTCAGCATCCTGTATGTCACCCACGACCAGATCGAGGCCCTGACGCTGGCCGACCGGATCGCGGTGATGAACGAGGCGCGGCTGGTCGAGGTCGGCACGGCGCGGGACTTGTACAAGCGCCCCGGGACGGAGTTCGCCGCGGGGTTCGTGGGGAACTCGAATCTGTTGCCGGTGACGGTCGCGGAGTGTGCGGCGCACGGCGACGGGTCGTTCCGGGTGACGGTGCGGATCACGACGGAGGGCGGCGCGCCCGCCGGTGAGCTGGTCACCGCGACCTGCACCGAACAGGCGGCGGCCGGAGAGACGCGAACGCTTTGCCTGCGCCCACACTTCCTGGGCCTGGCCGCCGCCGAGCACCATGACAACGCCTTCAGCGGAACGGTGAGCGAGGTGCAGTGGCGCGGCTCGGCACACCGGATCTTCGCCGATGTGCACGGGCACGAGGTACGGCTGGACACCAACGAACTGCGGAACCCGCCGGCGATCGGCGATGAGGTGTGGCTGCACTTCTCGGCGGAGGACGCGGTGCTGATACCGGCGGCTGCGACCGGATCGCCGAGCGCTGATCCAGCCTCGGCCGCCAAGACCACACCGGCCAAGGGCACTCCGAGCGAGCCCACACCGACCGCCGAGCCCACTCCGGCCAAGAACGCTCCGGTCAAGCCCGCCCCTACAGCCGAGCCCGCACCGGCCGAGGACGCTCCGACCGCAGAGCCTGCTCCGGCTGAGCCCGCACCGGCCGAGGACGCCGCCCGATGACCGCCGTCACCGAACTCCCGCCGCCCGCACCGGCCGTGCCCGGCGGCCGGCCCTCCGCGCCCGCCAACAAGGCCCGGCGCTCCCTGGCCTGGCTGTGGTCCACTCCCCCGATCCTCTTGCTCGGCGCGGCTTTCCTCTATCCGCTCTACCTCGTCGTCAAGCAGGCGATCGAGGGCAGCCCGCCGGATCCGACCAACCCCTTCAAGGTGACCACGTCCTTCATGGACACCCTGAAGGACCCCGGCACCCGCACCGTCATCAAGAACACCATCCAGATGGCGGTCTACTCGACCGTCGGCTGCCTGGTGCTGGGCTTCCTGCTCGCGCTGATCATCGCGTTCGTGCCGTTCCCCGGCGCGCGGGCGGTGTCGCGGTTCATCGACGTGTTCCTGTCGTTCCCGTCGTTCCTGATCACCGTGTCGATCATGTTCCTGTACGGGCGGGTCGGGATGGTGAACCACATCGCCTCGGCGCTCACCGGGGGGCGGCACGACACGCCGATCAACTTCATCGAGTACTCGCCGTGGGGGATCTGGCTGGCCGAGCTGATCTACTTCACGCCGTTCGTGATGCGGCCGCTGCTGACCGCGTTCTCGCAGATCGACACCGGGCAGCTGGAGGTCGCCGCGTCGCTCGGGGCCCGGGCCGGGCGGGTGATCTGGCAGGTGATCCTGCCCGAGGCGCTGCCCGCGGTGTTCGCCGGCGGGTCGCTGGTGCTGATGCTGACGATGAACGAGTACGGCATCGTCTCCTTCACCGGCGCCAAGTACCAGACGCTCCCGGTGCTGATCGAGAACTTCGCCAAGGAGCAGACCAACTACGCCGGGGCCTGCGCCCTGGCCGTCATCAACATCGTGCTGTCGCTGGCCCTGTTCGCCGGCTACCGCGTGCTGCTCGCCCGGATGTCTGGAGGCCGTCGTGCTGCTGTACACGCGTAGGGCGCAGCGGATCGCGTGGGCGGTCTTCGCGTTCTTCTTCCTGTTGCTGTTCGCGCTGCCGTTCGGCGTGCTGGTGCTGGCGGCGTTCACCAAGCAGTGGAACGGCGCGTTCCCGTCCTCCTACACCTTCTCCAACATCACCGCCGCCTTCCACACCGACCCGTTGGACGGCCTGGAGACCTCGCTGATCACCGCCCTGCTGTCCAGCGTCATCGCGCTGGTCGTCGGCACCTGGTCCGCGCTGGCGCTGGACGCGGTCCGCAACCGCGTCGGCAAAACCCTGATCCAGACCGTATTCATGCTGCCGATCGCGGTCCCGTCGGTGGTCGTCGGCCTGGCCCTGCTGGTCGCCTTCTCGCAAGGGCCGGTCCTGCTCAACGGCACCAACACGATCGTGGTGATGGCGCACTCGATCCTGGTCACCGCCTACGCCTTCCAGCAGGTCTCGGCGGCCGTCACCCGCCTGGATCCGGCGTATGAGCAGGCTGCCGCGTCCCTCGGCGCGCGGCCGTACTACACGCTGTTGCGCGTGAAGCTGCCGCTGTTGCTCCCGGCGCTGACCGGCTCGCTCGCCCTGTGCTTCGCGCTGTCGATGGGTGAGCTCGGCGCGACCGCGATGGTCTACTCGGCGGACTGGACGACGCTCCCGCTGCGCATCTACGCGCTCGACGACCGCGGCCACCAGTTCGTGGCGGCGGCGGTGACCGCGGTGATGATGACGATCACGCTGGCGGTGCTGTTGGCGGTGTCGCGGATCCGGACCCGCGCGAACTACCGCTGAGGCCGAACCGCCGAGGCCGAACCGTCTCCGACGCGATCCCTCTCCGGAAGATCGTCAAGACTGGTGATCACGCCGCTGAACTGGAGGTATGCTCCCTGAGCCGACCCGCGGGCGGTCGGCCAGGGAGAGGGACCGGGGATGGAAACCGAGATCGGCCTCGCGCCGAACGAATCGTCGCGCGCGGCGGAGTCCGGCGCTGAAAGCACGCCGTTCACAGCGTTCACACCGGTCGCTTCGGTCCCGCCGGTTCAGCCCGTTCCGCCGCTGCCGGCCTATCCGGGGGCGAACCCCTACGGTCCCGGGGCGAATCCGTACGGCTACCAGCCCTACCCGCCGTACGGCTACGGCTACCCGCCGCGGCCGACCGGCACCAACGGGTTCTCGATCGCCTCCTTCGTGCTGGGTATCTGCGGATTCGCCGTCATCACCTCGATCGTCGGGTTCTTCTTCGGGCTCTTCTCGCTGTCGACGATCAAAAGGACCGGCCAGAAGGGCAAGGGCCTGGCGATCAGCGGGATCGTCCTGTCGAGCGTGTGGATGGCGGCCTTCGCCACCCTCGTCACCATCGGCCTGGTCACCGCGCCGGACGACGCCAGCCCGCCGCACCGGGGCGCCGGCGGCAACGTCGTCGGCAAGGGCGTGGTGCCGATCTTCGACCTGCACCCGGGCGACTGCTTCACCCTCCCGCCGGGTCTGATGGGCTCGACGAAGAGCGCCGCCCTGACCTTCACCGTCGCCCCCTGTTCCGCGCCGCACGACAGCGAGGCGGTCGGCTCGTCCACCCTCGACGAGGACTCCTACCCCGGAGCGGACGCCCTGCGAGCCGAGGGCGCGTCCCACTGCATCGACGTGCTCAACCAGTACCTTCCAGACACCGGGGCGGTGAACGGCCGTATCGAGTTCGTCTACCCGGACGAGCAGGCGTGGGGAGCGGGCGTGCACCGGGTGGTGTGTTTCCTTCAGTTCCCGGACGCCACGCTGACCGGGTCTGTGCACCGGGACCGGTCGAGTTACACCGCCGACCAGCTGAGCCTCCTGGACGCCACCCGCCCGGTGATCACCACCGTCGGCCGGTTCACCCTGCTTCCGCAGTCGGCGACGCTGGCCGACCAGGAACAGGCGGCGAGCGACATCACGACCGCCCTGCGGGGCGAGATCACGGCGCTGACCACCGAACAGTGGCCGGCGGACGTGCAGCCGGCCATCGACGCCCTCGTCGCCGCGCACACCTCCGCCGCCGGTCTCTGGGCGCAGACGGCGAGCGCCCCCGGCACCGCCGCCTTCCAGGACGACCTGCGCCGAGCGGAGGACAGCCTGGACCTGAAAGATATGGTGGCCGCCCGCTCTGCGCTCGGCTTGGCATCCGCCACCTCCGGTGCCGACGGCTCGACCGGATCGACCGGCTCGACCGCCCCGGCCCAACAGTCCGCCTGACTTTCCCGGCGCGCCGGTGTGCGGTACGTCGGTGTGCGTTATGTCGGTCTGCGGTGTGTCGGATCACATCTCCCGCCGCCTAAAGTTACCCGCTGGTAGCATCGCGCCATGACTCACGACCCGGCCGCGTTGTTCAACCCGCGCACCGCCGACTTCTCGCACTTCGACGGGGAGACGCAGCGGCTGCTCACCGCCGTCATCGACTGGTTCGAGGCGCGCGGCAAGCGCCGCCTGATCGCCGAGGACCTGGACCGGGTCTGGTACGCCGACTTCCTGGAGTTCGTCGCGAAGGAGAAGCTGTTCGCGACGTTCCAGACCCCGGCCGCCGACGCCTTCGGCCCGGCCGCCCCGGCCCAGCGCTGGGACACCGCCCGCAATGCCGCACTGAGCGAGATCCTGGGCTTCTACGGCCTGCCCTACTGGTACACCTGGCAGGTCACGGTCCTGGGCCTGGGTCCGGTGTGGATGAGCGAGAACGCGGCGGCCCGTGAGCGCGCGGCCCGGCTGCTCGACGAGGGCCACGTCTTCGCCTTCGGTCTGTCCGAGAAGGAACACGGCGCCGACGTCTACAGCACCGACATGATCCTCACCCCGGACGGCGCCGGCGGCTACACCGCGACCGGCGGCAAGTACTACATCGGCAACGGCAACGTGGCCGGCCTGGTGTCGGTCTTCGGCCGCCGCGCCGACGTCGAGGGCCCGGACGGCTACGTCTTCTTCGCCGTGGACAGCCGGCACGAGAAGTTCGAGCTGGTCCAGAACGTCGTGGACTCGCAGATGTTCGTCAGCGAGTTCAAGCTGCACGCCTACCCGGTCACCGACGCCGACCTCCTGCACACCGGCGCGGACGCCTTCAGCGCCGCGCTGAACACGGTCAACGTCGGCAAGTTCAACCTCTGCACGGCCTCGGTGGGTATCGCAGAGCACTCCTTCTACGAGGCCATCACCCACGCCCACAACCGGATCCTCTACGGCCACCCGGTCACCGACTTCGGCCACGTCCGCGCCTCCTTCGCCGACGCCTACGCGCGTCTGGTCGCGATGAAGCTGTTCAGCGCCCGCGCCGTCGACTACTTCCGCACCGCGAGCGCCGAGGACCGCCGGTACCTGTTGTTCAACCCGATCACCAAGATGAAGGTGACCTCGGAGGGCGAGCGCGTCGTGGATCTGCTGTGGGACGTGATCGCCGCCCGCGGCTTCGAGAAGGACACGTACTTCAACGGCGCCACCCACTACATCAGGGCCCTGCCGAAGCTGGAGGGCACGGTGCACGTGAACCTCGCGCTGGTGCTGAAGTTCATGCCGAACTACCTGTTCACGCCGCAGGAGTACGCCGAGGTCCCGACCCGCGACGACGCCGCCGACGACACGTTCCTGTTCCACCAGGGCCCGGCGCGCGGCCTGGGCAAGGTGCGCTTCCACGACTGGCGCGCGGCCTACCGCGAGGCGGCCGGCGTGCCGAACGTCGCCCGCTTCACCGAGCAGGCCGAGGCCCTGACGCGGTTCCTGGCGACCTGCCCGCCGGACGAGGCGCAGCAGAAGGACCTGGACTTCCTGCTGAACCTCGGGCACCTGTTCACGCTCGTCGTCTACGGGCAGCTGATCCTGGAGCAGGCCCGGCTGACCGGGCTGGACACCGACGTCGTGGACCAGATCTTCGACTTCCTGGTCCGGGACTTCTCCGAGTACGCCGTCGCGCTGCACGGCAAGCCGTCCTCGACCCAGGCTCAGCAGGCCTGGGCGCTGGGCGCGGTGCGCAAGCCGGTGGTGGACGAGGCGCGGTTCGGCCGGATCTGGGAGCGGGTGGCGGGTTTGTCGGGCGCTTACGAGATGCACCCCTAGAATTCACCGCAGCCCTCTACCATCCCCGCATGGGGGACCTTTTCATCGTCGTGGGCGGGAACTCCCTCGCCTACCGCCTCAGCTATGAGCTGACCGAGCACTACGGCGTCCGCACCACCGCGATCGTCCCGGCCGAGGAGACGTCCTACACCATCCGCATCGCCGAGCGGCTGGGCCCGGACCGGACCATCGCGGACACCTACGTCTCCAAGGAAGCCCTGCGCCAGGCCGGGATCGACGAGGCGGCGGCGATCGCCTTCGTCGACGGGGACGACCGCGCCAACATCCACGCCGCGATGCTCGCCGCGTCGATGCGCCCGGATATCAGGGTCGTGATCCGGATGTTCAACCAGCGGCTCGGCGTGCACATCAGGCAGCTGGTCGACAACTGCACGGTCCTGTCGGCCTCGGCGACCGCCGCGCCGGCCTTCGTCAACGCCGCGCTGCAACGTCCGCACTCGGTCAGCGCCGGCGGCCGGGCCCTGCGGGTCGCGATCGGTTCGGCGATCGACATGGACCGGACCCCGCGCCTGATCGCCGACGGCATCGACCGGGACAGCCAGGAGGACATCGAGGTCCTGCCGGAGGCTGCGGCCGGGAGCCGGACCGCGGAGTGGATGCTGCTCCAGGAGCGGTCGCCTCGGCACGCCGCGCTCCAGTTCCTCGACGCGTCCGACACCGGCACGCCGAGGGGCAGCCACCAGGTCTCACCGACCTCGCGCCTGATGTGGCGGGCCTCCGACACCCTGCGCTTCTTCACCAGCGCCAAACTGCGCACGATCCTGATCGCGTCGGTCGTCACGCTCCTGGTGTCGCTCATCGGTATCTGGGTGCTGGCGCGGCCGTTCGCCTGGGCGCTGTACGAGACTCTGCTCGACGTCGCGGGCTCCGCGGTCCCGGACGTCTACGGCCAACCCAGCGCGGTCGGCGGCGACGTGCAGCGGGTGTTCCAGGTGGCGATCACGCTGTGCGGCATCGTGCTGATGCCGGTGGTGACGGCGGTGTTCGTCGAGAGCACCGCGACGCGTCGCAGTGTCCGTACCCGCCAGCCCAGCACGGGGCTGCGCGGCCACGTCGTCGTGGTCGGCCTGGGCAACGCCGGGACCCGGGTGACGGCCCTGTTCCGGGAGCTCGGCGTCCCGGTGGTGGGCATCGAGCGGGACGCCGACGCCCGCGGGATCGCCGCGGCCCGGGTGCTGGACGTCCCGGTGGTGGCCGGCGACCGGCCGATCGACGACGCCCTGCGCCGCGCGCAGATCGGCCGGGCCCGCGCGGTCGTGGCGGTGACCGGCGACGACGTCGTGAACCTGGAGGCGGCGTTGGAGGCGCGGGCCATCAACCCGGAGGTACGGGTGGTGGTGCGGCTCTTCGACGACGACTTCGCCCGGCACATCTACACGAAGTTCGACAACACCGCCTCCCGCTCGGTGTCCTACCTCGCGGCCCCGGCGTTCGCCGCGGCGATGATGGGGCGGGAGGTGCTGGGGACCCTGTCGGTGTATCGCAAGGTCCTGCTGATCGCGGAGGTCGCGGTCGAGGAGGGTTCGGAACTGGCCGGCCGGGAGCTGCGCGGCGTGGACCAGCCGGCGCTGACCCGGGTGCTGGCGATCCGGCGGACCGGCAGCGACGACTACGACTGGTCGGGGGCGGATCGGGGGCGCGTTCTGGTGCCGGGCGACCGGCTGATCCTGGCTGCCACCCGGACCGGGTTCGGCAAGCTGCCGAAGAAACGGGCGGCGGATTGAGGAGGCGCGGATTGAGGAGGCGCGGTTTGCGGCTTACCTCGCATTGCTGAAAACGGCGAGGGCGCCAGCGCTCCGGGGCTGAGCCCAACTCCCGGAGCGCCGTGCTGGATCGGCGGCAGTCCCGAAATCGTCAGCAATCCCGAAACTCCGGCGACTGATTCAGGATCTGCGCACGCTCCGACGTGAACCGGCGATAGGCCTCCGAATCCGCGGCCCCCGGCCGGAACACCGCGACCCGGTGACAGTTCTGGAAGGCGAGCTTCACGGCGAACCGGCGCTCCAGGCTGCCGCGAATGGAGTCCGAGGCCAGCGCGCGCAGCAGCTGCCCGCGCTCGGCGTCGGTGGGGGCGATCTGGTTGTCGGCGAACTGCTTCGCGGGGTCGGCGTGCAGTTCGGCGGCCAGCTTCTCGACCATGGTGTGGGCGTAGGGCAGCGAGGCCGCGACGGTGCCGGCGAAGTCCGCCTCGTTCACCTCTCCGACTTCGGCCTGCTTCAGCAGGTGGGGTGCGACGTCCAGGGACATGCTTAAGGTCTTCCTCTCCTCCGGGGGCGAACACTCGGCGACACGGTAATGAATGTCGTTTTCATCAGGAGCCTAGCCCCGGCCCGCCGTGATTCGCCCCCGGCGCCGTCACACCGGCGTGTCGCGGGAGTTGAACAGCACCGCGAGCTGCGTGCGGCTGCCGCAGGAAGTGGCCGCCAGGACGCGCGTCAGGTGCTTCTTCACCGTGTCCACGCCGATGAACAGCCGGGCCGCGATCTGCCGGTTCGTGAGCCCCTGCGCGGCGAGGTCCGCGACGTCCCATTCGCGCGGGGTCAGGTCCCAGTCGCCGCGCGAGCTCTCGCGCGCCCGGTGCCGGGCCAGCTGCTCGACAGCGAACGGCGTCAGGTGCCGGCGCAGCACCCGGAGCACAGCCAGGTCGCGGTCGGGGACCCGGCGCGCGCCGTCGCCCGCCCCCGCCTCGCCTGACCCGACTTCGCCTGACCCCACTTCGCC
>NZ_JAAFYZ010000157.1 GCF_018274385.1 Catenulispora pinistramenti | reverse complement strand
ACTCCCGACAGGTCTCCCACACATCCGCCCCGACCAGCTCACCAGTCCACTCACCCTGCATAACAGCAGTCTGACCCCACCGGAGAACCGACGAGGTCAGAACGCATGATTTTCATGAGTCTTCTAGCGCGATCGCTGAGCGGGAGCGAGAATCGGTGGCCGGGCACCGCGACCCGCAGTGCCCTTATACCGAATCGGAGAGTAGATGCCACTCCAACGCCGGCGCCGACGCGCCGCGGTGACCTCCGTGTGCGCGGCGGCACTCATTCTGACGGCGATACCCACGAGTACCGCGTTCGCGGCTGCGCCGCCCGCCGCCGCGTCGCCCGCCACCGGGGACCAGCCGGTGATCGTGGTCATGGCGAACCAGTACGCGAACCTGCCGGACACCGCCGCCTCGCCCGGCGTCAAGCAGGCGGCGATCGCCTCGGCGCAGGCGCCGTTGCTCAGATCGCTCAAGTCGGCCGGCGGGCGCAACGTTCGGCCGCTCAGCGTCATCAATGCCCTGAGCGCCACCGTTTCGCCGGCTGAGGAGCAGGCGCTGCGTAGCGATCCGGCCGTCGCCGAGGTCGTTCCGGATTCCGCGATCAAGGTGCGGACCGGGTCGGCGCTGCCGGGGTTGCCGTCCGCGGCCAAGGGCGGGCCGACCGCGTCGGTGTCCGGCGCCGGTGCCGGGGCCGCGACGCTTCCGCAGGGCACCTGTGCGGCGAACGGCGGGGTGCAGCTGAATCCGGAGGCGACCGAGGCCGTCAAGGCGGACTCCGACGTGCCCGGCGCGAAGACCGCGCGCTCGCTCGGCTTCACCGGCGCCGGGGTCACCGTCGGCGACATCGCCGCCGAGATGGACGTCAACACCCCGGACCTGATCCGGCCCGACGGCTCGCACGTCATCTCCGACTACCAGGACTTCACCGGCGAGGGCGGGGACGTCAACGGCGGCAACGAGATCGAGTCGCTGCTCGACGACGGCATGATCGCCGCGCAGGGCGACCACGTGTACAACCTGCAGGACTACACGGCCTCGGCGCTGGGCAAGCCGTGCCTCATCCGCCTGGAGGGCGTCGCCCCGGGCGTGACGCTGGACGCCTACAAGGTCTACGGCGAGAACGACTACACCACCACCTCGGCGTTCCTGGAGGCCATCGACCACGCCGTCAGCGTCGACCACGTCAACGTCCTGAACGAGGAGGCCGGCAGCTTCCCGATGCCGGACACCAGCGCCGACCTGATCAAGGCCGCCAACGCGGCGGCGATGGCGGCCGGCGTCACCATCACGGTGCCCTCCTATGACGCCGGGGACCAGAACACGATCTGGTCGCCGGCCTCGCAGCCCGGCATCATCGCGGTGGGGGCGTCCACCACCTTCCGCTCCTACGCGCAGTCCGACACCGTGGGCTTCGACAACATCGGCGCGACGGGCTACGTCAGCGACAACATCAGCTCCCTGTCTTCCGGCGGAGCCACCGAGCAGGGCCGCAGCATCTCGGTCGTGGCGCCCGGCGACCTGGACTGGATGATCTGCACCGCGGACAAGGCCGCCGCGCCGAACTGTACGAACACCCTGGGCAAGCCGAGCCCGGTGTTGCAGGAGGGCGGGACCAGCGAGGCCGGTCCGCTCGTGGCGGGCGTCGCAGCGCTCGTCATCCAGGCCTACCGCGCCGGCCACGCCGGGGCCAGCCCGACCCCGGCGCTGGTGGACCAGCTGATCGAGAGCACCGCGGACGACCTCGACGTGGTCGGGTCCGAGCAGGGATCCGGACTCGTGGACGCCTACCGCGCGGTCCAGGCGGCCAAGTCGGTGCGCACCCCGGACGGCGCCGGCCAGGCCACCGGCAACACCCTGGTCATGAGCGCCGACCAGTTCGACGCCACCGCGGCGCCCGGTAGCGTGCAGCACTTCAGCACCAGCCTGACGAACACCGGCACCAGCACGCAGACGGTCAGCCTCGGCGGCCGCACGCTCAGCCCGAGCGTCGACGTCGCGAACCGCACCGTGCAGCTGGCGAACGGCGGCTCCACCTACGTGGATCAGTCCGGAGCCGCGAACAACTACCTCAAGGTGACCTTCCAGGTCCCGCCGGGCCAGGACCGGCTGGACTCGAACATAGCCTGGCCGGGCACCGGGCAGCCCGCGGTGAACCTGGTGCTGCTCGACCCGAGCGGCGAGCTCACCGCCAACAGCCTGCCGAACGGCAACGGCAACCACGGTCATGTGGACGTGCACAACCCGGTCCCCGGCACCTGGACCGCGGTGATCTCCGACTTCGCCGGTACCGCCGGATACACCGGGAAGGTGCTCTTCAACGCCGCGGTGGCCCGGTTCGTGCCCTTCGGCCAGGTGAGCCCGTCCACGGTGACGCTGCGGCCGGGTCAGAGCACGAACATCGCCGTGAGCGCGAAGACCCCGGCGCGCGCCGGCGACCTGAGCGCTTCGCTCACGGTCAGCTCGCCGCAGTCCGGTCGTAGCTCGATCCCGATGACGCTGCGCTCCGAGGTCGCCGTGGCCGGCGGCGGCGTCTTCGCCTCCGACATCCAGGGCGGCAACGGTCGCGGCCAGGTCCCGGCGCAGAGCGAGTTCTTCGTCGTGAACGTCCCGGCGGGCAAGCCGGCGCTGGACGTCCGCACCGCGCTGGCCGACCACCGGACCGACCCCTACTACGTCTACCTGGTCTCGCCCGACGGGCAGAACCCGGCCCGGGCGTCGAACCTGACGCCTGAGGGGAGCGGGAGCACTCAAACGACCGTCGCGAGTCCGGGTACGCAACTCAGTGTGCTGAAACCGCGGGCCGGCCAGTGGACGATCATCGTCACCTTCACCAACCCGGTCAGCGGCGACGCCCTGGACACCCCCTTCACCGGGGAGGTCGACTTCCACGGGCTCGGGGCCACCGCGACCGGCGTCCCGCAGGGCGGGGTCTTCGCCCACGGCAAGCCGGTGACCATGAGCTTCACCGTCCACAACACCTCGCAGGGCATCGAGTCCTACTTCCTGGACTCGCGGCTGGACCAGTACGTCACCATGCCGCTGGCCTCGACGACGCCCACCGCGAACCTGACGTTGCCGCTGGCGGGCACCACGCCCGCGCCGCAGTGGATCGTGCCGACGCAGACCAGCCAGCTGTCGATGGCGGCTGTGTCGACCGCTCCGATCCAGTTCGACAGCTCACCGTTCAACGGCGATCCGGACGTCGGCTCCACGGCCGTCGGCAACAACGCGTTCGCCGGCTACCAGCCTCCGCACACCGGGGAGAGCGTGACGCAGGGCGACTGGGATCTGATTCCGCAGCCGAGCGGCGCTTTCGGCGCCACGACCGGTACGGCGAACTCCACCGCGACGCTGTCCATGACGGCCGTGAGCCAGGCCTTCAACGCCGACGCGGTCTCCAGCACCGGTGATCTGTGGCAGGCCGGGGTGAACCCGGGCGCGGCCTTCACCCCGGTGATCGTGCAGCCCGGCGGGCAGGCCACGGTGACGCTGACGGTGACTCCGAGCCAGGTGCCGGGGACGGCGGTCTCGGGCGTCGTGTATCTGGACGACGCATCGGCGCTGAGCAACAACGGGCCCTCGCCGACCGGTGACGAGCTCGCTGCCTTCCCGTATCACTACACAGTTCAGTAGCAGCAGTTCAGTAAGAGCAGGTAAGCAACAGCAGGTAAGCAACAGCAGTTGAGTAAAGCCGTAAGACGCCGCGCCCGCCGATCTTCACCGGTGGGCGCGGCGTCTTGCTGAGGAGCTACTCCTCCCGGCATCCCCAAGCCGTGACGGCCAGGTGTGCCGCAGCCGCGGACGCGAACAAGGCGGCGCCGAGCCAGGCCTGGGCGAACACCCCGACGGTCTCGGGGACGGCGCGGCCGTAGGCGTCCCGGTCCGGGGCCGCTGCTGTCGTCGCGAGGTGGGTCAGGACGGCCGCCGCGTGCGGCATGCCGGCCGCGGCGAGCCGCCGGGCGTCGTCGTGGACCGAGGCCAGGCGGGCGGCGCGGCGGCCACCGGCGGCGGTCCGCTCGATGGCTGTCCGGAGGTGGTGCAGCGGGATGGCCGCCGTGGCGTCGGTCGGGCGCGGCGGGAGTTGGGCGGCCCGGTCGGGGGTGTCGTCGCCGGGGGTGATCATCGAGCTGTGCAGGCGGTCGACGCCCAGACAGACGCGTCCCTGCCAGGCCTCCGGCAAACGCAGGATGCTCTGCGTCGGGTCCGGGGACACGGCGATCGGCAAGACGACGCCGGGCCGTTCCGGGTCCAGGCGGGCGATCAGACGGATCCGCAGACCGGTCGCCTGGCTCAGGATCCGGAGGTTGTCCGCGTAGGCGAGGGCCTTGTGGTCGGAGGCGCCGCGCAGGACGGCGAACCGGTCGCCGAGGCGGACCGGGACGTCGCCGGGTTTGGTCCCGGGCCCGGTGGCCGCGGCGTCGGCGCCGAGGATTGTCGCTGTCACGAACAGCAGGTCGTCGCCGATGCGGGGCGCGAGGCCGGTGAGGACGCGTTCCAACTGCTCGCCGATCGGCTCGGCGAAGCGGGCGTTGATCGGCCCGTCCCACCACGACGCGCCGGACGCCCGCACCGCGCGCACCCCCGCGCCGTGGCTCAGGCTGCCGTCCGCCGAGGCCGCGGCCCCGCTGACGATCACGCCGTCGCGGACCAGTTCCCGATGGCTCAGCGCCGCCCCGCCGAGGCCGACCGGACCGTCGTAGGCGTTTTGTACCTGCGCCGGACCGCCCGGCGTCACGGCCGGGACGGACCAGGCCCCGCCGTCGGTGTCGACCACGCAGGTGACGACGCCGGCCATCCCCGAGCCGGCGATCACCGGCTCGCTGAACACCCCGACCAGGCGCAGGCCGCCCTGTTTCTCGTGGTGTCTGCGGGCGGTGCCGCGCAGGGCCTGCAGGGTAGCCGGATCAGTGCTCGTGGACAGGGCGTGGAGCGTCGCCATCAGGGCACGGAGTTCGTCGGCGTAGGCGGGCAGGCTGTGGTCCTGGGCCCGGCCGCGATATCCGCGCAGCTGGGCCGCCACCCGGTTGCCGATCGCCGCCGGAAGGTGGAGCCCGGCCGCCCGCGCGGTGTGGACCGCGCGGCGCAGTGTGGCCTCGGTGGCCAGACCCGCACCGACCAGGCCGGTGTCGAGGAGCTCGGCCGCCGCGGCGCGCAGGGCTTCGACGGCGGCTTGCTGGTCGGGACTCAGCGCCGCGGGTTCGTCCGGTGCTTCTTCGGCTGAGGGACTTTCGGGGGCTTCGGGACTTTCGGGCGGGCCCGGGTCCTCCGGCGCTTCCGACACCGGGGCCAGCCCGAGCACCGCCGCGCGATGCAGACAGGCCGGAGCGAGCAGGCACGAGCACACGGCGTCGTCCGCGGCCCGGACCGCGCCGTCGCGGACGGTCAGCACGACGCGCGTGTCCTCGTCTACTGTCACCGTGACCGTGTTCGTGGCCTGATCCGCGGTGGCCTCCCAGGCCGCCGCCTTGCCGACCATGGCGTCCAGCCGCTTGCGCAGCCTCGGCGACAGGGCGTCGATGGCGTCGGCCAGCACCGGAGCGGCGACCGGGGGCAGATCCTGCTCGTTCATCGCGACCGCACCTGTTCCCCGACCCACGCGGCCAGTTCCGTCGGGCTCAGCGCGGCCACGGGCATACCGGCCGAGACCAGCGCCCCGGCTGTCCCGGTGCTGTAGCGGGGCCGGCCGTCGTCGTCCAGGCTGGCGCAGCCCAGCAGCGTGCAGCCGGCCTCGGCCAGCGCCCGGACCTCGGCCAGCAGGGTGCCCAGCGGCGCCCCGTCCTCGAAGTCGCTGATCAGGACCACCATGGTCCGGGTCGGGACCGTGACCAGCGGGCGCGCCGCCGCCAACCCGGTCGCGATGTGCGTGCCGCCGCCGACCCGGACCTCCATCAGCAGCGACAGCGGGTCGGCGGCCCGGTCGGTGAGGTCCACGACCTCAGTGGAGAACGCGAGGAAGTGCGTCGTCAGCGCGGGCAGCGCGGCGAAGACGGAGGCGGTCAGCGCCGACCAGATCACCGAGGACTCCATCGATCCCGACACGTCGACCACGAGGATGATCCGCCAGTCGCTCTGCCGGCGCGCGCGGGTGTGGAAGACGGGCCGCTCGGGCAGCAGCGTCACCGTCGCGTCCGGCGCGCGCCGGGCCGTCGCCAGGTTCGCGCGGATCGTCCGGGGCAGGTCGAGCGCCCCGGACGGCCGGTTCGTCGGCAGCGGCGAGGTCAGCCCGGTCAGTGCCGGGCGCAGCCGGTGCGCCAGCTCGGCGGCCAGCTGCTCCACGATCCGTTTGACCAGCGGCCGCAACCGCGCCACGGCGCTCTCCGGCAGCCCGCCGGCCAGACTCAGGACCTGGCGCAGCAACTCGACCGAGGGCCGCACGGCGGCCGGATCGAGCTCGGCGACGGCGTCCAGCCGCCCGGCCGCGGCCGCCTGGCCGAGGACTTCTTCCCGGACGCTGACCCCGAACAGGTCGGCCAGGTCCTCGGACCACTCGCGGACCGAGGGGTAGGGGCGCTCGTTTCCGGCGCCGGCGCCGGGCCGGGCATCGTGGCCGTGGGCCGCGCCTTCGCCTTGGTCCTGGCCGTAGAGCTCGTCCAGGGCGGTGGCGTAGCGCAGGCCGGAGGGCGGCAGGGCTTGCCGGTCGCGGCCCAGGAGCAGGCGCCAGCGGGTTGGCGCGGACAGTGTTGATGCGGACAGTGTTGATGCGGAGAGTGTTGATGCCGGGGTGGTGGTCGGCGGCTCGGCCGGTGTGGTCGATGGCGTCGTCGTTGTGGTCGGCGCCGTCGGGTCGGCCGTGATGGTGCTGGGGCTCACGGAATCAGCAGCCTGCGATGCCCGCGCCGGGGCCGGTCCGGGATCGGCGATGACCATCCCCGCAGCCGCGAGCGCCGCCTGTCCAGCCCGATCGGCGAGCGTCGCGGCGAGCAGCGCCTCCGGGCCGGCCTGGGTCGCCCCCCAATCCCGCACCGCCTGCCCGATCCGCTGCTCGACGGCCGCCAGCAGCCGATCGCGGGCGGCCGGTGAGACCGCGGCGAAGCCGCCGCGCAGCGCGGGGAGCCGGGACAGGAAATCCTGGTCCGGCAGCGATTCGATCCGGTCCGCCAGCGCGCCGAGGATCTCCGGGTCCGAGCCGACCAGCGGTTCGGCGGCCGTCAGCAGCCCGACGAGCCGGCGGCGGAGCGCGGTGCGCGATTCGGCGTCGGTCGCGGCGTCCAGCCAGCCCGCCGCGCGCCGGCCCAGCCGCTCGCCCGACAGCGTGCCGATCAGGGCCCTGGCACCGGCCGCGGCGCCGGAGATCAGGGGCGAGCCCTCGGCTTCCAACGCGCGCAGTGCCGCGTCCAGGCGCAGCTCCCCGCCGACGCGCCAGGCACGCATCGCCAGCGCGGCGATCGTGCGCGCCTCGCCGGCGTCGTCGCTGCCGCGCATGCCGTCCAACCGGCCGACCGCGGCGGTGTCGAGCGTGGCTGACAGCTCCGGCAGGTCGGGGGCACAGGCCAGATCCGCCGGACCGATCCCGGCAATGTGGCCGAACCGGATCGCGTCGACAGTGTCGGCGGCGGCGAGCAGTTCCGGCAGCGACGCGGACGGGACCAGCTCCCCGGCCACCGCGCGCAGCCGCTCGCCGGCGAGCGCCGGGAGCCCGCACTCGGCGGCCGCGTTGAGTCCGGCGACTGTCTCCCCGGGCGTCGGGCCGCCGGCCTCGGCCTGGCCGCGCAGTACCTGCCGCAGCCGGCCCTCGGTGGCCTGGTCGAGCGTGACCCCGTGGATCGTCAGCAGGTCCAGGTTCGCCTCGACGGTCGGCGACCACGACGCCCGCCAGCGCCGGGTCAGGGCCGGGGCGCCGTCTGGGGTGCCGACGTCGGCCGGCTCGGCGTACCCGACGCCGCACGTCAGCAGCCTGCGAAGGGTGATCTCGCGGCGCCGGTCCAGCGGCGAGCGCAGCGGGTCAAGGCGCAGGTCGCGCTGGTCCTTGGCGGTCTCGTCCGGCCCGGGAAGCCTGAGCTCCTCCAGCAACTCCACGACCGCCGGCCGGAGCCCGGACCGGGGAGCCGACGGCGCGACCCGGCCGCGGCCCTGCCCGACGAGCACGGCGGACATCGCGGCGGCGACCATCCGGCCCCGGCCCAGGGTCTCGCCCTGGGCCAGCACCGATTGCAGCGATTCCACGAGCTCGCCGCGGGCCGGCGCGGGCAGGCCGCGCAGCCGGGCGAGGTCGACCGCCAGCCGGACCACCTGCGCCGCCTCGGCCGGACCCGCCGGATGCCCGGCGGCGCGCAGGTGCCGGCAGACCGCGACGGTCTTCGCGGCCAGGGCGGCCTCGACGGCGTCGGCGTCCCCGCCGGCCTCGAAGACCGCCTGCTGCCAGGCCGGGTCGCGGATGCCGGAGGGGTAGCCGGAGCGCTCGTCCAGGAGCGGGAACGCGTAGGGGACCAGGGACATCGCCGAGGTCGTGACGGACGCCAGGGCCTCACGCACCTTCTCAGCGGACTGAGTCTGAGATGCCGTCGCCGCGGCGCCGGTCAGGGCCGGGATGTGGAACGATCCCGCCACCACCGCGACCCGCCGCCCGGCGTGCGCGGCCAGGCAGTCCCGCATCCACTGCTCACGCCGCAGATCCCGCTCCTCGACGGCCCCGGCGCGCGCCGCGTCGTGCCGGAAGCTCCAGCCGATCGCCAGCGCCGCGCGCCGGATCCGCTCCGCGCCGTTGCCCGGCGCCCGGGCCTCGACCAGGCGGTCCCACAGGTCGTCGTCGGGACGGCCGCTCGCCGCCGCCTTCATCGCCTCGGCCAGGGTGGGCGCCCCGGCCCGGGTGCCAGTCCCGGTCGCGGACCACCCTTCGTCGGCCAGCGGCAGGTCGAACGGCACCACCTCGACGCCGGCGCGCGCCGCCCACCGGATCGCGGCCAGCTCCGGGGAGAAGTCCGCGAACGGGTAGAACGCCAGGCCGCTGTCCTGCTTCCCGGCCAGCGCGACCGGCGCCCGGGTCGCCGGGTCGGCCAGCCACGGCAGCCATGCCGCCGCCTCGGTCGGCAGCTCGATGAGCAGCACCCGCGGGGCCGCCGCGTCGAGCATCGCGCCGATCGCCGAGGCGATGGCGGGGGAGTGGTGCCGGACACCGATCAGGTACGGATCCAGGGACCCGGCCAGGGCGTCGACCGCCTCGTCGGGGCCCGCGGTCTCGGCGGCCACCGAGACCACCGGCGCCTGCGCCCCCGAGGAAGCCTCAGCCCTTGAGGACATCGCGCAGTTCCCACATCCGCTGCCAGGTCCGGGCACCGTCCTGAGCCCGCCGCCGCACCGCCGAGTCCCAGTACCCGAGCAGCCGGTCGGCGTCCGCCGGGTCGTCCTTGCGAACGACGCCGAGCAGGTGCCCCGGCACCAGCGAGAGCACGTCCCGGTCGCCGGGGAAGTACGCGGCGGCCAACGCCAGCGACGTCGCCACCGCGACCGCCTCGGCGGTGGACATCACCGTCGAGGGCCGCTCGATCTCCCAGCCCTCGGCCGAGCGGCCCGATCGCAGGTCCCTGAAGGCCGTCACCAGGACGCCGAGCACCGCGTCGTCCACGCCGAAGGCGGTCTGGCCGGTGACCTTGGCCAGCGCGCCGTGCGCCTGCCGGCGGACCAGCCCGATCTCGGCGTCCGGGTCGGCGATCGGGCCGATGGTCTCGAAGTTGAACCGGCGCTTCAGGGCCGCCGACATCTCCGACACGCCGCGGTCCCGCAGGTTCGCGGTCGCGATGACGGTGAAGCCCGGCGCCGCGTAGACGGCGCCGTCGGAGGACCCCGAGAGCTCGGGCACCGCGATCCGCCGGTCGGACAGGATCGACACCAGCGCGTCCTGGACCTCCGGCAGGCAGCGTGTGACCTCCTCGATCCGGGCCACCCCGCCGCCGCGCATCGCCGCCATCACCGGCGAGGGCACCAGGGCCTCCCCGGTCGGACCCTTGGCCAGCAACAGCGCGTAGTTCCAGCCGTAGCGCAGGTGGTCCTCGGTGGTCCCGGCGGTGCCCTGGACCACCCGGGTGCTGTCCCCGCTGACCCCCGCCGCGAGCAGTTCGCTGAGCATCGACTTGGCCGTGCCCGGCTCGCCGACCAGCATCAGAGCGCGCTCCCCGGCCAGCGTGACGACGCAGCGCTCGATGAGGTCGCGGTCGCCGACGAACTTGCCGGAGACCTCCATCTTCCGCACCGGATCCGAGCCCGCCGCCTGGCCCGGCGCCGCCGCGCCGTCGGGCAGCTCCAGCACCACGCCTTGGCTTCCGCAGACGAACAGCACCACGGCGCGCGGCGTCAGCCGCCAGCCGGGCGGGCGCGGCCCGGTGTCGTACGCGGCCAGGAAGCGCAGCTCGGCGGCGTGGACCGATTCCGCCGGCTCGATCTGCCTGGCGGCGCCGCGCTCGGCGTCCGTACCGTTCTCAGTGTCCATCGATGTGCTTCCGATCCCCATGTCCCTCAACGCCTCCGGCCGGTCGTCAACTCTTCGAGCCGCGGCGGGTCGCCGTCCAGCACCCGCTGCCAGGCGGCCGCGTACAGGTCCGGGACCGGGAGCCGGGGCATGGTGGTGTTCAGCGCCGGCAGCCCCTGAGCGTCGATGCCGAGCCACCGGGACTTCCAGGCCTCGACCGGCAGGACCGGGGTCTTGAGCGCCAGCCAGCCGCCGGGCAGGAACAGCGTCCGGCCGGCCCGCGGCCGCGATCCGGTCACCACCAGCGGCGACGCGCCGAGCTCGGCGCGCGCGGCCTTCAGCCGGGCCGGCTTCCAGCCGGTCCAGGCGGCGGTGTCGCGGTCGGTCGGATCCGGCAGCGCGAGCACCATCAAATACAGTGCGGCAGCATCCTGCGACAGCTTCAGGCGCGCTGCCGCCCCGGTGACCAGATCCGGCACCGACCGGGTCGGATCCTGCGCCGGATAGGGCTCTGCGGCCTCGGGAACCACCATCAAGGCGTCGAGCGCTTCGCTGAGCAACGTCCGGATCACCGGGACCGCGTCGGCCCCGGACCCGGCGGTCAGCACCAGTTCCACCGCCGGATCATCGGGGCCGCTCAGTTCCCCGGGCACCACCAGGGTGCTGAGCCAGCCCTCTCGGGACTTCGTCGCCCGGAACGGGCCGATCTTGAGCCCGTCCTTCGCTTCCGGGTCCGGGACAGCCTTCACCCCGAGTGCGGCCTCGATCTTCGCCGCGCCCTGGAAGTAGCCGCCGGTCAGCCGGGTCGCCGGGTCGCGGAACCGGGTCCGCAGCAGCTCAGTGGCGCCCGGGAGCGCGCCGCGCAGCGGATCGCCGTAGGGCAGCCGGTAGGCCAGCCACAGCAGGGCCCGGACGATGTCGGAGATGGCGAGCGCGTCCAGTCCGGAGGGCATGCCGGGGGTGCCGGCCACGCCGGGGGTTTGCAGCAGCTCCCACGACTCGATACCGGCGACCCCTTGCAGGATGTCGGCGACCGGCAGCCGGGCCTGCCAGGTGTACCGCGGTTTGAGCGCCGCGTGCGCCTCGGTGAGCAGTTCCTCGGAGACCGCGACCCGCTTGCCGAACTTCGCGGTCCACCAGACCGCGGCGGCCTCGATGTCGGGCCCGCGCTCCCACAGTCCCGCGACTCCGGGGCCGGCCAGCGCGCCCAGCAGTTCGGCGGAGGTCGCCACCGGGAACCGGTCGAAGCGGTTGAGTGCGGCCTTCGCCTGAGCCGGTTTGAGGCCGAGCCGGTTACGGGTCTCGGTGTCCAGCTTCCCCGCTCCGTAGGAGATGACGCCGGGGAGCCCGGCCAGGGCCAGCGACGCCTCGGCGGAGGTCATCCCGGTCGCCGCGGCCAGTTGCCCGACGGCCGCCGGGTCCCAGGCGATCGGGCCGGTCGCGAGCAGCCCGGCGACCTGCTCCAGCAACCCCTGCGGCCACTGCGGGATCGGCGTCTGCCCGGAGACCGCCCAGCCGTCGGCCACCGCCTCGAACGTGTCGGCGCCGGTGAGCTGGACGCCGCGCCAGAAGCTGGTGTGCTTCAGGCCGTCCCATTCGCTGCCGGTGTCGCAGAACACGATGCAGCCGTCGGCGGTGCGCAGCACCTTCCCGGTGGTCGCCTTCTTCTTCTCGAAGTCGCCGTCCAGCCGCACCACCCGCAGGCCCCGGAGCGCCGAGCCGTGCTCCAGCAGGCCCGAGGCGGCGACGGCCTGGACCAGCTCGGTCAGCGTCCGGCGGACCGGCTCGGCGGACATCGGCGAGGCGGCCCGGTAGGCCAGACCCGGCAGCGCCGCCAGCAGCTCGACGGCCTGCCGGACCTTCTCGCCGTCCCGCCACTGCTTGCTGATGTCCCGGCCGTGGAACGCCGAGACCAGCCAGGACAGGGCGACGCCGGGCGGTGGCGGGGCCTGTCCGTAGGAGGAGGAGCCGATGATGACCAGGCCCGTGGTGACGTCCTGGAGCGTGTCGTTCCACTGCGGACGGGTCAGGCGCGGATCGACGGGATCGGCCTCGGTCTCGTCCTGCGCGGTGCCGTCCAGCGTCTCGCTGATCCGCGCGATGTCGGCCTCGCGCTCGACCGCCTCCAGGACGTAACCGGCGATGCCGAGGACCAGGTTCGGATGCGTGATGCCGGGCAGCGCGGCCTTGACCGCCTCGGCGACCGCGGCGATCCTGGTGGTGGCCTTCTCGGTGGTGGACTCCTCGGGTGTGGCCTCCTCGGGTGTGGCCTCCTTGGTCGTGGCCCCCTCGGTTGTGGCGTCGTGCAGGGCCTGCTTCGCAGCGTCCATCAGGGCCCTGGCTCGCTCGGCGTCCAGGGCCCGCAGGAACCGGGACCCGGCCTCGTCCCGCGGGACCAGGTAGTCCCAGAAGCCGAGCGGCGGGACACACCAGGTCCCCTTGGCGAATTTCGGAGCCCGCAGTCCGACCTGCAGGTCGGCGATCCGGCGGGCTCCGCCGACCGCGGTGGTGCGGGAGGTGTCTGTGAGGGTGAGGTACGTCAGCTGCGCCTGGTTCTGATTCCCGGGCGTGGTCAGGGCTCTGGGCGCGTCGCCGCCGGGGAACGAGACCAGGGCGACGGGCAGCTGGCCGCGGCCGGCCGGGGTGAGGCGGACCGAGCGGCCGTCCACGGCCTCGCCGACGATCGTTCCGTCAGAGCCCTGATGGGCACGCCACCCGAGCACGCCGTTCGCGGTCCCCATCGGAGAGGTCTGGGTACCCGGCGCCGTGGGGCGGATCCAGCACAGGTTCCGCTGGAGGGAGCGGCCGGAGGGCAGAGCGTCCTCGAAGAAGGACGGCATGCTGGTGCGGCCGACGGTGCCGGTGGCCGGATCGAACTCCTGCCAGTCGTCACGAGCGGCCTGACCCCGGCGCCAGTAGGTCGTCCCGTCCGAGAAGACGTCCGCCGACTCGTGCAGTTCGGTGTCGCCGGCCCGCAGCGGGCGGTCGCCGGCCGAGCGGCCGTGCCCGGGTACCTCCATCGAGGAGAACTGGTCGTAGACGTAGCCTCCGAACGTGGCCCGGTCCAGCTTCCGCAGCGGGCTGCCGGACCAGTAGGCGCCGCTGGAGCTGCCGTAGCTGTACCACATCAGGAGCAGCTGGCCGTCGGCGAAACGGATGGTGGAGTTCCACAGCCGCGTGCCGGTCGGGATCGACGCCGTGTGTTCCAGGACCGTCCCGGTGCCGTCGACGACGGCGATCTCCACGCCCTTCTTCACCACCAAATACGGCCACTGGGTGAAGATCTCGAAGGCTTCGCCGCCGGCCGAGGGGAGCTCGGAGCCGTCGCCGGTCAGCTTGGCGCAGGCCGCGTCCAGCGCGGGCCACGAGTACTCGTCAAGGATCCCGAAGCGCAGAGCTTCGGCCAGCAGCGGGGCGACGTCGAACGCCGCGACCTTCTGGAGCGCTTCCGGGTTGACCGCCGCGGTCTTGGCCGAGAGCGCACGGCGGATCTGGCGCAGCGCGTCGTGCAACGGGGACAGGCCGTCTTCGCCGACCTCCGTGGCGCGCCGGTCCAGCCAGCGCCGGACGCCGATCAGCAGGCCCGGTACTGCCTGGAGTTCGGCGAACCGGCCGGCGATGGGGCCGTTTCCGGAGCCGCCGGCGGGCGAGGAGCCGGTGGCGAACCGGTCCATGGACCGGTCCAGGGCCGGGCCGAAGACCGGGTCGGCGGCGAACGCGGACAGGTCGCGCTGGTCGGGGGTGTCGGCGGCGTCGAGCCAGTCGCCGATGTCGAAGTGCCAGGCGGGCTGGTTGTTGGTGCCGGTGCCGGTGCTGGTGTTGGCGGTCGTGTTGGCGCTGGCGTCGGTACCGGTGACCGGCAGGCCCAGCTCCAGGCACAGGTCGATCAGGTCGACGTCGATGCGGCGCCGGTCGACGATCGCCAGCGGCCTGCCCTCGGCGCGCAGCCGCGGTGCCATCCGGGTCACCAGGTCGAGCAGTTCCGGCAGCCGGGTCGAGGCCCGGTACCAGCGCCAGCCGCGGGAGCGGTTCTTGACGAAGCGGCCGAGCCAGCCGGCGGCGCCGTCGGCCGGCTGGGCTTCGGCGGGCGCTGATTCGGTGGGTGCTGCTTCGGCGGCTGCTGATTCGACCGGCACTGAATCATTGGACCCTGATTCGCTCGGCGCGATCAGCGAGTCGATCGCCCCGCAGTCCGCGAGCAGTCGCAGCCAGAAGGTGTCGGCCTCGGCGTTCGGGGCGCCGGGGAAGGCCGGGTTCATCGCGAGCAGCTTCCCGCGCACGGCCGGGTCGGTCTGGGCCAGCCGGGCCAGCGCGGCCGCGTAGGAGACCCAGAACGGCTTCGCCGCCTGGGCCAGCGCCGGCTGGTCCAGCAGGTCGCGCAGCAGGCTCAGCTCCTCGGCGGCGACGTCCAGCCCGGCGGCCTTGGCCAGCCGCTTCATGTCCGCGGCCAGCCCCGAGTACGGCGGCAGGCCGCCGCTGGTCCGCTCGGTGACCAGCAGCCGGAAGCGCCGGAACGCCTCCGGCGCGGCGGTGCGGGCCGACAGGGCCCGGGCGTACTCGCTGACGGCCTTCGCCGGCAGCGCGCCGTTGAGCGCGAACTCCAGGAACGACTCGGCCAGCACGTCCTCGTCCACGGCCAGGCCGTGGGCCCGCTCGGCGTCGCGGGCCTTGGTGAACATGGTCGCGGCGTAGGTCTTGTTCTCGGCCGCCAGGAACATCCGGCCGACCTGCTCGTAGTAGGAGGGCAGGAAGTGCGGCACGGCGGCGGCCAGGCGCTTGCCGAGGGCGTCGAAGCCGTCCTTGGCCGAGCCGGGCTTGTTGCGCGCCAGCCGGCCCAGGCTCTCGATCTCCTTGACCAGGGCCAGCGCGTGGTGGCCGTTCGCCGGGTCGTGCACCAGCGCCCAGGCCGGGAAGCCGAGCGACTTGCGCAGGACCACGCCGACCTCGGCGACGGCGACGGCGACGTCGGCGTTGTCCGTACCGGAAGCGGGCCGGTCGAAGCCGAGGAACTCCATCGTCAGGTCCTCGGCCTCGCCGAGCGAGCGCGGCACCAGGCGCACGACGGTGCGGTCGGTGAGCGCCGGGTGGCGATAGGCGCGGGCCTGGAGCACGTCTTCGCGCTCGCCGGGCTGGTCGCCTTCCTTGCCGGTCCAGGGGATCACCGCGCCGGCGTCCAGCAGCGCTTCGGCGGTGGCGGCGGTGGACGTCGCAGTGGTCGATGTCCCCGGGCCGGTGGACGTTCCCACGCCGGTCGATATCTGTGTGCTCACTTCGTCTCCTCCGCGTCCTTCACGACCCGGCCCGCGTAGAGCGCCGCAGCCATCCGCACGCCCTCGGACCAGGCGATCGGCCCCACATCGAGCAGCCGCAGGGAGGACCGGTCCGCGGTGAAACTGAGCGAGCCGGTCTCGGTCTCGCCCTCGTAATACGCCTCGCCGCACCAGACCCGGGCCTCGACGGTCCGGCCGTCCTCCAGGACCCGGCAGACGGCCTCGCCGCCGCGCACCTGGTAACCCAGCGACGTGGCACGCCCCATCAGATGCCGGACCTGCTCGTAGCGCCCGCCTTCGTAGGCGTCATACGCGCGGGCGTCGGGGCGCAGATCGGCGGGCCGGTCCCATGTCTCCCGGAACAGCTGGTCGAAGGACTGCGTCACATCCAACTCGGCGGCGAACTCCCGCAGCTCGCTGAGATCGGGCAGCAGTACCGGATGCGGCACCGCCACGCGCTCGGCGGCCAACCGGCGGGTGTCGCCGTCCAGCGTGACGACCCCGATCCCGCGCTCGTCGGCGGCCCGCAGGAAACCGACCTCGGCGGTGTCCCAGTGCCCGGCGCCGTCGACCTCGGCGACGACCAGGTCGGTCAGCACCGCCCGCCACGCCTCGTCCGGCCACACCCGGGCCAGCAGCGCGGCCGGCACCGGCAGCGACCGGAGCATCCACTTCTCGATCTCGGTCCGGCAGCCGCGCTCGTGCTGCGACAGCCACTCGGTGAGCTGTCGCAGCTGGACGACGGCGGCGTCGTCCTTGAGCTTGGCGGGTATCGAACGAAGCACCTTGCCCGCACCGTTCCGAGCCACGACCTTGCCGCCGTCGAGGGCCACCTCGTACGACGGGTCGGCGGTGGAGATCCACCCCATGTCGGTTCCTCCCCAGGGTCTGTTGACCAGCTGCGCAGGAACCTATCTGAAGTCGCCGACAGCCATGGTCGGTGTTTGTGCCGGGTGTGATCGTTACGGCAGTACCTGGCGTTACGGCAGCACCTGGATCGTGTCGCCGACGGGCCGCTCGCCGGTGGCGTCCGAGGTGTTGTTCACCAGCCGGCCGTCGACCGCCATCGCCGTGGAGCCGCCGCCGTCGAGGTTCAGGGCCTGGACGGCGCCGAGCGAGCGCATGAACTCAGCCTCCTCATAGAGCGTGAAGCCCTCGCTGCCGGCGGTCAGGCGGCCGTCGACGGTGACCAGGATCAGGTCGCCCCTGGCGTCGACACCGGCGATCGTCCGCGGCTGGCGGGCGTTGGCCCACTGGTAGTTGAACGACAGGTCCTGCGGGTCGACGACGCCCTCGTCGGCGGCGTCGATGGCGATCCGGCCGTCACGGAGCAGGCGCGGCGCCGCGCTCACGATGCTGTCATTCGGGCCCAGACGCACGGCGCAACCGGTGGTGCTGTCGATGATCCGCTCGTTGACCTTGAGCCGCTGCCCGACGACCGCGTGGGCGTTCAGCCAGGCGGCGGCGGTGCCGATGCCCTGGAGCACGGTGCCGCCGGCCGGGACCGCGCCGCCGCGGGCGCCGACGGAGAGCACCTTGCCGGAGGCGTCGAGGACGGCCTGGGTGCCGGCGCCGGTCGGCAGCGGGGCGGCGAACTCAGGCGTGAACTGCACCAGGTCGTTGGTCTCGTAGCAGTCGACGTCCTGTTCGGGGTGCGTCGTGGGGGTGGCGTCGGGTCGGCCGCAGTCGCGCACGATGCCCGGCACCCGGTTCACGCCTTCGACGGCGAAGGCCGCGGCGCCGGAGCGGACCGAGGCGGTGCTGGTCAGGTTGGCGATCTGGTAGCCGCCCTTGCCGTCGTTCTTGACGACCAGCGCCGCCCGGTCACCGGAGGAGAGCGACTGGACCTGTCCGTCGTAGGCGCCGAGCCCGGACTGCGTGCCCTGGACCCCGTCGGCGTTCGAGGTGACGAAGAACCCGCCGTTGACCCCGACCAGCGACCCGAGCTGGGCGGCCACCGACGAGGTGGTCGCGCGCTGGGCGACGTTCCCGTCGTGGGTGGCCTCGACGGTGCCGTGGAAGGCCCCGCGCGCGATGACCGCGACGTGGATGTTCTCCCGGTCCGCCGGAGTCTGCGCGTCGTAGCCGGTCCACTCGGTGATGGCGGCGAACCCGGCCGCGGCGATCGCCGACAGCTCGGTGGCGGCGGCACCGCTGCTCGGGAACTCACCGACCCGCACCCGGTACCCCATCAGCCCGCGCGGCGTGTCCGAGTAGCCGGGCCACCGCACCGCCTCGACCCGCGCCGTGAAGCCATGGGCGGCGAGCTGCGCGGCGGTCGTCCGGGCCCAGGACTCGGACTCCACTTCGGCCCGGGCCGGACCGAGGGTGACCTTGCTGGTGACGGGCTGCTCGAGGGTGACGGTCCAGAAGGGAGCAGAACCCTGGTTCTGGAGCGTCACGGTGCTGACCCGCACGCCGGGTGCGACGTTCTGCGTGTTCCACTGCTCCATCCCGAGTCCGGCGACGAAGGCGGAACCGGAGCCGGAGGCGGAGCCGGCGGTCAGGAGACGACCGGCACCGGCGTCCGCCTGAGCCTGCGCCGAGGTCCCGCACACTCCGAGCGGCACCGCCAGCGCGAGGACCGCCGCGGAGGAGAGCGCCACGCGGCGGCGCGTCCGGCGGGTATCAGGGACCGATGGGGCGGACGTGCTGGACAGACTGCTCTGCGGGCTATTCATGCGGAAGATATGACCTCGGCTCACCTAACGAGCGGCTTCGGAGACACGACGGGCCGGGTAACGGTCGGCGACGATCTTGCCGGCGGGCGGCGGGCGGCGGTCAGTCGGCAATAGCCGGTCCCACTTTGTTCACGATGACCCGGTCCGCGCCATAGCGCGCAGCGATCGTGGCCGCCCACTTGCCCGGGTCGTCGACGCCGACATTGACCCGGCCGTCCAGCCCGGGCCCGTACTCGTTGATCCGCAGCCCCTTGGACTGCCAGTAGGAGGCGTCCGCACTGATCTTGTCGCACACCTGCTGAGCATCAACGACGGTGTACTCGGCGTCCCTGAACACGACGTTCGTCGTCGGCAGCGCGTGCCGGACCGCGGCGTCGAGCCCGGAGCCCGGAATCCGGTAGATAACCAAAGCGTATGGCGTCTTGTCCCCAGGCCCGGTCGGCTGCTGAAGTTCGAGGCCGGCAAAGGAGCTCGCAAAGTCCTGCTTCAGCGTCGGCTCGACGATCTGGATCGCGGCATCGAGCGTGTTCTGCCCAGGCGGCTGCCCCGAGTTCCAAGTGGAACCGCTGGCGCTCGGCGCTGTCGGCGACGCGCCAGGAACCGGCGCGCTGCCCTGCAGGGTGGGTGACGGGCCCGCTGTGCTCACGGAGCCCTTGCCGACCGGAGCAGCGCCGGAGGAATCAGCAGGCTTACTAGCGCATCCAGCCGCCAGCGCCGCAGTGAGCGCGGCCAGCGCGGCGACGCCGAAGGCGGCCCGAGCGTTCGAGACAGATCTCATTGCCCTGAGACGGCCCGCCGCTGGATATGGTTCCCGCGATCTCGGCACAACCAAAGGGCCGCCCGAAGGCGGCCCGGTGTGTTGCTGGCTCAGGTCCTCGGCTCAGTCCCTCAGGACGTCATCCCGAGCCACTGCCCACCCGTGATATTCAGCACCTGCCCGGAAACGTAGTTCGCCCAAGGCGAGCATAGGAAGAACACCCCACCCGCGGCCTCCTCCGGCGTGCCGGGCCGTCCCAGCGGGATCAGGAAGCTGGTGGCGCCGACCATCGCTTCGGGGATGCCCAGCTGGACGGTCTCGCCGCCGATGGTCATGGTGTTCTCGTCGGTCTTGGCGGCTGTGAGGCGGGTTTCGATGTGGCCGAAGGCGACGGCGTTGACGTTGACCTTGAACTGGCCCCATTCCTTGGCCAGGGTCTTGGTCAGGCCGACCACCGCCGACTTCGCCGAGGAGTAGTTCGCCTGGCCGGCGTTGCCCATGGTGCCGGAGACGGAGGAGACGTTGACGATCTTGCGGAAGACCTCGATGCCCTGCTCGCGCTCCTTCTTCGCCGGGTCGCGGAAGTAGGGGGCGGCGGCGCGGATGGTGCGGAAGGGGACGACGGTGTGGATGTCCAGCATGCGCTGGAACCAGTCGTCGGTCATCGTGTGGATCGGCTTGTCCAGGGTGTAGCCGGCGTTGTTGACCAGGATGTCGATCTTGCCGAAGCTGTCGGCGGCCTTGGCGATCAGGGCTTCCGGGACGCCTTCGGCGGTGAGGTCGCCGGCGAAGACCGCGGTGTCGGTGCCGTGGGCCTTGGCGATCTCGGCCGCGGTCTCGGCGGCGACGTCGCCGTCCAGGTCGTTGATCAGGACGCTGGCACCCTGCGCGGCCAGCAGGTCGGCGGTGGCCCGCCCGATCCCGCGCGCCGATCCGGTGACGATCGCGACCTTGCCGTCCAGGACTCCCATTTACGCTCCTTGGCTGGTGGTGGTTCTTGTCGGGAAACTGCGTGTTCTGCGCTGCGTGTGCTGCGTGTGCCGCGCTGCTCGGCCGTGTTGCTCAGGCCGAGCGGAACGCCGCCAGGCCGTCCTTGATGACGACCACGTCCGTGTCCGACGACGTCTCGAACACGAACGACCCGCCCCCGGCGCCCCAGGTCCGGGTGCTGATGTCCTGGCCGGGCAGCACCGGCCGGGCGAAGCGTACGGCCAGCCGCTCCAGGTTGCGAGGGTCGGCTTCGGCCAGGCCGAGGACCGCGTGTGAAGCGAACGCCATCGTGCACAGGCCGTGGTTGATGATGCCCGGCAGTCCCACGGCCTTCGCGAAGTCCGGGTCCAGGTGGATCGGGTTGTGGTCGCCGGAGGGCTCGGCGTAGCGGGTGGTCTGGTCGGAGTCCACGTGCTGCTTCGCCTCGCCGACCGGCTCGGTGCCGCGCACGTCTTCGGCGAGCGCGTGACCCGGAGCCTGCTCGCCGGTGGTGGTCTCGCCCTGCGCGCCGCGGAAGAAGGTGGACATCCACTGCTCGTTGACCAGATCGTCGTCGGGAGTCCGAGTCTCGGACTTCACCGCGACCACGACGCCGGCCGAGGTCTGCCGGATGCCCAGCGGGGCCGAGCGCGTCAGCAGCTCCATGCCCGGCACGATCGGCCGGTGGTAGAAGAAGTCCTGCTCGCCGTGCACCAGCATCATCAGCAGTTCCGGCGGGGCCACCGCCAGCACCGCCTCGGCGCCGGGCTCGAAGGCCGGGACCACCGCGAAGACCGGCGGGGCCAGGTCGCCCGAGCGGTGCTCGGCGATCGGGTCGTTGGTCGCCGCGGCGTAGGCGGCGATCCGCTCGCGCTCGACGGTGAACCGCTTCGGCTCGGTCCAGACGCCGAGCGCCTCCAGGTTGAAGCTCATTGCCGTTGCCCCCTTGCGGACGCCGCGCTGCCGGATCAGACTGTGACGCAACTGAACGTACCGTAGAATGATGTAACGATCCAGAGGGGAACCCACCCGCGATGACTGAGACTTCCGGGACCGCAGGACTGCCCGTCGAACTGGCCGGCTCCGACCCGAACCAGCTGGCCGGGATGGTCGGTCAGCTCTCCGACGCCGAGCTGCGGGAGGTGCTGTCCGACGGCGCGCTGCGCGGGCAGGTGCTCGACGAGATCTTCCGCCGCATGGGCGACCACTTCCGGGCCGACAAGGCCAAGGGCCAGACCGTCGCGGTGCACTTCGTCATCACCGGTGGTCCGGACGGCGGCAAGGACACCTACCAGGCGTCCATCAAGGACGGGGTGTGCACGACGTCCAAGGAGCTCACCGAGCACCCGCGGGCCACCATCACCGCCGACGGCGTGCCGTTCCTGCGCCTGGTCACCGGCGGGGCCGGCGGCGTCGAGCTGTTCTTGAAGGGCAAGCTGAAGGTCGGCGGCGACATGATGTTCGCCGCGTCCGTGGCGGGGTGGTTCGCGATTCCGGGCGGCAAGTAGTCGATCATTGAGGGACGGTGACGGCGCGCGGACGGCCTCGGGGGGCGGTCCGCGCGCCCGTCGCTATGCCGGGGCGGCAGGGTCAGGCCTGGAGCACCGACAGCCAGTTCCCCGCCGGGTCCTTGAACCACGCGATCAGCGGGCCGCCGGCCCGGTTGACGCCGTCCGCGCCGACCCCGGGCAGCTGCTCGAAGACGATGCCGCGCTCCTTCAGGCTGGCTACCGCGGCCTCGATGTCGTCGACCGGGAAGTTCAAGATGGTGAAGGTGGCCGGGGTGTGGTCCGCGCCCTTGGGGTAGACCAGGATCTCGGTGTCGCCGCCGACATGGAGTTGCAGCATGCCGTTGGCCTCGGTGACGGGGACGCCCAGGATTTCGCCGTAGAACTGTTTCGCGGCCGGGATGCTGTCCACTGAGAAACCACTGAAGGCCTTGGTGTTTGCGAACATGATGCGACCGTACCCGCGACCACCGACTACTGCCCGTCGGCAGATGGCAGTCGGCAGATGGCAGCGGGGCCCGGCGCCAGGTCGTCCCTGACACCGGGCCCCGCGGGGCGTCCAGGCGGTGCTACTTCGCAACCACCGTGCTACTTAGCCGGCTACTTGGCCGCCACGGTGCTACTTCGCAGCCACCGTCTCGTGCACCGGCAGGATCGCGATGTGGTCGGTCTCCTCGGCGAGCTCGATCGCGTGCTCGTCGACCGCCGGCATCGCGTTCTTGCCGGGCAGCAGGAACAGTGTCGCCAGCGCCGCCAGCAGGCCCAGCCCCGCGCCGACCAGCAGCGCCGTGCCGAAGCCGCTGGACAGTGCCCGGGCCGCACCGTCGCCGGTGCCGAGCAGGTGCGAGGTGCGGGCCGAGGCCACCGCGGCCAGGACCGCCAGCCCCAGCGCGCCGCCGATCTGCTGGGCGGTGTTCAGCAGGCCCGAGGCCAGACCGGACTCCGCCTCCGAGGCGCCGGCGGTGCCGGCCACGGTCAGCGCGACCCAGGCCATGCCGCCGCCCAGGCCGATCACGATCTGCGGCAGGAGCAGGTCGGTGACGTAGCTCCCGCTCGCCGGCATCCCGCTGACCCACAGCAGGCCGGCGGCCATCACGACCATGCCGGCCACGGTCGTGGCCTTGATGCCGACCTTGGCCACCAGCTGTCCGGCGGCGGTGGCGGCGACCATGATCGCCACCGCGATCGGCACCAGCGACAGGCCCGACTTCAGCGGCGAGTAGCCCAGGACCTGCTGGGTGTACAGGGTCATGAAGAAGAACGCCGGCATCAGGCCCATGACCTGGAGCATCGAGGCCACGTTGGCGCCGCGCAGCACCGGCCGCCGGAAGATCGACAGCGGCACCAGCGGCTGCTTGGTCCGGGACTCGATCACCACGAAGGCCACCAGCAGCAGCACGCTCACCGCGCCCAGGCCCAGCGTCTCCGGCGCGGTCCAGCCCACCTTCTGCGCGTTGACCAGCACGAACACGATCCCGGCCAGACCGGCGGTGACGGTGAAGGCGCCGCCCAGGTCGAACCCGGAACGCTCGCCGGAGGGCGCGCCCACCGGCAGGATGCGCGGCGCGAGCAGCGCGGCGGCCACGCCGATCGGGACGTTGACCCAGAAGCAGGCCTGCCAGCCGAACCAGTCGGTCAGCATGCCGCCCAGGATCAGGCCGACGGCGCCGCCGGCCCCGGCCACCGCGCCCCAGACGCCCAGCGCCTTGTTGCGCTCGGCCTTCTCCTCGGTCGTGTTGTCTGGGAAGGAGATCAGCAGCAGGGACAGCGCGGCGGGGGAGACCACCGCGGCGGCGAAGCCCTGGACCGCGCGGGCGCCGATCAGGAAGCCCGGGTCCGGGGACAGCGAGCCGGCCAGTGAGGCCACGGCGAACAGGATCAGGCCGCCCATGAACATGCGGCGGCGGCCCAGGTAGTCGGCCAGGCGCCCGCCCAGGAGCAGGAAGCCGCCGAACATCAGGGTGTAGGCGTTGGTCACCCAGGACAGGTCGGCCTGCGCGAAGCCCAGGCCCTTGACCAGACTCGGCAGTGCGACACCGACGATGCCGGCGTCCAGGACCAGGACGAACTGGGTCACCGCGAGCAGCGCCAGCGCCGCTCCGCGGTTGACGGTGCGGCTGCCGGGTGGGGCCGCGGCTGCGGTAGGTGCAGCAGCTGACATGGGACATCCCCTAAAAGCGGAAGGTGAGTTACGGTTCCGGTTAACGGTTGAGACAGTAGCGGAACCGTCCCTCCGGTTGTCAAGTGGAACCGGAGGTCATCTTCCGGTTACCGCCGAAGCGGTGTACCGTTCAACCATGGTCCTGTCGCAGACGCCGCCCACGAGCCGTCCCCTGCGCGCCGATGCCCGGCGCAACCGCGAGGCGATCGTCGCCGCGGCCGACGACCTGTTCCGCTGCGACGGCATGGCGTTGCAGATGGACGAGGTCGCGCAGCGCGCCGGCCTGGGCGTGGGCACCGTCTACCGGCACTTCCCGACCAAGGAGGCGCTGACCGTCGAGCTGGTCCAGGACCGGGTGGAGACCACGATCACCCGCGCCGAGCAGACCATCCAGGGCTGCGACCCGGCCGGCGCCCTGCGCCACTTCATCCGGGACATGGCGACGATGATGGGCCAGGACATCGGGCTCCGTGAGTCGTTCCAGGTTCAGGTGCTGGCCGACAACCAACTCGACGAGTGCGTGTACTACCGGCAGGACCTGCACGAGCGGAAGCTGGCCATGGTCAGGCGGGCCCAGGAGGCCGGCGTCGTCCGGGCCGACCTGGGGCTGGAGGACTTCGACGCCCTGATGTGCGGGATGGGCCAGGCCATCGTGGCCGGCGGGAACCCGACGCTGATGGCCGAGGTGCTGTTGGAGGGGCTGCGGGTGCCGCGCGGCGAGTCGGAAGGTGCCGAGGCGGGGGAGTAGCTAGCTGAGCTTGTCGGAGCCTTGCCCTAGAGTTCCTGACCATGGCGAGGAACGTGACGGCGTCCACGGCGGCGCGGCGAACCAGACTACGACGACACGGCCCGCAGCGCTCAGAATGGTAGCCGTGGAACCGACTTCGAACCCTGTCTCAGTCCCCGCGCCGAGCCCCGCGCCCGACCGCTTGTGCACCGGCTTGAGCTGGTTCGAGGACAGACCCGCACTCACCACCGTCGAGGGCGCCGACCTGCGTCTCAAAGCCCTGTCTCCGGCCACGCGCCTCGCACTGTCCTGGTCCGGCCGCCGCCGCTGCGTCGGCTGGACCGCCCCCGGCACCGGCCGCACCGCCTGTGCCGAGGACGCCGAAATCGACGGCGCGTCAACCCTCGCACAGTGCCCGGCGTGCCAGAACCGCGACCACGGCCTGGCCATCGCCCGCGACCGCATCACCGACGACGGCCGCCCCTACCAGCTCTACCTGGCCTGGTTCGCCCCGGGAATGCTGAAGGTGGGCATCACCGGCGTGCAGCGCGGCGTGGCCCGCCTCCTGGAACAAGGCGCCATCGGCTACACGGTGATCGCCACCGGCACCCTCCCGGCCGCCCGCCGCGCCGAACTCACGGTCTCGGCCTCCGGCATGGCCAAGGAGCGCTACCGATCGCGGGCGAAGGTCGAGGCCTGGTGGGGCCTGCCGGAGAGCGACGGGCTCCACTCCGCGCTGACAGAGGGGCGGATCAAAGCCCTGCGAATGCTCGCCGACCACACCCTCGACACCATCCCCGACGGCCCGCTGGTCGACAACACGCAGTTCTTCGGACTCGGCGACGGCGCCCCGGCGACATACCACGAGGTCGAGGCGCTGGAAGACAGCGGGAGTCTGAGCGGCGAGGTGCGCTCGGTGATCGGCAAGCACGTGTTTGTGACGATTGAGGACGGTGCGCAGGTGCTGCTGGACACACGGCTGCTTGCCGGGCGGCATACGGCACTCGCTGACGCGGGAGGGATGAGCGGGGTGCGGACGGCGGAGCGGCGGCGGCCGCTGGTCTACGACATGCCGACGCTGTTTTAGGCGCTGTTTTAGGCGCTGTGCGTGGGAGGGGTGCGTGGGAGGGCGCGCAGGAGGGGCGCGCGAGGATTCGGGTGCTGCTATGGGCTGTTTGGGGTTCGGATTCTTTCTTTGGTGGGGACTGGAGTTTGCGGGCCGGGTTGCGGTTGGGTTGTGGGTTTTAAATGCCTTTTACGGCCTTCGGTCATAGTTGTGCCGGTTCGGGGTTCGGGTCGGCGGGTCTGTGACTTGGCTGCCGGTTTTCGCGTTCACGACCCCGCCGCACCTCAGGCCTCTTCAACTCCAGCAAGTCAGAGCAAGGGCACAGGCAAGATCAAGAGCACAGGCAAGATCAACAGCAAGGTCAAGGTCAAGGGCTGTGGTGAAGGGCCGGGCCTCCGGCGGGCCTCGGCAACCTCAGGGAAACTAGCGCCAGTCCCTCGGGTGGCCGATCTAGTCTCAGCGGCTGCGGTTTGTGGGGTGGTGCGGTCCGTTCCCCTCGGTCGCGTCGTCAGCCCGGGGGGTACAGCACCGGTGTCCGGGGGTAAAGTCCGCGCGCGGCGGACATG
>NZ_JAAFYZ010000156.1 GCF_018274385.1 Catenulispora pinistramenti | reverse complement strand
GCGCCGGCATCCCGGATGCGCAACCGGGTTCTCACTGGCCACGAATAGCGCAGGTTTGAAAAACCGCCGCTTCACCAGTCATCTGGCGGCAGGCGGCGGAGAACGTCGCCGAGTCCCTGACCCGCGGTATGCGGGTGATCGTCTCCGGCCGGCTGCGCCAGCGGTCGTACGAGACGAAGGAGGGCGAGAAGCGCACGGTCGTGGAGCTGGACGTCGAGGAGATCGGCCCGTCGCTGAAGTACGCGACGGCGAAGGTCACCAAGGCCAACCGGCCCGGCGGCCAGGGCGGCGGCGAAGGCGGCTGGGACAACGGCGGCCAGCAAGGCGGTGGCTGGAATGGCGGCGGCAACGCCGGCGGCGGCCGAGGCAACGGCGCCGGCAGCCGGAACTCCAGCGGCGGCAACGATTCCTGGGCCTCCGGCGACGGCTGGGCCGGCCAGCACGATGAGGAGCCGCCGTTCTAGCAGACAGCACGGCACAACTTCACACGCTGGGACCCCGGGCCCTGGACGAGATCGATCGCCCGGGGCCTTCGTCATTTCCCGCCCCGGCGGGACCGACTTGAACCCCCTGACCTGCGTTGAAAGGTACCCGATGATGTCCGCCGACCCAGCCCTGGACCGAATAGCCGCCTCCGTCGAGAACTCCCTGCTCTACGCCAGCCCCGCCGCGCAAGAGTTCTTCGGCAACACCACCGACCGGTTCATCACCGCCCAGCTGAAAGTGTTCGACGGCGACCCGGCGGAGTTGGGCGCGGTGTTCCTCAACATGTACCGGGAGATCTGCGCCCTGGCCAACCCGCTGTCCGCCGGGGTCCTGGCCCCATCGCTAGGACCGGAGCAGATCCTCACCGGCCTCCAGTTCTACCTCGCCCACGGCGGCGTCCAGCTGTACCTGCGCCGCCACCCCGCCGCCCAGCTCAGATAGCGAGCCACTCTGTTGACCACCATCACCACTCCTGCCGTCGACGCCGATCGGTACGCGCTGTCCGCCGGGAACTCCGGCATCTGGATCGTGTGCCTGGAATGCAGCGGCGACGACCAGATTGTGGGCGTGCTGTCCGACCACCGCGTCCGCCACACCGACATCCAGACCCTCATGGCCGAACACGACGCGGACAGGCACCGCCCTGCCGAGCCGCGATGCATCGTCTGCGCCGCCGAGCCGGTGTGGAACGGCCCGCCGATCACGGCACCGATCAGTGCCCCGACGCCCATCGAAGGGCTGTGCATCAGCTGCGCATTCTGGGTGACCACCGTCAAGAACCGGCTCGCCCTGGGACGGCTACTGGACCGCACCGCCACCGGCGCACCGGTCGCCCGGATCGACGGGCGGCTGTACACCATGGAGCCAGCCCCGCTACGCGGCACCGTCGCCATGCGCGGGCACGGCGGGAATACCTTCACCATCCGGTACTTCACCGGCAAGGCCGTCACCGGCAGCAACCTGTGGGACTGCGGCGAGATCCCGGCCCGCTGGCGCCCGCTGCTTCCCGACAACGCCATCTTCGGCCGCGAACCGGAACCGCAGTGACCGGCTCCGGCAGCCCGGCACGACCAGCCGAGCCGGGCAACATATCCCAGCGGCCATGCCCGATCCCACAGGGCATCGCCGCTTCGCATTTCACCGCGCCGTGCCGCTCGATCGGCCCGGTGTGCTTCACCATCGACTTCCCGCCGGCGCTGGTGCTGCTGACCGCCAACGACCGGGCAGCACACTGGGGCCGGCGCGCCGCCGTCACCGGCGGCATCCGCGTCGCCGCCGCCACCCTGGCCCGAGCCGCACGGATCCCGCCGTCAGAGCAGGCCTGGATCACGGTCGTGCTGCACCCGCACAACAGGCGCCGCCTGGACCCACACAACTGGGGGCCCAGCGCGAAAGCGGCGATCGACGGCCTGGTGGACGCCGCAGTCCTCCCCGACGACGACTGGCGCCACCTGCTCGGCGTCACGTTCCTGCTCGGGCCGACCCGGCCCGCCCGACAGCTGGCCCTGCACATCACCCCGGTCGCCGCACACCACGCGGCACCGGCACCATCCCGAACACGAAAGGCACCTTCGCCATGTCCGGCATAGGCAACACCACCACCAACATCCAGACCCTGCGGCGCGCCATCGACGCCGCCGAGCGCCAGGCGCTGGCCCCGCACAGACTCACCATCGCCGGATTCGAACTGCTCGACCTCCTGTCGCGCGACCCCGGCATCTCGGCGGTGTGGGCCGCGGCCCAAATAGGCGTCACTGCCCAAAGCACCGGCACCGTTCTGTTCCGCCTGTCAGAGGCCGGACTGGTCACCAGGGAAATCACCAGCCGTGTCGGCCGACCGGCCGCCATCCGCCCGACCCCAACCGGGCACAGGGTGCTGTTGGCCGCACGCGAGGTGGTCGACGAGGTCGACGACCGGTTCACCGCCGCCATGCGCCCCCGCGAGGCCGACGAGTTGGACCGGCTGCTCGGGGTCGGCCTGGCGGCGTTCCCCAACGAGCGCCTGGAACGGATGCGCAGCGCGGCCGCCTCCTCGGCGGCCGGGCGCTGACGATGACCATTGCCGCCTCCTCCCTCATCCCGGCCGGGCACGCCGGCTCGCCGTTTGACGCGATCCGCCGCACCCAACCCGACGGCAGCGAGTACTGGACTGGCCGCGACCTCATGCCGCTGCTCGGATATGACCAGTGGCGACGCTTCGAAGACTCGATCGAGCGCGCGATGGTATCCGCCGCGAACGCCGGTGCCGACGTTGACCGGGCCTTTTGCCGGCGCCGACAAGTGCAGACCGGCGGCGCGCCCCGTACCGACTATGTCTTGACCCGGTACGCCTGCTATCTCATCGCCATGAATGGCGACCCCCGCAAGCCGGAGGTCGCCGGCGCGCAGACCTACTTCGCGATCCGCACCCACCAGGCCGAGACCGCGGCAACCCGGCACGAGCTGACCCGGCTGGAGCTCATCGATCTGGCGCGGGAGGCCGAACTCGACCGGATCGCCGCCGAGCAGCGCGCCCTAGCCGCCGAGGCCACCGCTGCCGAGCTGGCGGATAGGAACCGCGTGCTCGGCGCCGAGCACACCGTGCTAGCGCCCAAGGCCGCAGCCTACGACGCCTGGTTCGACACCGACGACACCTGCTCGGTCCGGGACGCCGCCCGGCTGCTGCGCAACCTGTTCGTCATCGGAGAGTCCGAGCTGCGCGAGAGGATGCGCCGCCGCTGGCGCTGGGTGGAGGTGCATTCCACCACCGCCACTGCCTACGCCGTCGGCCGCGGTTACATGGTCAACCACACACACGTCAACGAGTTCGGGCCCTGCCCGTCCTCCGGACGCCTGACCTCCAAGGGCGTCCAACGTCTGAAGGACAAGCTCCGCAAAGAGCTGCCTCCCGAGCGGCACCTGAACACCCCGCCCCTGGGCACCTGACCACTCTCATCCAGCACCACCTCCACCGGCCTGTTTCGCCGGTGGGCGGGGCAGGCCCTTCACTTCTCCGAAGGAACACCTGTCTTGAGCACCACCACGAACAGCGTCACCACCGACGCCCGCATATCGGCCACCCGCACCCCGCTGGCGACAATCAAGCAGCAGGTCAAGGTCGAATGGGTCGAGATCGCCCCGGCCATGGCCACCGCGCTGCTGGACGCCAACTCCCACAACCGCCGCCTGCGCGAGGCCGTCGCCGACGGCTACGCCCGCGACATGACCGCCGACCGCTGGGACGTCAACGGCGAAACCATCAAGATCTGCGCCGACGGCCGCCTCATCGACGGCCAGCACCGGCTAGAAGCCATCGAGATCACCGGCATCGCCGCCGTCTGCCTGCTCGTCACCGGCCTGCCCATCGAAGCCCAGAAGACCACGGACATCGGCGCCCGCCGCTCCTACGCCGACACCCTGCGCTGGGAGGACGTCAAGAACGGGGACGCGGTGTCGGCGATCGTGCGCCGTATCACGCTGTGGAACGCCGGCTACCGCGCGAAGAACGGCCGCTACAAGCCCACCGAGCCGGAGATGAGCGCCACGTTCGCCGCTGTCCCCGGTATCATCGAGGCCGCCGACTTCGGCGTCACCCACGCCACCGGCGCCGGCATCCCCCCGGCCCAGCTCGGCTTCGCCTACTGGCTGCTCGCCCGCATCGACGCCGCACCTGCCAACTGGTTCATGCAGCGCATCGCCGACGGCGCCGGCCTCCAGCTCGGCCACCCGGCCCTCGTATTCCGGGACCGGCTGCGCCGCGAACGCGAAGCGCTCCGCGGCCGTGGCAGTCTCAGCGCTGACCTGATCCTGGCCCTGCTCATCAAAGCCTGGAACTGCTACCGCGCCGGGGACACCATCACCAAGCTGCAACTGCCCACCGGCGGCCTGACCGCCGAGACCTTCCCCATACCGAAGTGAGCACTGCGCTCTCCTTCTGATCGATCCGATCCAAGTCCAGCCCGGCCTCTCGCCGGGCTGGCCGGGGCCGGGCTCTCACCGAAAGGGCCCCGACCATGGCTAACGCGTACGGCCTCATATCCCTGGACGAGCTACTGGTGGAGCTGGGCGAACCCGGCAAGCCGTTGCCGCGCTCGACGTTCTTTCGCTGGAAGTCCCGCGGCAAGGCCCCGAAGTCGATCAAGTATCCCAGTGGCGAGCTGCGGTTCCGCACCACCGAGATCGAGCGGTGGCTGAAGGCGCGCGAGCAGAAGTAGCCGCCGGCTCAGCACGCCTCGATACATCTGAACTTTGAGATACGGAAGGCACGTTGGATAACGACGAGTACACCTACAACGTCCGCATCTGGGGTATCCGCGAGCACGTCAGTAAGGCGAAGTCGGAGTTGGCCAAGCCCGAGGCCAAGCGCAAGCGGACCTACTCCCTGCGCTGGATCGTCGAGGGCCGGGACAAGGACTGCACCGACAGCTTCGCCACCTACCCCGCCGCCGAGAGCCGACAGATGGAGCTCACGCTCGCGGTGAAGAAGGGCGAGGCCTTCCACATCGAGTCCGGCCTCCCAATGTCGGAGTACCGGCGGAAAGTCGAGCGCGAGACCGCTGAACTCGCAGAGCAGGAGGCCGCAAAGAGCGCCGCCACCTGCCTCCAGCACTTCATGGCCTTCTACGACGCCAAGTGGCCCAAGCTCCAGCCCAATTCCAAGACGGCCCTGGCCAACACACTCAGCACGGTCACCGCCGCACTCGTCACCACCCGGGACGGCGCCCCGGACCGCAAGACCCTCAACCACGTCCTAGTGAAGTACGTCTTCAACCTAAACAACCGCGACAAGCAGCCCCCGAAGGCCGAGTACGTCGCGGCCCTGGAGTGGATCAAGAAGCACTCCGCGCCAGCGAAGGACCTCGCCGAGGACAAAACGTTCCGCCTGGCGATGGAGGGGATCAGCTTCCAGCCCACCACCGGCAAGAAGGCCGCCGCCTCGACGGTGAGCCGCAACCGGGCCGGGCTACACCAGGCGCTGGAGTATCTGGTCGAGCAGGACGTGCTGGACGTCAACCCGCTGGCCAACCCGAAGTGGAAGCGCTTCGGCAAGCAGGCCGCGCGCACCAAGCAGATCGACAAGCGCGTGGTCACCAACCCGGTCCACGTCGAGGCGCTAATCACCAACTGCGCGAAGTACGGCACCACTGGCGAGTGGCTTCAGGCGTTCTACGCGCTGGCGTACTACGCGATGATGCGGCCCAGCGAGGTCATGGACCTGACCGAGGACTGCTTCACCCTCCCGAAGGCCCCTGCGCCAGGGCAGCGTGAGACACGGTGGGGACGGGTCAGGTTTCACAGCGCGGACTCGCAGCCGGGCAAGCAGTGGACCGACGACGAGAAGGGCCGGGACAGCAAGGCCCTGAAGCAGCGGGACGACGGCGAGGAACGCGACGTGCCACTTCACCCCAACGCCGTCGCCTGGGTCCGTCGCCACCTCCGGCAGTTCAAGATTCCCGCGGGTGGCCGGATGTTTCCCAGTCTGCGCGGGAGCGGCCGGTCCATCGACAAGACCACCTACAACAGCGTCTGGCGTTTTACGCGGAAGGAGACGCTCACGCTGCGCCAGTTCAAGTCAAGGCTCGCCCGACGAGTCTATGACCTCCGCCACGGCGGCGTGTCGCTGATGCTGAACGCATGCGTGCCCCCGACGCTCATCGCCGAGTGGGCCGGCCACGGCCTGGACGTCCTGCTGCGGATCTACGCCAAGTGCATCGAGGGGCAGGAAGAGATCGCCCTAGCTCTGATCGAACGCTCGGTCACAAACTTCGAGCAACAGGCCCTCGCCGCCGAGGAGGAGCCCGGAGACGACACCGCCGACGATGCTAACGACGAGGACGATCCGGATGCGGACTTCGACGACGAGGACGACACCGAAGACGAGGAGGACAAGTAGACCGCTCCGTCAAGTTCTGGCCTTGGCAGGGCGATCAGCCATCGCAGGCTGCTGACCTGCTCATACGGCACCGAAACGGCCAGGATCCCGTTTCCGCGTATTTTCCGCGACCAGTCAGATTGAATGAGAATCAGTGAGACTCGGTGAGACGCCTCACACAGCGACACGGTCGCCGCCCAAAGGGCCTCTCCGAACTCCCGCACCCGAACCCGCAGGTGGGGGCACGAGTAGATCTAGCTGTGGAGTCGAGGGGAATCGAACCCCTAACCCCCGCCTTGCAAAGGCGGTGCTCTGCCAATTGAGCTACGACCCCAAGTTCACGGGACTCCTGGCTTGCAAAGCAGGTGCGCTACCAATTGCGCCATGGCCCCGTAGAGCGGTCCGCCTCCCGAACCCGGGAAGCGGACCGTGCCCCGGCTCTAGCTGCCGAGGAAGCCGGATGAGCGGTTCTCAGGCCGAAGGGACCGGGTCGGTCGCCTCGGTCCAGAGGTCCTGCTCCGACTTGTCGGACTGGACCTGCCGGTAGACCAGCAGACCGCCGATGGCAGCCACTGCGAGCAGAAGCAGCTTCTTCACGTGGCCACCTCCCTTCTGGTAGACGTCTGTGCCCCTGAGCTTAACAGGAGCGGGGCTAATAGGAGCTGTGAGCAGCACTACGCAAAAATGCGGAGCTGTTCCACTCGTCCCGAGTACGGATCTCTACGTGCCCCGTCCAGACGCCGACGGCTCCATGGCCGACGCCGGCGGGAAAGGTCGCGCGGATGGCGCGTGGCGGTGGCGTCCGGCCCGGGTTACGGGGAGGAAACCCCAGGCCAGACGCCACGCCCATACTCGGCGCGTTCCAGGACCCACACCGTCCTTGAAACGCGCCGACACCCTGAAACGAGCTACCCGGCTACCCGGCTACCCGAGCGAACCGCGCAAGCGAGCGAACGTGCGAGCCCGGCCAACCAGCCAGCCCGCAAGCCCGCCCAGCCCGCGCCGCGAGCCCGCGCTCACGCGAACGCCCGAAACGACCCGCGAGCCGAACCTCTACGCCCTACGCCCTAGGGCCGCGCGTAAGAAACCAGCGGCATAGTGCTCACCGCAACGATCTCCACCGAAGAACCCGGGTGCGGAGCGTGGATGACCATCCCGTTCCCGATGTACATCCCGACGTGATCCACGTAGCTCGAGTCGCCGTAGAAGAACACCAGGTCACCCGGCTGCGCCGAGGACGCCGGAATCGCCGGCAGCCCCTGCATCTGCGCCGTGGCGGTCCGCGGGATGGCCACCCCGGCCGCCTTCCACGCCGCCTGCGTCAGCCCGGAGCAGTCGTACCCGCCCGGACCGGTGGCGCCGAAGATGTACGGCTTCCCGATCTGCGCCTGGGCGAAGGCCACCGCCGCGGCGGCACGGCCGGACACCGAGGGGATCGCCACCTTCGACCCGCCGGACCCTGACGAGCCCGAGGACCCGGACGAACCGGAGGAGCCCGAAGACCCCGAAGAGGAGCCGGACGACCCCGACGTCGAGTGCTGCGAAGCCGCCTGTGACGCTGCCTGAGCCGCCGCCAGCGCCGCGGCCTGCTGCTTCTGCTGCGCGGCCAGCAATGCGGCCCGCTGCTGCGCCTGCAGGGAGTTCAGCAGCGCCTGGGTCTTGGCGACGTCGCCGTCGAACTGCTTCTTGGTGGACTCCGCGGCCTTGACCTGCTGGTCCAGCAGCGCCATCTTGCCCGCCGCCTCCCGGGCCTTGGTCGCCAGGTCCGCCTTCTGCTGGTCCAGCAGCGCCAGCGTGTCGGCGTTGTTCGCGGTGACCCGCCCGACGGTGGCCGACATGGTCAGCATGGTCGAGGGGTTGGCCTGCAACATCAGCTGCAAGGTGGGGTCGATGCCGCCGTTGCGGTACTGCTCGGCGGCCAGCCCGCCCAGGCGGGTCTTGGTCTGGTTCATGTTCGCCTGCTCGGCGCTGATCTGGCCGTTGATCCCGTCGACCTGCTGCTGCAGCGTGGCCTGCGCGGCCTGCGCCGCGTTGTACGCCTCGTCGGCGTGGGCCTCCTGCTGGTACAGGGTGTTCAGCTGGGCGCTGACCTGGTCGATCGTGGGCTGCGGTTCAGCGTTGGCGACGCTGGGCACCAGGACCATGGTCCCGGCCGCGGCGGCGCCCAGGGCGAGCTTCGTGGACTTTCGGGCACGCGGACGACGATGTCGGGCATTGACAGTCATGCGAGCTTCTGAGCTCCGTCTCCTCCTAGTCCGCCTACCGGGTTAGCTGACGGATTCGGGCCGAGAAGTAGCCCTACGGTCGCACGCACGCACATGACGGCGCGTGCACGCCGACCGATTCACCCCTATGGCGCCACCCTCGCTTTTCGCGTGGGCCACGCCGACGAACCTGGTTCCCCGGCTCCGCGTGGTGTGCGGACTCGGCGGTGCCTCGACGCCCGGAACCTGGCGGCCCGTTGGGAGCGGCGAAGCCCTGAGGACGTTAGTCACCCGCCGTCTGCCTAACAAGTGACAAGTCCATGATTCGTTCAGCGAACGCTTAGATTCAGGCCACGCTTCGGGCAGGAGCGCCAACGCGCAGTGAACGTCACGGTTGGCCCAGGCCCGCCACTTTCGGGCGCGACCTGGGCTAGAGCGACTGATGTCCGGTTAGCGGAAAAAGCGAATCCTGCGACGTTTGTTGCCTGCGGTTGTGACGTCGGTCTCAAACGCCCGCTCGCCCTTATCGTCACGGAACACCCGCACCGGGAGCATGGCGGCGTTCACAGGGTGTGCCTTGTCGTCATCGGCCGGACTCTTCACGGACACCGGAGGCAGCACTATCTCGACCGGTTCGCCGTGCATGTCCGGCAGGACCGCGCCGACGAGGCGGACCTCCTGCGGCTCCTTCGGACCGGACTTGGCACCCGGGCCGTACAACAGGTTGCTTATCTCCAGCCACGTCTCCTCGACGTGGGAGATGAAGTCCAGCCCGCGCCGGCCCAACGGGGCGTCGCCGACCGCCTTGGCGTTGAACCGGCCGTAGCCCAGGATCCGGCCCAGCAGGTCCCGCTCCACCCGCATGTCGTTGACCTTGCCCAGCGGCAGGGCGTCGTAGGACCGGGTGATCACGCCGTGGGTGTGCAGGATCCGCTTGTTCGTGACGATCAGCAGGTCCCCGTTCCACACCGCGAGATTCCAGGCCATATAGAGGAAGGCGATCCCGGCCACCGCCCAGGCGCCGAGCCGGAACTTGCCGGCGCCGGGGGTGGAGAAGATGTCGATGCCCATGGCGGCCAGCGCCAGCACCACCGCGATCAGCACCGGAATGATGATCGCGGCCAGATGATGGCGCACCGCTATGACCAGACGCTCACCCGGGACCAGGAACCGCTTGGCGCGGCCCTCGAGTTCCGGTTTGAGCAGCATCCGCCCATACAGCGGCGGCGAAGAGTCGGACACGTCGGGTTACCGTCTCGCCGATCAGCTCGAAACCAGGTTGTGGAACGTATCACCGAGGGTGTGGCCGACACCGGCCACCCAGTTCAACGCTCCCTGGGCGATGTTGCCCGCCCCTGACGGGTTCTGGACCACGAAGTAGATCAGGAAGAGCACGATGCCCCACTGCACGGCCGGCTTGAGTTTCACGTCAGATCCCCTTACATCTGGACGGTCGAGGTGCCGCGCGACCGGAAGTCAGCATCATGCGAGGCGTTCCCGGTTCACTCCTACCTAACAGCTTCCCCACTGTGTCAAAGCCTAGCCCGGACCGACGGTTTTGACCGCGTCCCGGGCCAACGCTGACCATAACGACTCAGTGGACTTCTGTGTCAGGGGGCACACATACGCTGCATTCCCCGGCTAGGTTGATCGCATGCAGATCGGTGTCTTGACCGAAACCGCCCCTTTTGAGCGCCGGGTGGCGCTCACCCCCGAGTCCGCGGGACGCCTGATCACCGCCGGTCACAGCGTGTACGTCCAGTCCGGCGCCGGTCTGGCCGCCGACGAGGACGACGACGCGTACCGCGCGGCGGGCGCCATGATCGGGAAAAACCCGGAAGAAATCTTGGGAAACATCGATCTGTTAACCGCTGTCGGTCAACTCGATCAGCAGACCGCTGCCAAACTCAGGCCCGGCACAGCGGTGGTCGGCCTGTCCTCTCCCAAGGACGGCCGCGGCCCGGCCGGCGTCCTGGTCGACCGGCACGCCTCCTTCTTCGCCCTGGAACTGCTCCCCCGCATCACCCGCGCGCAGTCCATGGACGCCCTGTCCTCCCAGGCCATGGTGGCCGGCTACCGGGCCGGCCTGATCGCCGCCGAGAGGCTGCCCCGCTTCTTCCCCCTGCTGATGACGGCGGCCGGAACCGTGCCGCCGGCGAAGGTCATGGTCCTGGGCGCCGGGGTGGCCGGTCTGCAGGCCATCGCCACGGCCAAGCGGCTGGGCGCGGTGGTGGAGGCGTACGACGTGCGCGCCGCCGCGGCCGAGGAGATCCGCTCGCTGGGCGCCAAGGCGATCACCTTGGACATCGAGAGTCAGACCTCTGCCAGTGGCGGCTACGCCAGCGAGCAGGCCTCCGACGCCGCCGATCGGCAACGCAAGGCCCTGACCCCATACGTGGCCGCCGCCGACGTGGTGATCACCACCGCCGCGGTCCCGGGCCGGCCGGCCCCGCTGCTGGTGACCGCGCAGATGGTGGAGAAGATGCGGACCGGGTCGGTGATCGTCGACCTGGCCGCGGACAACCCCAACGGCGGCAACTGCGAGGTGTCGCGGCCCGGCGAGGACGTCCGGCACCACGGCGTGCTGGTCCACGGCGGCCGCAACATGCCCAGCCAGCTCGCCGCGCACGCCTCCCGGCTGTACGGCGCGAACATGTCGGCTTTCGTCCTGGCCATCTGCCAGGACGGAGTGCTTGTATCAACTCCCGAGGACATCGCCGCCGACGAGATCGCCGCCGCGTGCTGCGTGCTGCTGAAGGGTGAGTTCAGATGAGTTCCACAGCGTGGTTGACGGTGTTCGTGCTGGCCGTCTTCCTCGGCTTCGAGGTCATCTCCAAGGTCTCCTCGATCCTGCACACCCCCTTGATGTCCGGCGCCAACGCGGTGCACGGCGTGATCCTGGTCGGCGCGATCATCGCCACCGGCTCCACGACCTCCAACCTGCAGTTGGTGATCGGGCTGCTGGCGATCGTGCTGGCCACCGTCAACATGGTCGGCGGGTTCGCGGTGACCGATCGGATGCTGGGGATGTTCGCGAAACCTAGGCGGGCTCCTGGCGATCCGGGGTCCGGTGGCGGTTCCAGGGCTGGTTCTGGGTCTGGTGCCGGGTCTGGGTCTGGTGCCGGGGCTGCGGCTGCTGCGGCGCCCCCGGCCTCCTCCGCATCGTCGGGTTCCGGCGCTTCCTCCGGGGAGGGCACCAAGTGAGCAGCGCGTGGCGGGACACCGCCTACCTGATCGCAGGGATCTGCTTCATCCTGACCCTCAAGGGTCTGTCGGCACCGCGCACCGCGCGTATGGGAACCGTGATCGGGGCCTGCGGCGCCACGCTGGCCGTGATCGTCGCCCTGACCACGCCGCATCTGAAGCACATGGGGCTGATCATCGGGGCGATCGTGGTCGGCGCCGCGATCGGCCTGCCGACCGCGCGGCAGGTGCGGATGACCGCGATGCCGCAGTTGGTCGCACTGTTCAACGGCGTCGGCGGCGGGGCCGCGGCGCTGGTGGCCTCCGTGGAATTCCTGCGGCCCGGCAAGGACATCTCGCACGCGGCCACCGCGAACCTGGCGGCGACCGCGTTCACCATCCTGGTCGGCGGAGTGTCGTTCTCCGGATCGCTGATCACCTTCGCCAAGCTGCAAGAGCTGATGACGACCCGGCCCGTGGTGCTGCCGGCGGGACGCTGGCTGACGATAGGGGTCGCGGCGGCCAGCGTGCTGCTCGGAGTGTTCCTCGTGCCGTGGCCGAGCACCGTGCTGATGGTGCTGTTGGCGCTTGTGGCGCTGGCGTTCGGCGTGCTGTTCGTACTGCCGGTCGGCGGTGCGGACGTGCCGATCGTGATCTCGCTGTTGAACGCGTTCACCGGCCTCACGGTCGCGGCCAGCGGCTACGTGCTCAACAACACCCTCCTGGTGATCGCCGGCACGCTGGTCGGCGCATCCGGAACGCTGCTGACCCGGATGATGGCCGCCGCCATGGGACGTCCGCTGACCGGGACGCTGTTCGGGGCCTTCACGGCCACGGCCGGCGGTGCGGCGACGAGCGGCGACGGCGCCCCGCGGCCGGTACGGACTTCGTCGCCGGAGGACGTCGCCATCCTGCTCGGGTACGCGCGCAAGGTGGTCATCGTCCCCGGCTACGGACTCGCGGTCGCGCAGGCCCAGCACACGGTTCGCGAGGTGGCGGATCTGCTGACGTCACGCGGGGTGCAGGTGTCCTACGGGATCCACCCGGTCGCGGGCCGGATGCCGGGGCATATGAACGTGTTGCTGGCTGAGGCGAACGTGCCTTACGAGTCGTTGCTGGAACTGGACGCCGCGAACTCGGAGTTGGCTTCGGCGGATGTGGCCGTGGTGATCGGGGCCAATGACGTGGTGAACCCGGCCGCGCGGCAGCCTACGGGTTCTCCGATCTCCGGGATGCCGATCCTGGATGTGGATCTGGCGCAACAGGTGGTGTTCTGCAAGCGGTCGTTGCGGCCCGGGTTCGCCGGGGTCGAGAACGAGTTGTTGTACGCGCAGAACACGTCGCTGTTGTTCGGGGATGCGAAGGAGAGCATGGCGAAGGTGTTGGCGGCGCTTAAGACGCAGTAGGGCGTCGCTTGCGGATAGCCGCGGGATAGCTGAGACGCCTGTGGGGCCGGTGCAATCGGCCTCACAGGCGTCTTTTCGGCTTTGCTCTGGCACCTCTAGGGGCCTCTACGCGCCTCTAGTACCTCTCTCTACACCTTCTAACCTTCTAGTACCTCTAGGCCGAGACGGTGCCGTAGAGGCGGTCTCCAGCGTCACCGAGGCCCGGGACGATGTAGCCGTTCTCGTTGAGGCGTTCGTCGATGGCCGCCGTGACGATCGCCACGGGAATGTCGAGACCGGACAGCGCTTCCTGCACCGCGGCGACACCTTCGGGCGCGGCGAGCAGACAGACGGCCGTCACCGAGGCCGCTCCGCGCTCGGCGAGCAGGCGGATCGCGGCGATCAACGTGCCGCCGGTGGCCAGCATCGGGTCCAGGAGGTAGCACTGGCGGCCGGCGAGGTGTTCCGGCAGGCGCGTGGCGTAGGTGGAGGCTTGCAGCGTGTCCTCGTTGCGGACCATGCCCAGGAAGCCGACCTCGGCGGTCGGGAGCAGGCGGACCATGCCGTCGAGCATGCCCAGGCCCGCCCGCAGCACGGGGACCACGAGGTGCCGCGGGCCGCTGAAGGTGACCCCGCGCGCCTCGGCGACCGGCGTGACCACCGTGGTCGGCTCCACCTGCGCATTGCGGGTGGCCTCGTAGGCCAGGAGCGTCACCAACTCGTCGGCGAGCGAGCGGAAGGTGGGGGTGGCGGTGCGCGCGTCCCGCAGCAGCGTCAGCTTGTGAGCTACGAGCGGGTGGTCGACGACATGAATGGACACGGTGGGCATGGGCAAACGGTATCCGACGAGCCGGGGCACTGCACCGGTAAGCACTGGACAAGTACATACGGTGACAAGGTAACCTCTCAAAAAGGTCAAACCGCCGGCTTCCGGAAGGAGACCGGCGCAACGGGAAGGCGGTGACATGCAGATGCCCGCAGACCAGCCGCAACCACGACCGCAGCCCGCACCAGCGCCGCGCGAGGCTCGCGACCGCAAGCGCCGTCGCGAAGACTTCCTCGCCGACCTGGCCGAGGCCCAGCGCCTGCGCGAGCGCGTCGCCCCGCGCCGGGCGCGAATGGCGCGGCTCAGGAAGCAGCAACTGCTGCGGACGTTCTTCTATTAGAGCTTCGGGCTTCAAAGGTTCGGGGCTCGGCCGGCCAGGGGCAACCCAGCTACTCCCACCCCCATCACCCGGCGCTTTTTGTGAGGCTCATCGCGTGTGGCATCAGTCACACCCACGCGCCGGCCAATGAGGTCCGAACCCCACCGACCGACCACACTGGACCCATGACCACGCCCACCCAGCGCCGCTACGAACCCTGGATGCGCCTGGCCCTGGCCGAAGCAGCCGCCGCCGAAGCCACCGGCGACGTCCCCATCGGAGCCGTCATCCTCGACCCCACCGGCACCGTCATCGCCACCGGCCGCAACACCCGCGAAGCCGAAGGCGACCCCACCGGCCACGCCGAGATGGTGGCGATCCGAGCAGCAGCCCAAACCCTCCAGCACCAAAAAACACAAGCCAACCCCGACCCACACCCCAAAGACTGGCGCCTCACCGACTGCACCCTGGTCATCACCCTCGAACCCTGCACCATGTGCGCAGGCGCCATCGTCCTATCCCGCCTCACCCGCGTCATCTTCGGCGCCTGGGACCCCAAAGCCGGAGCAGCAGGCTCCCTCCACGACGTCCTCCGAGACCCCCGCCTCAACCACAACCCCGAAGTCGTACCAGGCGTCCTCGAACCCGAGTGCAGAGCCGCCCTAGACCGCTTCTTCAACCACCGCCGCCAAAAGTGACCGAACCACCCACCCAGATCCGGTAAGGTATCCCACGGTGACGTGTCCGAGCGGCCTAAGGAGCACGCCTCGAAAGCGTGTGAGGTTCACGCCTCCGTGGGTTCAAATCCCACCGTCACCGCTCTAGAAACAGCCCCTGAGCTGCGGGAACGCAGAACAGGGGCTGTTTGACGTTCTGATACGTCAGTGCGAATGATCTGTCTCAGTTGCAAATCCAGTTGCAGTTACCGATTTTGAGACAGTTTGAGACGATTCGATCGCCAGCTGAGATGGGCTCAGGGCCAGTCCTCGCCACCCCACAGAAGCGTCCCAACACGCGAAGCGGCGTCTCGCTGGATCACCCCGGTCACGTGCTGATAGCGCTGGGCGATCCGTGTGTCTCCCCACCCCGTGAGGGACTGCGTTGTCCGCTCGACGATCCCCGCACGCAGGAGGAGGGTCGCCGCAGTGTGGCGAGCATCGGGCAGACGGCCGTCTCGGAGTCCTGTCTCTCGAAGCAAATCCTTCCACTCGGCCCAGTCGTTCCGCGGGTTCACAGCGTCGCCTTTCTCGGTCGCGATAACCCAGCCCTCGTCCAGCCAGCGGTCACCCGCCGCTGCACGCTCTTCGCGTTTGTCTCGAACACCGCACTCGTCGTCGAAGCCTTGCTCACCGCGCCGCAGGCCCCGCGGATGAACGCCATCGCCGAACGCTTCGTAAGCACCGTCCGCGCCGAATGCACCGACCGGATGCTCATCTTTGGCGAACACCACCTACATACTGTGCTGGAGGAATACACAGCCCACCACAACACCGGACGCAGCCATCAAGGCGAGTGTGCCACCGTCGAGCGGCATCGACCGTGGCACAGCGGTCCGGGTCCGGGTTTGATGATCTGGTGCGGATGACCACCGCGGGTGTGACGCACATCACGGGAACCACGCCCGGTCGAAGCGACAGGTCATGGCATGGACGACGAATTCCGGGCCCGGATACGGGCTGGTGACGAAGGCGCGTTCGCCGAGCTGTTCCGAAAACACGGCAGGTCTGTGTACAACCACTGCCTCCGGTTGAGCGGCGACTGGTCGGTCGCCGAGGACTGCACGTCGCTGACGTTCCTGGAAGCGTGGCGGTTGCGCGGCAGGGCCGACCCCCACGGTGGCAGCCTGCTGCCCTGGCTGCTGGGCATCGCCACCAACGTCATGCACCAGCGCCGGCGCGCGGCGTGGCGCCACCACCGGCTCATGCAGAAGATCCCCACGCCCGAACTGGTCCCCGACCTGGCCGACGAGATGGTCGAGAGGCTGGACGACCAGGAACGCATCGCCGTGGTCAAACAGGTCCTGGCCGGGCTGCGGCGTACCGACCGCGAGGTGCTGTCGCTGTGCGTATGGGCCGGCCTGGACTACGCGGCCGCGGCCGCCGCGCTGGGCGTGCCGGTGGGCACGGTCCGCTCCCGCCTATCGCGGGCCCGGCGGCGCCTGGACCAGCTCGCTGAAAAAACTCTCGCCCAAACCGGGAACCCAGCCCGCCCGGACAGACAGCTACCGGATGACCGCACCGATGCGGTCCGGCCCACGAACAGGAGATCACGATGACCGGGAACCCCGACGACGACCTGCGCGCCCTGCGCCAGATGCTCCCGGTGCCCCCCGACCGTGACTTCCTGCCCGGCCGCCGACACCTCCGTGAGGAGCACTTGATGACCAGCTGGACGTCCATGAACCGCCGCAACCAGCCACGCCGCCTGGCGGTCCGTGTGGCCACGTCGGTCGCCGTCTCCGCGGCCGCCGTCGGGGCGTTCGCCGCCGTCGCCACCCACGAAAGCCACTCCGCCGCCGGCCACGCGGTCGCGACGAGCACCACCCCCGGCGACGACACCGTCGCCGGCGACCAGATCAGCACCGTGGCATACAGCCTGACCAAGGTGATTGGCGACAACAGTGTGCACATCGTCTTCCACGCCAGCGCGGCCGTGAACCCGGCCGAGTTCCAGGCCGACCTGGCCAAGCTCGGGGTCGAAGCCACGGTCACCGCGATAAGCCCCGACCAGGTGAAGAACGTCAAAATACACATCGGGGACGCCATCAGCGTGGCCTTCCGGCAAAGCAACGGCGATTACTCCACCTCCGTCGCCAACGGCCAGTTGGATCTGCTCGGATTCGGGACCGGCGACCCGATGCACCACGACTTTCTGGTGATCACGCCCGTCCACCCGGTGCCGAATCCGATCATTCCCACCGACACGGCACCGATATCGATGTACGCAGGGCACTGACAGCCCACCCTCACGCGTGGCGCCGGCCGGCGCCGCTCGAATCAGTTCTCTGGTGCGGCGCTGCACGGTGCCATGTGCAGTGTACTGAGGGTGCAGACAACCTGTGCGACCTGCCGATATTCAGGGAGCAGGCCTCCGGCGCGATCACGTCGCCTGTCTGCGGCGGCGAAGTTCGGCCCCGGACCGGTCCCTGACACCCGGTGACACCGTGCCCCACCCGCCACCGCGTTACAGTAGGCGTCAGAAACGGCTCCGATCCGGTGAGAGTGGATCGGAGCCGTCTCCTTCAGGCGGTCAAGGGGTCACGCAGGCGTCCCTGGCAGAGGCGGTGTGGCTCCTCCGACATAGGTCATCCAGAGACCGGAGTCCGTGCCGGGGCCGGTGAGCGTCCGCGGGTTCTCATAGCTGGACCACTGGCTGCCGTTGGTCTTGGGGTACGAGAATCCGGTTCCGGTGTAGCCCTGGGGCAGCGGAGCGACGTTGGCGACGTCTCCGCCGATCGCGGCGGCGTACGCTGCGGCATCGCCCTTGGCGGCGACGAACATCAGCGGGCTGCCGCCCGTACCACCCGGGACCGTGCCGAGGCTCGGGACATCGATGAACAACGGCAGCGCGGCGCCGGCTGGCAGCGTCACCAGCAGTTCGCCGTTGTTCGTCTGGTGCGAGGCCTTCGCGGTCGAGTCCGGATCCAGCAGCGATCCGTCGAACGACACGGTCTTGTCGGCCTCCGGGTAGACGACCGCGATCGACTCGGAACCGTCGGCGTTGCGCTCGGCCCAGTTGAAACCGTAGTCCGGGCCGTAGGTGACGGCGCCGGCCTGCGCCAGCAGATCATCGACCGAGGCACCGCTCGGGCCGTGGAACAGTACGACCTCCATTCCCTTGTTGCAGGGGTCGTTGGACTTGGCGGCCTTCGGGTTCAGATAGACCACGGCGACGCGGCTGTGGCCGTCGTCGTCGGCCATCTCGAGCTTGGCGGCGTTTGCCGGGACCAACGCCTCGGCGCGCGCGATGACCGCAGTGGCGAAGGCGTTATCGCTTACCAGGCTGCCGCGCGGCGACATCGGCACTCGGTTGACGTCACCGATGAACGTCTTGCCGTTGCCGGTGGTGCAGTCCGCGTTGAGCTGCGGCGCCGGCGGTGTCGGGAGCGAGGGCGTGGCCAAGGGCTTGGTCACGGGCTTGGGAGCCGGTGGGGTCGTCGTCTCGGTCCTCGCCCCCCCGACCCCTATGTTGCTGGCCGGGCCGACCGACCCCGCCGTTCCATTCGAGCCGCTGTTCCCGCTGGCGCCGAACGCCACGCCGAACGCCACCCCGCCGGTCAACGCCAGCGCGGTCGTCCCGGTGACGACCCGGCGCCGCCGGGCGGCCGCCGCACGAAAGTCCTGCCGCATCCGCCCGACAGGGGCGCCGGCGCCGAATTCTGTTTCGGCCAGCCCGGACAGCATCCCTTTGATCTCTTCTTCGAACTCGTTTTCAGACATGCGTGTTCCCCAATCGCCCCGCCGCGTAGGCGGGATCGGTCTGCTTGCCTTGGGCCGGCGCCCCCAGTACCTCGCGCAACCGGGCCAGCCCCCGTGACGACTGGCTCTTGACGGTCCCGACGGACTTGCCGAGAACGGCTGCGGTCTCAGCCTCGGTGAGCTCCTCGTAGAAGCGCAGGACGATGACCGTCCGCATGCCGGTCGGCAGCGTCGCCAGCGCCCGCCACACCTCGTCCGAGCGGTCGACGTCCGCATGCGCATCACGGGTCGTCGGCCGATCCGGAACGTTGCTGTAGAACGAGACCTTGCGGTTCTTCAGCCGCCGCCACCGAGAGTTCACCAGGTTCACGATGATCTTGCGGACATAGGCCTCCGGCTGCTCACTCCGCTCGATCCGCCGCCAGTTGCGATAGGCCTGGAGCAACGCGTCCTGAACGAAATCCTCGGCCAGCCCGTGGTCGCCGGTGAGCAGGAACGCGACCCGGACCAAACCGCGCCGTCGCCCCGTCACGAACTCCCAGAACTGCGCTTCCTCGTGTTCCCCCAAAGCCATGCCGTCACCGGCCTCCTTGTCGTCCCGTCCGATGCGAGCGCACTGCGCGCGATCCGGCTGTGCCCGAGATCGGCCGGGCACATCCCTTAGAGGTCGGTTGCCAGTGAAAGGTTGAGACCCAATTCCACCGGTCGATGGACGCCACTGATCATCCGGCACCGCGGAATGCGTCGTGGGGCGTGGCCGTCGGCTGAAGCCCGGCATGGAGTAGGAAGTGATGCTAACCGCCAAGGACCGTATCCGACCTGAGCGGCCGCCACGGTGCCCTCGTTGACGCGTCGAAGATCCGCGCCCTAGGTGCTGCGCTGGTTCGGATCAGGACACACTTGCCAGTTGCGGCCTCAGTTGCAGTTGCGACAGATGCGGAGGGTTGCAGAGATCAACTGGCTTTGCGCGCGACGAAAGTCATACGGCGTCAGCCCTCTTCCGCAGCTGTCGCGGCGGCACTCGACAAACCTCGAGAGCGTGTGAGGTGGTACTGGTTAGCTGCGGACGTTCTCGGGCCGGATGCATCCGACGAGGGGAAGTGATCGGTGCCAGACAGCCGCCGCCTTGTTCGCGCACTTCGGCACTGTGACGCATCAGACGGCCTTCGAGAACGCGACGGGTGCGAGCGGCTGGCGGTACTTCGAAAATCTGAGAACAGCCTCACCGGCCTTTCTCCTCCTGCCATCCCGTCCCGCGACGCACCGTGACACGCTTGCACACCACGAATCCCTTGGTGTCTCCGTCCGACACCTCAACGTTTATGAACCCACGGCTGTAACGCTCAGGAGCCCGCAGAAGCTCATCCATCTCGGACGGATCGTCCGCAGCCGAGACAGTCAGCCGGCTATACCCGGATGCGAGTTTCATGCCGAGCACGTCCATGAACACGATGTCGACGTACTCGTCATAAGCCTCGCCAGGCCGGCCACGCATGACGAGCGTTCGATGCGATTTGCTGTACGACCACAGCTGAAAACGATGGTCGAAATTCAGCGGTAGCGACTCAGGGTCTTCCGACATTCAATGGCCCTCCATGTCACCCTACGAGAACGGGTTGTCTCCGTTGGCCCATCGGACGCGAGCCTGTGCCTCTGGTGGAGCAGCCTTGACCATGGCCAGCTCCCAAGCGGTCATGTCCGAGGCATAGGGATTGTCCAGCTTTGCCGTCTTAGCCCACTCGGCAGGCTCTCTGATCCCGTCAAGATTGAAATGAATAATCGTCGTACTGTCCGGCTTCAATGCGTCTCTGACCACTGTCTCGAAGTCATCGTCCCATTCTTCCCAGTACGACGCACCGGCCATGACCTCAGCAGTGACGGCTTCTTCGCCATGTCACCGGGCGAACGCGCGCTTGTCATGCGGCGGATAAGCGGGATTCAGGCCCTCCGGCGGCTGATACCCATCGGCCGGCAGACGCCGGGACAGGTGCTGGGCCGCCGCCATCAGCCAGCTCTTCCGGGAGAGTCCTTGTGGGGGGCCGTACCACGACCCCAGCGCGGACACCGCGGCCTCCAGTGCCTCCTCGTCAAGTCCCATCTCCAGTAGCTCGCCGATCTCGGCAACCACCGCCGCAGCACGCGGATCGGGACCGCTACCGTAATAGTCGGCCAAGACCACCTCGTCGTACCTGTCGTCTTCCACGTCAGGGAAGAGGTAGTCCGTCGCGCTCTGGTGGTAGTAGCCTCCGAGCAGGCTGGACAGGTTCGGCAGCCGCTCTCGCCACTCCCACTTGGTCTCCGGCACCGCGGGTTCGGTCTGCTCGCCGCTCTCGGTGAACGCGACCAGGTGCGGGACCATCATCGTCAGGCAGTCCTCGCGAGTGCGGCCCTGCGGCACCCCCATGGGGGCATCGTGGCCAACTCGGCGGCGACCTCGGGCGAGTCCAGGCCGCATTTGAGCACCTCCAGGATCTCGGCGGTCGCTCGAAATGCCCGGCCCGGATAGTAGGTGGCCATCCGCAGGTAGGAGCGCATCGCTTTCGACGGGACTTCCGGGGTGTCAGAGAACGGGTCGTCGAGCACCGAGTTGTAGGCGGACAGGATCATCCGCAGCTCGGGCAGCCACTCGGCCCACGGTGCGTCGTCGTCGAAGATGTCCGGCTGTGTCATCGCCCTGGCCTCGTGTGTCGTGGATGTCGGTTATGTACTTCCCTCGGCGTCAGCCGGAGGGGAAGGTGGTGAGGATGCAGTAGCCGCCGCGTGCGCTCGGATCGGCTCGCAACACCACGGCACCGCGCACCTGTCTTGGGCCGTTGCCATTCTGTTCCACTCGGCCCAGTCGTTAGGCCGCGCGTACTGACGTGGGATGGGCAGTGGCCTGCATAGGGACGTTGGCAGGGCTCAGATCATCCGTGGATGTATCGCGGACGAAGCCGGTTACGCCGAACCCGGAAGCCGTTGCGCCAGGTAGAGAGCTTCGAACCATTCCGACAGCACCGAATCGGGATCTGCCAGCCCGCGACGTCACCAGGGCCACACCAAACCCTAAGTGGCGTACCAGCTTTACATCTCTCAGATACGGTCGCGACTCGTTTATATGGCCTTCCCGATCGACCGCTTTCTCATGCCGATGTGAGCCGGCATGCCAAAAGACGTACGACATCGCGAAGGCCACCGCGGCGCTAACCACGGGATGGTAGCTGTGTACTCACGCCGGTCATCGGGCAATCGCGAGGTGCGTCCACGAGCAACGATGAAGAGTCGCACACCCATCGAATGCGTTCACGGAAACGCCGGTGCGGCAGACGAAACTGCGGCACGCACGTCAATCCGTAAGGCAAGGGTGGCTCTGGCAGTACCCGCATCACCAGGGTCTCCCAGACGTCCTGGACGGCTGGCAACCTGTTTGAGTCGGCGCCAGCTACACAGAGGAGAAGTAACAGATCCACGGGATGCGCGCACGGCAGCCGCCTCAGAATCCGTCCCAGATGCCCTGAACGAAAGCGCCGACAACACTCCATAGACACGCACTGCAGCTTCCCCCCATCAGTTCAATGCAGCTGCATCAGACGCACGACCGTGTCAGCACATGCTTCCACGGCAGTTCCACGACAGAAGGAACGAAGACCAATGGCGGACAGCCAGTTCACCACTCATACAGACCTTTTCGATCTGAGTGGGAAGTACGCACTTGTCACTGGCGGCACCAGGGGCATTGGGATGATGATAGCGCGCGGCCTTCTGCAGGCGGGCGCCCGCGTCGCTATCAGCTCACGCAACGCAGACACGTGCGCGGAAGCACAGCATCTTCTGTCCGAATTCGGCGACGTTCAAGCAATCCCCGCCGACCTGTCCAGGTACGACGAGTGTCAGCGCCTCGCTGATCTTGTCAAGGCCGACTCGGAAGGTCTGGACATCCTCGTCAACAATGCCGGAGCGATGTGGCGCGAGCCGCTGGAGACGTTCCCGGCCGAGGCCTGGGACGCAGTGATCGACCTCAATCTCAAGTCGCCGTTCTGGCTGGTGCAGGCGCTGCTCCCCGCACTTCGCAGGGCGGGCACCGCCGATGATCCCGCGCGGATCATCAACATCGGCAGTATCGCCGCTATCCACGTCGCCGAGTCGCCCAACTACTCGTACGCCAGCAGCAAAGCCGGACTCCACCAACTCACCAGGGTGCTTGCCAGGGAACTGGGCCCACAGCACGTCACGGTGAACGCGGTGGCCCCAGGACCGTTCCCGTCGCACATGATGGCGGCCACGCTCGATGCCATCGGCGACAAGATCGCGGCGAAGGCCCCCCTGCGCCGGCTCGGCCGCGACGACGACATGGCAGGTATCGCCGTGTTCCTCGCCAGCCGGGCCGGTTCCTACCTCACGGGCACCATCATCGCGGCCGACGGCGGGATCGCCACGACCGCATCAGGTACGTAGGCGTCGGCGCAGGCCTTTCCTGCTACGCCGCATGCCGCATGCCGCGTGTGAGGGGGCGCGTGTGAGGGGGGGCGTAACCGTCGGGGGTACCAGCAGGACCTCCCTTAGCCTGCAGATAGGGCCTACGGTGAATGGGTGGCCACGATCGATCTGCGCACTGAGATCAAGGAATTCCTGAGCTCACGTCGCGCGCGGATCACTCCCGAGCGGGCCGGGCTGCCCACCTACGGCGGCAATCGCCGGGTCAAAGGTCTGCGTCGCGCAGAGGTAGCTCTGCTGGCAAAGGTGTCGGTCGACTACTACGTGCGTATGGAGCGCGGCAGCCTCACCGGCGCCTCCGACGGGGTGCTCGAAGGGCTGGCCTCTGCCTTGCAACTTGACGAGGCCGAGCGCGATCACCTGTTCCACCTTGCGCGGCAGTCCAGGGCGCCCGGCGATCTACGCCGCCGGCGACCCGCCGCGACGGTGCGTCCGGCGCTTCAGCAGGTGCTCGACGCCATCGCCGATGCGCCGGCTTGGATTTGCAACAGCCGTTATGACGTGCTGGCCATGAATCGCCTTGCCCGCGCACTGTATTCACCGGTGCTGGCCGACACGCGACGGCCGGCGAACACCGCGCGGTTCGTGTATTTGGATCCCGAGGCGGCGAAAGCGTTCTTCGTCGACTATGACCGAATCGCCTGCGATGTGGCCGCGAAGCTACGCATGGAAGCCGGCCGCAATCCGCACGACGAGGAGTTGATCGCTCTAGTCGGTGAATTATCGACACGTAGCGAACTGTTCCGGCAGCGATGGGCATCTCAGGACGTTCGGCTCCACCGGTCCGGACGCAAGCGTGTGCACCATCCGGTAGTGGGCCAGCTCGACCTGGACGTCGAGTCGATGGAGCTGCCCGCCGAACCCGGCCTGCTCCTGAACGTCTACACCGCGCCCGCTGGCACGGTGACCGCGGACGGTCTAGCCCTATTGGCGTCGTGGGCGGCTAGCCAGGAGAGGCTAGCGACCGAGATTCAAGCACTCAGCTGATACTCCAAACTTTCAGTCCGTCTGAGTCAGCGCCACGGCCGTTTCCACATCATCCGGTGCGGCCGAGGATCGTGAACGGCCCGGTCATGTCGCGGTCGGCTCATCGGGTGGCTTCGGTGGCGTCGGTGCGGCCGGCCAGAGCGGCTCAGCCACTGATCGCGATGCGACCCTTCGCCCCGGCCACCATGGCCGCCGCAAGGAGGGCGAGCACGACCGCGACCGGATGATCACGGCCCTGCTCCGACCGGCCGTCGGTGTCAGCGAGTAGCAGCCCCGGCAGAGCACGACACGAAGGCGTGAACGACAGGGCTGTTGGTCACTGGCGAAGCCGCCGTAGCGGCGGGCCTGGGACAGCGACGTTTCGTGCAGACGGCTGTCCCGTAGCTCGCCCTGCCATCACAAAGGTCTGCTATGCGTGCGGGGTGTACACAACGGCGGTGGCCCTCGGCTGCGGAGCCGATGCCGTCTACCGTCTACCGCCCGCCGTCTGGACGGGCCTGCGGGAGGAGGGCTTGCTCCGCTCAAGGTACCGATGACCTTGACGGATCTGGCGAGCACCCCGATTACAACAACTCGAACACCAGGCCTAGGGACTTCCTCCGAAGTCCCGCCGTAGCCCGCGCCAGGAGTTAGGTTACTAAGGACCCTGCACCAAGGTGTGCTTCCGGAGGGCGGAACTCGATGCGGACGCGGACAGGGCAACCGCCCCAGGCGTTTCACCCCGCCCGGATCGGGCCGTATGAGGTAGTGCGCCGGCTTGGCGCCGGTGCGATGGGTGAGGTGTTCCTCGCGCGCTCGGCGTCCTCGCGGCTGGTCGCGGTCAAGACCATTCGGGCCGGGTTGGCCGAGCATTCTGGGTACCGGCGCCGGTTCGCGCACGAGGTGGACGCCGCCAAGCGGGTCAGCGGGGCCTTCACCGCCGCGGTGGTGGGCGCTGATCCGCATGCCGACCTGCCGTGGCTGGCCACGGTGTACGTGCCGGCGCCTTCGCTGGAGGAACTGGTCACGGCGTGCGGGCCGCTGGCGGTCTCGGCGGTGCGCTGGCTGGCCGCCGGGTGCGCCGAGGCGCTGGAGTGCGTGCATCGGGCCGGGCTGGTCCACCGGGACTTCAAGCCGGCCAACGTGCTGGTCACCGCCGACGGTCCGCGGGTCATCGACTTCGGGCTGGCCCGCAGCGACGGACTGCCGCAGGGCACCGCAGTCGGGATGGTGATGGGGACGCCGCTGTACATGGCCCCCGAGCAGGCGATGGGGGACCGGGACGTCGGGCCGGCCGCCGACGTGTTCGCACTCGGCGCGACGCTGTACCACGCGGCCACCGGCGCCGCCCTGTACCAGGAGGAGAAGGCGGTCGGCGTCCTGCTGCACAAGATGCGGCAGCCGCCGGACCTCACCTCGCTGCCCAGAGAGCTGCGCGGCCTGGTGGCCGGGTGTCTCGCCCTGGAGCCGGAGGACCGGCCGACGGCCGCCTCGCTGCTGGCCGCGCTGGCTCCGCATCTGGCCACGGCCGACGCGGCGCGGCCGCTGCCCGAGGCCGTGCTGACCTACATCGAGGACTACCGCGGCACGCAAATGGAGCTGGCGCGCTCGCGGCGCTCGTTGCCGCAGGCGGACACGGCCGTCATCTGGGAGCCGACCCATGTGGCGGAGCCGGTCGACAGGCTCGGCGATGATGACGGCGACAGCGACGGACGTGGGGACAGCGGTGGCGACCGACGTAGCGACGACGGTGGCGACGACGGTGCCGGGACCGTGAACGAGGACGTGTGGTCCCGCCATCCGTCGCTGCCTCCGGGAGAGGAACCGTCAGACCTCGCGCCCTCGGGCTGGGTACCGTCGGACCACGCGCCGACGAACCGGCGGCGGGCACGGACCGGATGGTGGAACCGGGACGGCTTCGGACGACGCTCGCCGGTGGGACCGACCGTCGTCGCCGTCAGCGTCCTGCTCGCCCTCGGCGTCGCGGCGATCGGCGGTCTGCTGCTCATCGGCACGCTAAAGGTCGGCAGCGGGGACTCCGCGGGACCGGCGGCCGGCGCTGCGCTCGGCTCTGCGTCGTCGGCAACGTCCACGTCCACGTCCACGTCAACGGGGACGGCGACGGCCGCGACCCGACCCGCGGGATCGCCACCCGGCACGCCGCCCCCAACCAATTCCCAGCCCC